>JAYUVG010000055.1:0-4868 GCA_043754255.1 Polaromonas sp. | reverse complement strand
AATCACGTGCAGTGGCCTGCCGCCGCCCGCTTCAATCAACTTCCACACCTCTTCCGTGTCCTCGGTAATGAACTCGTTCATGCCGTGCACCAGCGCATGCGATAAGCGCGCGCGAACTTCCAGGTTGCGCCACTCGTTGCGTTTGCTGTCATCTTTGGCACCGCTCTTCGCAGTTTCAGCCACCTCAACCAACCGTTCGCCCGCATCAGGGCGGCGGTTTAAAACCACATCTTCCACGCGCTCTTTCAGCGTCGGTTCCAGGTCGTCGTACACGCCTACCATGCCAGCGTTGACGATACCCATGTCCATCCCTGCCTTGATGGCGTGGTACAAAAACACCGTGTGAATCGCCTCGCGAACCGGGTCATTGCCGCGAAAACTGAATGACACATTGCTGACTCCGCCAGACACTTTGGCACCGGGAAGGTTTTCTTTGATCCAGCGCGTGGCGTTGATGAAGTCGACCGCGTAGTTGTTGTGCTCTTCAATGCCTGTGGCAATGGCAAAAATGTTGGGGTCGAAAATAATGTCTTCTGGCGCAAATCCCAGCTCATCGACCAGCAACCGGTACGCGCGCTCACAAATTTCAATCTTGCGTTCATAGGTATCAGCCTGACCTTTTTCATCAAACGCCATCACCACTGCCGCCGCACCATAACGCCTGACGAGTTTGGCCTGCTGCCTGAACGGCTCCAGCCCTTCTTTCATAGAAATGGAATTGACAATGCCCTTGCCCTGAATGCAGCGCAAGCCGGCCTCAATCACGCTCCACTTGGAGCTGTCGATCATGATGGGAACACGCGCAATGTCGGGCTCGCTGGCGATCAGGTTCAAAAAACGCACCATGGCTGCCTCGCTGTCCAGCATGGCTTCATCCATGTTAATGTCAATGATCTGTGCGCCGTTTTCAACCTGCTGGCGCGCCACAATCAAGGCTGCTTCAAAGTCGCCGTTCAAGATCATTCGGGCAAATGCCTTGGAACCTGTGACGTTGGTGCGCTCGCCAATGTTGACAAACAGGTTGCCTGAGCCAATGGTGACCGGCTCCAGGCCAGACAGCTTCATGGCGGGGACCTGGCGGGTGTTTTTAACAGGGCTCATACGACTCACCTCAAGTTGCTAAAGTGAGCGTCGTTATGAAAATGTTTTGCTCACATCATCAACCCAAGCCTCACGAAATCCAGGTTTCGCTGCACCGCTCCTTGAGTTACCATGATTTTATCGCAGTGCAACATCCTGGCGCCGCACCCACCCGGAAACACCATGTTTGAAAATTTGTTTCGTGGCAAAAAAGGCATTTCAAGCGCTTCGCCTGAGCAACTGGATCCCAAAGAGCGAATGCGCGCGGTTGCTGGCTCCAGCACAGCAGAACTGGCAGCCAAATTTTTGATAGCTCCCACTGCACTGATGCAACTGACACTAAAAGAAGCGTTGACTGTTGTCAGCTACATGACACCACGCAAAATTGCTGAAGGGACAACTTTTATCAAAGAAGGCGATGACAAGGACACCGGCTACATGATGCTGCTTTTGGAGGGTGAAGTCATCGTTGAAAACATTGTGGTCAGCCGCCACACTCCAGTGACAGTGACGGTTCTTGGCCCAGGCAGCCTGATGGGCGAAATGGGGTTGGTTGATGGCCAGGCCCGTCTGGCGTCCTGCACCGCTAGCACTGATACGCACTGTGCAGTACTCACACGGTCGGCTTTGCAAAAACTGAGTGAAGACGACCCCCAAACTGCCTGTAAATTAATGTCAGCGATCGCATTGCGCATTGCCGAGCGGCTGCGCGACACATCTGAAAAACTCAAAATGTACACCCAGCTGGTGCAAGCCATGCAGCAGGAAATTGACCACTTGATGCCGACTTAGAACAGCGGACAATTGCTTGCAGGTTGCATGCATAAATTTGCATTTCGCACTTAACCACGCTGTTGCTGCATGGTGCGGCCAAGCGCTTGAAGTATCCTGATACGAGCGTTGGCCGAGAGGCGTTTTTCAACAATGGGAATTTGCGCGATTGCTGGCAGATGTTGGCCTTATGCGCAGCGGCAGGAGCCTACAGATATGCTGTTTGAATTGCAATGGCCTATTTAAACATCGCACTAAACCACAAGCCGCTTGAACAAGCGCTGCACCAGCGCGCGAATCCACTGGTGGGCACTGTCTTTGTCGGTACTGCCATGCCAGACCATCCTCACCTCGTAGGTGGGCGCATCCGGGATGCCCCAGATCCTGAAGTCATAGTGGTGGCGAAGTTTGTTGGCGAACATTGCAGGCACGATGGACAATAAATCCGAGCTCATGGCGAGTTCTGGCAAGCCGCCAAAATGTCGCGCCCGCAGCACGATGCGATCCTGAAGCTTCATACGCGTCAGCATTTGCTCCACACTGCCGTGAAATGTGGCGGTCGGTGATGCGACCACAAAAGCGGCTTCGGTCAGTTGCCGGGCTGTCAATGTACGGCCAGAGCGACCGGATGATGGTCGCCAGGTGGGCGCGGCCACCGCAACATATTGCTCCCTGAACAGCAGCTCGCAACGTATGCCCCTGTGCCTGGGCTGCAAAATGCCGATGGCCAGGTCAATCTCGCGAGCTTCAAGCGCGGCTGGCACCTGATTGGCAGCCACTGAAATATTGGCCAGACGCGCATCCGGTGCCTGCTTGCGCAGCTCGCCTGCCAGTTCTGGCAAAAACAGCATCTCCCCCAGGTCTGACAGCGACAGTTGCCAGTGCATCTTGCTAGCTGCGGGGTCAAACACTTCATGCCCGGTGACCAGGCTTTCCATGCTGGAGAGCTGCGCCATGACAGCAGGTGCCAGCTGCTCGCACAGCCGGGTAGGTTTGAGGCCTGTCGGCGCGCGCACAAACAGCTCGTCTTCAAAAAAATTTCGCAGGCGCGCCAGCGCGTTGCTGGTGGCGGGTTGTGACAGGGCCAGCGCCTTGCCCGCCAGCGTGACAGAGCCAGTGCGGTGGATAGCCACCAGAACACGAAGCAAATTCAAATCCAGTTGACGAAAGTTCATGGTGACTACAACAAAAACATATCAGGGTTGCTGCTAATTATTCACCAAATCGATACGTTGCATCCAATCAATCCATTAGGCGTATGGCGTTAGGTTGCGTAAATTACGCCAATGGCTGAAAGATCATTTACCAAAGAAATACAAACCCTGCGCCTGGGCGATGGCGAAGAGTTTCGGGGTGAAGGCATTCTGGCGGTGACCAAAGCGCTGCTGCAATCCGGCGTGTCGTACGTGGCGGGTTACCAGGGCGCGCCCATTTCGCATCTGATGGATGTGCTGACCGATGCCAACGATATATTGCAAGAACTCGGCGTGCATTTTGAGCACAGTGCCTCTGAGGCCACCGCTGCCGCCACGCTGGCAGCGTCGGTCAATTACCCCTTGCGCGGTGCGGTGACGTTCAAGGCAACCGTGGGCACCAACGTCGCGTCTGATGCTCTTGCCAATCTGGCCTCGGGCGGCGTGATGGGTGGCGCGATGCTGATTGTGGGAGAGGACTATGGCGAGGGCTCCAGCATCATGCAGGAGCGTTCACACGCGTTTGCCATGAAGTCGCAGGTCTGGCTGATTGACCCACGACCCAATCTGGAGAGCATTGTGCGTGCGGTTGAAATGGGTTTTGAGCTGTCTGAAGCCAGTCGCACGCCTGTGATGCTCGAGCTTCGCATCCGCGCCTGTCATGTGCATGGCCGTTTTGCGACCAAAGCCAACAAGCGCCCGGCGTTCACGCTCAAAGATGCCATCAACAACCCGCAGCGCGACACCAGCCGCATCGTGCTGCCGCCCGCCAGCTATGCGCAAGAACAAGAAAAAATCTCTGAGCGCTGGCCAGCCGCCGTCAAATTCATTCAAGACCATCAGGTCAATGAGTTTTTTGCCGAAAGTGCGCAAGACTTTGGCATCGTCATGCAGGGCGGCCTGTACAACAGCGTGCTGCGTTCGCTGGAGCTGCTGGGGCTGGCTGATGCGTTCGGAAACTCGCGCGTGCCGCTGTATGTGTTGAACATTACCTACCCACTGATTGATGCGGAGTTCACCCGCTTTTGCGCAGGCAAGCGCGGCATCTTGCTGGTGGAAGAAGGCCAGCCCGACTTCATTGAGCAAAACGTCAACGCCATCTTGCGCCGCGCTGATGTGCAGACCCGCATCCACGGCAAAGACCTGTTGCCGATGGCGGGCGAATACACGGGCGGCGTGGTGCTTAAAGGTGTGGCGCGGTTTATTGAAAAGTACGCGCCTGCACTGCTTGAAGGGCGCGACTTGCCTCAAGCCGCCCGGCCTGCCTCGGCGGGACTTGCCACTTTGCAAGGCAACCCCAAGGCCTTCGCCATCAACGCCGCCGTGTCGGAAGTGCAAGGCAGGCCGCCGTCGTTTTGCACGGGCTGCCCGGAGCGCCCCATTTTTACCGCCATGAAGCTCATCGAACGCGAGCTGGGCAAGCACCATATCAGTTGCGACATTGGCTGCCATCTGTTCTCCATCCTGCCGCCCTTCAACATAGGCGCGACCACCATGGGCTATGGCTTGGGCTGGGCAGGTGCATCGGCTTTTAACACCACAGACACATCAAAACGCACCATAGCGATGATGGGCGATGGCGGCTTTTGGCACAACGGCTTGACCAGCGGAGTGGGCAATGCGGTCTTCAACCAGACCGACAACGTGCTGATGGTGATTGACAACGGTTACTCAGCGGCCACAGGCGGGCAAGACGTGATGTCGTCCAAAGCCGTCAACGCATTGCGCAGCACCAACAACCCGATTGAAAAAGCCGTGCGCGGCGTGGGTGTGAACTGGGCCAAAACCGTGACCAACACCTACAGCCTGACGCAGATGCGCGAT
>JAYUVG010000054.1:0-4322 GCA_043754255.1 Polaromonas sp. | reverse complement strand
TTGACCGCCACCAGTTGCCAAACTGACGATTTGCTCTCTGAAACCCATTAACCAGAAAAACAGGAATTTTTTGTCTATTGCGCCGCTTCCCGCAAACACGCAGCAAGCCTGATTGACCGTTGCCGAAAACTTCAAAATGGCAAGTTTTCCGATAGTTGCCCCATACATCGCAATGACAACTGAGCCCACTGGAAACAGTTTTAAGGTTGAGTGATCGGTTATGGCTAATTCTGTAATTCGTTTATTGCAATCCAACAGATCAGAGTCGTTCAAATCTCCAGTGTTGACCCAAGGAATTTCCCCGTCTTCGTAGTAATGAATCTTTTCTGTTTTAGGCGTTGTACCGCTACCAATCAACTCACAACCCTGAGTTAGTTTCCAGATCTCCCAATGCTCCGGCACCTCCCCCAGCCATTCCACGCCGGTGTCTTTGTACGCCGGGTAGCGGGCAAAACTCATCGGTGTTTATGCCTGAAACAGCCAGCCGCGAAGCTGTGCAAGACGCGACAAGAACTTGGCCTTCTTCTCAATTTCAGCTTTCTCAAAAGCAGCAAAATCTATCGCGCAGTGTTCTTTAAACGCTACACCGTCCGCCAACACGGGCAAGTTTTGTGTCGTGCATTCTTCATAGGTAATTGCCATGACCCCGGCAGAGCCAAAGGCTGGATTGGCTGTGTAATGCTTCCATGCAGCTTCTGGCTGTATCTGGTCGCCGTCATAAACCGACAATTGGTTTTCGTCTTTTGGCGTGGGGCGAAAGGCCTGAGATGTCACGCGACCGAGTTGAATAAAGTTGGGGTGAATTTGCCTGAGTAATTGAGTTTGGGGCGTCATGCCTCTGTGCCCCCAGCCAAGGTCAATGCGTCGTTCAGCCGCGTCCAACCCTCATCTTCTCCAAGTGCCAGCGCGTGCTCATTCACACTTCCTTGGGGCTGCTGGCCAGTTTCTTGCCCAGCTATACGGACAGCCTGATACATCGCTTGATGGGTAGTCAAATCAATCTCAAGCGTCACCTCCCAATCTTTCAGGCTCCATTCAGCCTGAATGCCGCCTTCGGGCGTGGGGTACAAATGGGGTAATGGCAGATCAGCTTTAAAAGAGTTGTCAAACGCCTTGGCAAGCCAGTGCAGCTTTTCTGGATTGGGTGCAATTCCTTTGCCGTCAAGCCAGCCGTCTTTCAGGTCGGCAATTTCTTCCAAGCGCAAGGTGACATCAAGCGGGTCAAGCAAACTGATGTGCTCTACTGATTCAAACGACTTCATACGGTCTTGACGGTCTTTCTTAATCACGCCTTGTAGCAATACATTAGCGCCGTTGCGGTATTCGTTGAATGCCTCAAGCACTGTCGCCAGATGTTGATCAGCCGTTGGGGCTGGCAGTTTGGTACCGTCTTTTAGTTCAAGGTGAAAGCTGCCTCTGGCTTGATCCATTTCACAAATTCGTCCGCGCAACGTCAGCTCTTCTGTCCAGACTTCTACTTTTGATGACTTGACAAGTCGCTTGCGCACATCGGGCGTCAAGGACACGATGACGTTGCTGTCGCCGGGAAATTCCATGCGCTCGTCTTCACGAAGTCCTCTGCCAAACCGATCAAAGTAGCTTAAAAATTGAGGCGGCAGATTGGGTGTTTGCCCTTGCGCTGCTTGAGCAATCGCATTGATGATTTCAGTGCGTGCCTGCTCAAAGTATTTGGCGTTCTCGGACGGAAAAAGCCCTAAGAATGCCAAAACAAAGACAGGTAAAGTGCTGCCTGACTCAACGCCTGACAAATGCAGCTCCAAACCTTTGCTGAAATTACGCACGCGTTTTCTGCCAGTGTGCTCTTGTAGAAACTTCCACTCAGCGACTTCAACGATCATTTCTTCGAGTGCTGCAAAATCTTTTAGTATTTCCAGCGGCAACGTATGGTCGTCAAAACGCTTGCCAGTCAGGCGGGGTTTGAGGAACTCTTGATGTTGCATAAGGCTATATGTATGTGTCGATTCACTGGGGCAATCGGCTGGCGGCTTACTGGCTGCTGAAACTTTAAATAGTCTCGCCAGCGGTGAGACTATTTAAACAATGCCCCGAGTTTATAGGGATCTAGTTTGATGCAGTGTTTCGAGCGCTGACTTCACTGCGCCCGCAGTAATTAACGCGTCAGCGCTAAGTGATGGTTTGGCAAGGACTGGGTAGCCAGCCCTAATCAGGTCGGTCTCTTCCAGTATGTCGTGTTCAAGCGCAACCAACTCCTCTGCCGTCGCGCAGATCGGACTTGAGTCTGCGCGACAAATAAACACAGGTATGCCTTTTTCGTTCATCGCCACCCTATCAATATCTTGTGTTTTAGTCATGCCGTCAACCCCTTGATCATCGCCAAAATCTTGTCAGTTGACCGCTTCAAGTCCGCATCAATCGCGGCCAGAGGGCGGGGTGGCTCAAACACGTAGAAGTGGCGGTTAAACGGGATTTCGTAGCCGACTTTGGTCTTGCTGTCGTCTACCCACGCATCAGGCGCGTGGGGCAGCACTTCGCGTTTGAAATAGGCTTTGATGTCTTCGCCCAAGGGCACGTTTTCGGTATCGCGCAAGCGGGTGTCAGCCATGGGCTTAGCCTTTGCTTTTCGCACTGAAACCATTGTGATACTGCCGTCTGGGTTGCGCAGCGGGCGTTCTACCGTGATGGTGCTGTAGCCAAAGTCTTGGTTGTTAAAAATGCGGCTGATGGGCTTGCCGCCTATCTGTGCCTCTTTGGCTGCGCCAAACAGGCGGGTGATGTCGCTGATGTGTGCGTCGCTGAGTTCTTTACGCTTGCTGCCTAGGCTCTTGCGCATTTTTTGCCACATGCCTGATGCGTCAATCAACTGCACCTTGCCCACACGCGACTTGAGTTTGCGGTTGGTCAGCACCCAAATGTAGGTGCTGATGCCTGTGTTGTAAAACATGTCGGTCGGCAGGGCGACGATGGCCTCCAGCAAATCATTCTCCAGCACGTACCGGCGTATCTCGCTTTCGCCGCTGCCTGCGCCGCCTGTAAAAAGTGGCGAGCCATTCAGCACAATTGCAATGCGGCTGCCGCCGTCTTTGGCGGGCGTCATCTTGGCTATCAGGTGCAACAAAAACAGCAGTGAGCCATCGCTCACACGTGGCAGGCCGGGGCCAAAGCGGCCGTTATAGCCTTGGCTTTCGTGCTCTTTGCGAATGGTGCTTTCGACCTTTTTCCATTCCACACCAAAGGGTGGGTTAGACAGCATGTAGTCAAATTTGCGGTGGGCAAAGCCGTCGTCGCTTAGCGTGTTGCCGGGCACGATGTTGGCAACCAGCTGGCCTTTGATCAGCATGTCGGCCTTGCAAATGGCGTAGCTTTCGTCGTTCAGTTCTTGCCCAAACATGACCGGGGCCGCGCCCACGCTGTGCTCGGCCAGGTAGTCAGCGGCGGCTGTCAGCATGCCGCCTGTGCCGGCGGTGGGGTCATAAATGGTGCGCACCACGCCGGGTTTGCTTAAAGTGTCGTCGTCTTCAGTCAGCAGCAGGCTGACCATCAGGCGAATCACCTCGCGCGGGGTGAAGTGCTCACCGGCGGTTTCATTCGACACCTCGGCAAACTTGCGAATCAGCTCTTCAAAAGCCTGGCCCATCTGAACATTGCTGACAGCGTTGGGGTGCAGGTCAATTTGCGCAAATCGTTCGGCCACCAAGTACAGCAGGCCTGCCTTGGCCAGCCGCTCGATTTGAGCAATGAATTCAAAGCGTTCAAAAATGTCGCGTGCGGCGGGTGAAAACGCATTCAAGTAGTCGCGCAGGTTGGTTTTGAGGTTGTCGGTGTCGCCCATGAGCTTTTTCATGTCGAGCGGGGAGGCGTTGTACAGCTCTTTTTGTTTGGCAGCTTTGAACAAGAACGCTTCGGGGTTGATGCCAGCTTTCTTTTGCTTTTCAAGCTCTGCCAGTACTGCGGGCTTGGTGGTGCTAAGTACGCAGTCCAGCCTGCGCAGCACGGTAAACGGCAAGATGACTTTGCCGTATTCAGACTGTTTGTAGTCGCCGCGAAGCAGGTCGGCCACTGACCAGATAAAGGATGAAAGTGAGGACGCGGATGGGGTGGCTTGTTGGCTCATGGGGCGTTATGTTTCGCTTCAGCCCTGCGCCATCGGCCGGCTGGCATCACTGCACCAGTCGCTCCAGCTACCTGCATAAAGACCTAACGTTGCTGAGTTGCCCAAACCTGCAATCTGCATCGCCAAAATATTGGGTACGGCACTGACGCCGCTGCCGCAATGGTGCACCACGGTTGATGGGGCGCGGCCTGCCAGCAAGGCTTCAAACTCAGCCTTTAGTTGAGCTGCT
>JAYUVG010000053.1:0-6504 GCA_043754255.1 Polaromonas sp. | reverse complement strand
TCGAAAAGCGCATCAACGAAGAGAATGCACGGCCCAAAAAGCGCTACATCAGCCCTTCCACGCGGGAAGAAGTTTATGCCGTGTACTACGACAAGCTGCGCCACAAAATTGAAGACAAGGGCACCACCAATTTCCCGGAGCTGGCTGGCAGAAAACTCTATGGCGAACTGACCATGATAGTTACCGTCAATTTCGACGGTCGAATTCTGGCAACTGAAGTCGTTGAAACCTCGGGTAACCTGACGCTGGACCGCCGGGCGCAAGCCATCGTGAAAGGCGTTGGCCCGTTTGCCAAATTTACCGACGCGATGCGGCGCAAGGCAGACCAGATTGTGGTGGTGTCGCGCTTCAAATTCACGCGCGATGAGACGCTTGAAACCAGGCTGACCAGCCGCTAGAAACGCCAGAAAATACCTGCATGAAAGCTGTTGCCCGCTTGGCTTTATTGGTGTTGTTGGCAGGCCTGTCATTGCAGCTTTATTTTGTTGGCCGTATCATTTTGATGGCTTTTGTGGACCCGGAGTCCACCGCGTTTGAACGCTCCGCTGTTTATAACGTGGCCACTACCACTGGCAGCCTGAAATGGCGCCAGCAGTGGCTGCCCTACAGCGACATGTCTGACAACCTGAAGCGCGCGGTCATTGCATCAGAAGACGCCAGCTTTATTGAGCACGACGGTGTGGACATTGAGGCGCTGGAAAAAGCCTGGGACAGAAATGCAAAAGAAAGCGCCAAGGTTGAACAAAGGTTTCAGCAGTCCCCCAAAAATGCCAGCAGTGCTAACACCAAACCTGCCAGGCCCGCAAAAATCATAGGTGGCTCGACCATCACGCAGCAACTGGCGAAAAACCTGTTTTTGTCAGGCGAGCGAACGCTGCTGCGCAAGGGACAGGAGCTGGTGCTGACTTTGCTGCTTGAAAAAATCTTGAACAAAGAGCGCATTCTGGAGATTTACCTGAACAGCGTTGAATGGGGAGAAGGCATCTTTGGCGCAGAAGCCGCTGCCCAGCACTACTTTCGCAAAAGTGCCGCCAAATTAAGTGCCTATGAAGCAGCGCGTCTGGCGGTGATGTTGCCCCGCCCCAAGTACTTTGAAACCCGGCCTAACTCGGGTTATTTGTCGTCCCGTGCCAGCACCATTGCTGCGCGCATGGGCGCGGTGGAGCTGCCTTGATGCTGGCCAAGCTGATGGGTCTTTTGTTGCTTGGCATCATTCGCGCTTTAACTGGCGCGCAGGCCAGATGGCAGGGCTGCCCGCCCAAGGCCGAGCAGCGTATTTATTTTGCCAACCACCAAAGCCACGCTGACCTGGTGCTGATGTGGGCAGCGCTGCCCGAAGAGTTGCGCAGCATTACAAGGCCGATTGCGGCCAAAGACTATTGGACCAAAACACCGTTTAAAAAGTGGATCACCACCGCCGTGTTCAATGCGATTTATGTTGATCGCGTCAAAACCGGTGAGCAGGATCCGCTGGAGCCGTTGATCAACGCATTGGCTAGTGGCGACTCGATTATTTTGTTTCCTGAGGGCACGCGGGGCAATCAGGAAGAGCCGCAAAAATTCAAGTCCGGCCTGTACAACCTGGCACTCAAGTTTCCGGATGTGGTGCTGGTGCCGGCGTGGATCAACAACGTGCAGCGCGTCATGCCCAAGGGCGAGGTGGTGCCGGTGCCGATTTTGTGTTCGGTTACTTTTGGTGTGCCGATTGCGTTGGGAACAGGCGAAGATCGGGCCGAATTTTTAACCCGGGCGCGCGATGCTGTGATGGCGCTGCGTCAGTCCTGACATTCGTAACATGATCAACACTTTCATGCTCAGTTTGCAGCCATCGCAACAGGTCGGTTTGCTGTTTGTGCTGCTGTTTGGCTTGCTGTCCATCATCAGTGTGGTTGCGGTGGTACGCACACTGCGGGAACGCGCTGAGGGCGCGCTGGGGGACGCGCAAACACTGGCGCAAAAAGAGTTCAATGGTGTGCTGCAAACAACCTGGCTGATGGCCACTGTGTTCTGGGTGGGCTGGGCACTGGGCGACACCGTGGCAACAGTGCTGTTTGCGTTTGTGGCTTTTTTTGCACTGCGCGAGTTCATCACTCTTTCGCCCACCCGGCAGGGCGACCACCGCAGCCTGGTGCTTGCTTTTTTCATCGTGCTGCCAGTCCAGTTTTTTCTGGTCATCAACCGGAACTTCGATCTGGTCACGGTGTTTATCCCGGTGTATGTTTTTTTGGCAATCCCTGTGGTGAGTGCGCTGGCCAATGACCCGGAGCGGTTTTTAGAACGCAATGCCAAGCTGCAGTGGGGCATCATGGTGTGCGTCTATGGCATCAGCCATGTGCCCGCGCTGCTGCTGCTGAAGTTTCCCAACTACCAGGGCAAAAACGCGTTTTTGGTGTTCTTTTTAGTGTTTGTGGTGCAAAGCTGCATGCTGGTGCAGTATCTGGTCGACAACAGGCTAAAACGTGGGCGCATGACTTTGCTGGCGCCCAAGATCAGCTCAACTTTTAACTGGACCGGCTGGCTGATAGCGGTAGTGGTGGCCAGCCTGATTGGCGGCTTGATGTCGGCGTTGACACCGTTCAAACCTGCACAAGCCGTAGCTATGGCGTTGATTGCATGCGTGGCTGGCTCGCTCGGCCATCTGGTCATGAAGGCGCTCAAGCGTGACCGGGGCATTACCAACTGGGGCACAGAAGGCAAGTCAGTCACAGGCGCCAGTGGGCTGCTGGACCGGGCTGATGCATTGTGCTTTGCAGCGCCGGTGTTTTTTCACTCTGTCAGGTGGTATTTTGGGATATAAATATGCCTCTAGCCCGCGTAAATAGCGCGCAAGCAGCTCCTGAATAGATAGCAAATACTTCATGCGTATTCTTGGAATAGACCCCGGCTTGCAGATCACCGGCTTTGGCGTGGTCGATGTGGACGGCCAAAAATTAACTTATGTGGCCAGCGGCACGATCAAGACTGCGCATCTGGAAAAAAAGGATTTGCCAGGTCGCCTGAAGGTATTGTTTGACGGCATACGGGAGGTTGTTGCGCGCTACCAGCCTGACTGCGCGTCGGTCGAGATTGTTTTTGTCAATGTCAATCCGCAGGCAACTTTGCTGCTGGGCCAGGCCCGGGGTGCTTGCATCACAGCGCTGGTGTCGGCTGATTTAAGCGTGGCCGAATACAGTGCGCTGCAACTTAAAAAATCAATCGCAGGCTACGGCAAAGCTGGCAAGGCTGAGGTGCAGGAAATGGTGATGCGCCTGCTCAAACTGCCAAGTTTGCCGGGCAAAGACGCAGCCGATGCACTGGGCCTGGCCATCACCCATGCGCATGCGGGCAAGGCATGTGCCATGCTGGCAGCAGCGCTTAAAAAATCGTGAGCGCAGATTAACTGAGGCGCTGGTAGATCAACACGGCAAAAAAGCCGAAGCCTGCCAGTAACGTCCACCGCAGAACGACAAAACCCCACTGTTTGTAGCGCGCCTGCCCCGTCATTGCATACAGCAAAAATAGCACTGCACAGGAAGCCAGCAGCAGCAAAACAAGGAAGCGTACAACAACCATGGTGACTAAATTGGTTTGATGAAAGTTGCGTGAATTACCAGGCGCGCGCTAACGTTGCAAAGCCCTTGGGCGCAAGCTTTTCGTCGTCAAATGTGACCACTTCGTACGCATCTGGTTGCGCCAACAGTTCGCGCAGCAGCTTGTTGTTCAGCCCGTGGCCAGAGCGGAACGCGCTGTACGCGGCCAGCAGCGGCTTGCCCAGCAGGTGCAAATCGCCCATCGCATCCAGAATCTTGTGCTTCACAAATTCGTCGTTGTAGCGCAGGCCTTCGCTGTTCAGCACCTTGTAGTCGTCCATCACGATGGCGTTGTCGAGCCCGCCGCCGAGTGCCAGGCCGTTGGCTCGCATCATTTCAACGTCTTTGGTAAACCCGAAAGTACGCGCTCTGGCAATGTCGCGGGTATACGACCCGGTGCCCATGTCAAACTCGACCCGCTGGCCCGTTGAATCAACAGCCGGGTGGTCAAAGTCAATTTCAAAGCTGAGTTTGTAGCCTTCATAAGGCGACAGCCGCGCCCACTTGGTTGCAGCGCCCTCGCCTTCGCGCACTTCAACTGTTTTCAAAACGCGCACAAAGCGTTTGGGCGCGTTTTGCAATTCAATGCCGGCCGATTGCAGCAAAAATACAAACGATGAAGCGGAGCCATCCAGAATGGGAACTTCTTCAGCAGTGATATCAACCAGCAGGTTGTCCAGCCCGACACCAGCGCAGGCTGACATCAGGTGCTCAACGGTAAAAACCTTGGCGCTGCCGTTCGATACTGTGGAAGCCAGGCGCGTGTCTGTCACCGCCAACGCAGAAATCGCAATATCAACAGGTTGCGGCAAATCCACCCGGCGAAACACAATGCCCGTGTCTGGCGCTGCGGGCCTGAGCGTAAGCTCAACACGCTGACCACTGTGCAGGCCCACGCCAACAGCTTTGGTGAGTGATTTGAGGGTTCTTTGTGCAAGCATCACCCCATTTTAGGCGTGCAGCAGGGCCAAGCAGCCTGTAGGGACGCAAGGCGTGCAGACTGCCTACAATTGGGCATGACCTCACTTACTTCCTCGGCTTCGTCTGCGCTCAATGCGTCCATCACTTCTTCATTGGTCAAGCCAAATCAGGCTTCCACATCGGATCGACTGAGCATTGCACAGCAGCTTTTGCTTGCTCCCTTTGGCTTGACTGAAGCGCATTTGTCCAGGGCGTTGGCAGAGATCACGTCCAAAGGCGCTGATGACGCTGATTTGTATTTTCAGTACACCCGCAGCGAAGGCTGGAGCCTGGAAGAAGGCATCGTCAAAACCGGCTCGTTCAGCATTGACCAGGGTGTGGGTGTGCGGGCCGTTAGCGGTGAGAAAACTGCGTTTGCTTATTCAGACGATATTTCAGAAGCGTCGCTGATGGATGCTGCACGCACCGTGCGCAGCATTTCGGGCGCTGGCAAGTCGGCCAAAATTAAAACGCCCAGTCGCAAAATCGCCAGCAGTCGCTCGCTCTATGAAGGCCATGACCCAATCGCTACGCTGGGCAGCACGGCCAAGGTCAAGCTGCTGGAGAAAGTTGAAAAATTTGCCAAGGCCAAAGACCCGCGCATCGTACAAGTGATGGCAGGCCTGGCCAGTGAATACGACGTGGTGATGGTGGCACGGGCTGACGGCACACTGGCTGCTGATGTGCGCCCGTTGGTGCGATTGAGCGTGACTGTCATTGCTGAACAAAAAGGCCGGCGTGAAACCGGTTCGGCCGGCGGCGGCGGCCGTTTTGGCCTGGCGTATTTTGACGATGCACAAATCGGCCAGTATGTTGACGAGGCTGTAAAAGCCGCACTCACCAACCTGGAAGCGCGCCCTGCGCCTGCCGGTGAAATGACGGTGGTTTTGGGTTCTGGCTGGCCCGGCATCTTGCTGCATGAAGCGATTGGCCACGGCCTGGAAGGCGACTTCAACCGCAAGGGCTCCAGCGCATTTGCCGGCAAGATCGGTCAGCGTGTCGCCGCCAAAGGCGTGACGGTGCTGGACGACGGCACCATTGCTGACCGCCGCGGCTCATTGAATGTTGACGACGAAGGCAATGCCAGCCAGCGAAATGTGCTGATTGAAGACGGCATTTTGAAGGGCTACATCCAAGATTCATTGAACGCGCGTTTGATGAACGTCAAGCCCACTGGCAATGGCCGCCGCGAAAGCTACGCCCACACGCCGATGCCGCGCATGACCAACACCTACATGCTGGGTGGCGACAAGGATCCGCAAGAAATCGTCGCCAGCATCAAAAAAGGTCTGTACGCCACCAACTTTGCTGGCGGCCAGGTTGACATCACGTCGGGCAAGTTTGTGTTTTCAGCCAGTGAAGCGTATTGGGTTGAAAATGGCAAAATTTTGTACCCGGTCAAAGGCGCAACGATTGTTGGCAGCGGCCCGGAATGCCTGAAAAAAGTCAGCATGATTGCCAACGACATGGCGCTTGACAGCGGCGTTGGCACCTGCGGCAAAGAAGGCCAGAGTGTGCCTGTTGGCGTTGGACAGCCTACGCTGCGGATTGATGGGTTGACGGTGGGTGGGACAGCCTGAAGACATTTCAACGCGGAGAATAGGAGAGCGCGGAGGACGCGGAGAAAGACGATTTTTAAAGGTTTCCTCCGCGTCCTCTGCCCCCTTCTCCGCGACTCCGCGGTGAATGCCCCCGAACCCGTATCCGAACCCGTATTCGAATCCAAATTTCAACCTGTGCTACATTTTCAGCCATGCACACCGCATCGTTTTATTTTGGTTACTTCTGGTTTTCTAGCGCCTCTGGCGGTAGAGAAGATTTCGCGTAACCTCACATAAACGCATAAATTTTCAAAACCGCCGGACACCCGGCGGTTTTTTTTTGCTCTATTTCGTTTTGTTTGTATTTTCATAAAAAAGGAAACCGTGATGACCAACTCAGCCCTACCCACCTGGTATGCGCCCGTCGACAAAAC
>JAYUVG010000052.1:0-5062 GCA_043754255.1 Polaromonas sp. | reverse complement strand
ATACGCCACGCCCATTGCTGAAAGTAGTTTTTTCTTTAAGCCGACTGAAACAGTCATGTTTGGAGAGGGTTGGTTGTGCGTTTTGCGTAGGTCAAGGAGGAGCGTAAGCGGGGGACACGAAGCAAAACGCGCAACCAGCCCACTCTGGAACATACGGCGCAACCTAACGTCAAAAGCGATCACAACGGAATATTCCCATGCTTGCGCCAAGGGTTCTCAAGCTTCTTGTCTTTCAACATCACCAACGACCGGCAAATCCGCCTGCGCGTCTCGTGCGGCAAGATCACATCGTCAATAAACCCGCGCGCACCAGCAATGAATGGGTTGGCAAACTGGGCTTTGTACTCCGCCTCACGTGCGGCCAGCTTGACCGGATCGCCCTTGTCCTCGCGGAAAATAATTTCAACTGCTCCCTTGGCTCCCATCACCGCAATCTCGGCATTCGGCCAGGCAAAGTTAACGTCGCCGCGCAGGTGTTTGGAGGCCATCACGTCATACGCGCCGCCATAGGCCTTGCGGGTGATGACAGTGATTTTTGGTACTGTGCATTCAGCGTAGGCGTAGAGCAGTTTTGCCCCGTGCTTGATGATGCCGCCGTACTCCTGGCTTGTACCGGGCATAAAGCCGGGCACATCAACAAAGGTGACAACCGGAATGTTGAAGCAGTCACAAAAGCGAACAAAACGCGCAGCCTTGATAGACGATTTGATGTCGAGGCAACCTGCCAGCACCAGCGGCTGGTTGGCGACGATGCCGATGGTTTGGCCTTCCATCCGCGCAAAACCAATGATGATATTTTTAGCGTACTCAGGCTGAATCTCAAAAAAGTCACCGTCATCCACCGTTTTGACAATCAGCTCCTTCATGTCATACGGCTTGTTAGGGTTCTCAGGCACCAGCGTGTCCAGGCTCATGTCCATGCGCGTGGCTGGGTCAGCACTGGGGCGGATGGGTGCCTTTTCGCGGTTGTTCAGCGGCAGGTAGTTGTATAGGCGGCGCAGCATCAGCAGCGCTTCTACATCGTTTTCAAACGCCAGGTCAGCCACGCCGCTTTTGGTGGTGTGGGTGATGGCTCCACCCAACTCCTCAGCCGTCACGCTTTCATGCGTCACGGTTTTAACGACCTCTGGGCCGGTCACAAACATGTAGCTTGAATCTTTAACCATGAAGATAAAGTCAGTCATGGCCGGGCTGTACACCGCGCCGCCAGCACTCGGGCCCATGATCATGCTGATTTGCGGAATCACGCCGCTAGCCATCACGTTGCGCTGAAAAACGTCGGCATACCCACCAAGCGATGCCACACCTTCCTGAATGCGCGCACCGCCTGAATCATTCAGACCAATCACTGGCGCGCCGACCTTCATGGCCTGATCCATCACCTTGCAAATTTTCTCGGCGTGGGCTTCGCTCAGTGCTCCGCCAAACACGGTGAAGTCCTGGCTGAAGACAAAGACCAGCCGGCCATTGATCATGCCGTAGCCTGTCACCACACCATCACCCGGCGGGCGGTTGTCGGCCATGCCAAAGTCTGTACAGCGGTGTTCGACAAACATGTCCCATTCTTCAAACGTGCCTTCGTCAAGCAGCAACTCCAGCCGCTCACGCGCGGTGAGTTTGCCCTTGCCGTGCTGCGCGTCGATGCGTTTTTGCCCGCCACCCAATCGGGCTGCGGCGCGTTTTTGTTCCAATTTTTCGAGGATGTCTTGCATATTGAGTTTCTCTTGATTAGTAATTTGCTATTTAATTAGGAGCTGCTTGCGCACTTTTTACCTGGGCTAGAAGCATATTTCGTGCTGCAGTAGAGGCTGGAATATGCCCACTGGAAACCTGTTGAATCATTTCAGGCAGCAATCGGCTCACGGCCGGGTTTTGCTTGAAGGCCAGTTTCAGCCCCGCATCAATGCGCTCCCACATCCAGCTGAGCGACTGCTGCTGCCTGCGCGCGGCTAGCTTGCCGTTAGCTGTTTGCCGTGCCTTGAAGTCTTGCACATCAGCCCAGAAAGCCTCAA
The DNA here is from genome assembly GCA_043754255.1 of Polaromonas sp. GTDB lineage: Bacteria > Pseudomonadota > Gammaproteobacteria > Burkholderiales > Burkholderiaceae_C > Polaromonas. The sequence continues at coordinate 3,050 of JAYUVG010000052.1, read as the reverse complement.
CGCCCTCGCCCTTCAAGGCACTGAGCTGAATCGCCTTGGGGTGCCAGTTGGCCTCGACATAGCCGCTGAACATACCCAATAGCTGCATGGCTGAAGTGATTTGCAGCTGCGCACGCTGGGCGGCAATTACGTCAATGTCAGCCTTGTTGATAACGACCAGATCGGCCAGTTCCATCACGCCTTTTTTAATCGCCTGCAAATCGTCGCCCGCGTTGGGCAGTTGCATCAATACAAACATGTCGGTCATGTTGGCAACGGCGGTTTCAGACTGGCCGACGCCCACGGTCTCCACCATCACCACGTCGTAGCCTGCAGCCTCGCAGACCAACATCGCTTCACGGGTTTTTTCAGCAACACCGCCCAGCGTGCCACTTGATGGGCTGGGACGGATGTAGGCGTTTTCATTGACGGATAGCAAGTCCATCCGGGTTTTGTCACCCAAAATCGATCCACCCGAGACAGTAGAAGAAGGGTCAATCGTCAGCACCGCCACACGGTGGCCTTGTTTGATGAGGTGTAGCCCCAGCACTTCAATGAAAGTGGACTTGCCCACGCCCGGTACGCCGCTGATACCAAGGCGGAAAGATTTGCCTGTGTGGGGCAGCAAGGCTGTGAGAAGTCCGTCGCCTTGCGTGCGGTGGTCTGCGCGTGTCGATTCGAGCAGCGTGATGGCTTTGGCGATAGCTCGGCGCTGGGCTTGCGGCACTGCATTGTTGACCACGCTGTCAATCAACACATTCATCACACCCAGTTCTCCAGCTTCAAACCCTCAATGCGCTCAAACTCGCGCGTGTTGTTGGTCACGACAGTTAACCCAGCGTGCAAGGCATGCGCCCCGATCAACATGTCAAGTTCGCCAATTGGCAGCCCGGCTACTCTCAAGGTGTTCCGGATTTGCCCATATGTCCACATAGCTGCGCTGGGCCATTCCAAAACATTGACGCTACCCAAAAACTTCTGTAGCTGCAGCTTGTTTCTTGTTTGGAAGCTTGGAGCGGACTTTGCCACGCCGAAAGCCAACTCCGACACCACAATGGCATCAACGCACAAGGCTTGTTTGCCTGCTTTTTGCATACGCTGCAATATTTGGGGATGACGCCCTGCCATTGCATAAATACAGATGTTTGAATCAAGCAAATACTTCATGAGCCATCAGTCCCAATCAACCAGGTCGTCTTTTAAAGGGCCTCTAGCACGCTCAACTGGCTCCATGCCCTCAAAGCCCGCCAGAATCTGCTCCATCTCGTCCCACCATTCGTCTTTGGTCTGCACCTTGGGGCGCAAGATCACAGCATCGCCTTGCCGCTCAATCGTGACCTCAGAGGTATCAAATCGAAACGCCTTGGGCAAGCGCACGGCTTGGCTGCGGCCAGTGGTAAAAACCTTGGCTGTGCTTAAAACGGCTGGTGTCATAGGTCACTCCTGAAATTTGATATGTACCAATGATACATATCAATTCCTATTTCGGCAACCTGTCAATCGCCTTGCGAATCTGCTCCAACACATCCTTGGCGCTGGCCACAATCGGCGTGCCTGGGCCATAAATGCCTTTCACGCCGGCCTCATACAGCATTTCGTAATCAGGCCGGGGAATTACGCCGCCAACGAAGACGATGATGTCGTCTGCGCCCTGCTTTTTGAGCTCGGCGATGATGCCGGGTACCAGCGTTTTGTGCCCTGCTGCCAGCGTGCTCACACCGACGGCATGCACGTCGTTTTCAATCGCCTGACGGGCGCATTCTTCAGGCGTTTGAAACAATGGTCCCATGTCCACGTCAAAACCCAAATCTGCAAACGCGGTGGCCACCACTTTGGCACCCCGGTCGTGGCCGTCCTGGCCTAGTTTTGAAATCATCACCCGGGGTCGGCGACCTTCAATTTCACCAAATTCTGCGATCTCTTTTTTGAGCTGCTCCCAGCCCTCGGCAGAGTCATAAGCGGCGGCATACACGCCCGTGACCTTTTGCGTGTCGGCGCGGTGGCGTCCGTAGACTGATTCCAGCGCGTCGCTGATTTCACCGACTGTTGCGCGTGCGCGTACGGCTTGAATGGACAAGTCGAGCAAATTACCCGTGTTGTCTTCTGCTGCACTTTTAATAGCTGCCAGCGCGCTATTTACGCTGACTACATCGCGTTTTGACTTGATTTCTTCAAGTCTTTTGATTTGCCCGTCACGCACCGCCACATTGTCAATGTCGCGCGTTTCTATGGGGTCTTCAGTTTTCAATCTGTACTTGTTCACGCCCACAATCACATCTTTACCGCTGTCAATACGCGCCTGCTTTTGCGCCGCTGCGGCTTCAATTTTCAGCTTGGCCCAGCCGCTGTCAACGGCCTTGGTCATGCCGCCCATGGCTTCGACTTCTTCAATGATCTTCCACGCCGCATCGGCCATGTCTTGCGTCAGCTTTTCCATCATGTAGCTGCCTGCCCATGGGTCCACCACTGCGCCGATGTGGGTTTCTTCCTGAATGATGAGCTGCGTGTTGCGGGCGATGCGTGAGCTGAACTCGGTGGGCAGCGCAATCGCCTCGTCAAAGCTGTTGGTGTGCAAACTTTGCGTGCCGCCAAACACTGCCGCCATGCCCTCAATCGTAGTGCGCACAATGTTGTTGTACGGGTCTTGCTCGGTCAGGCTCCAGCCGCTGGTCTGGCAGTGGGTGCGCAGCATCAGGGACTTGGGCGACTTGGCATCAAAGCCCTTCATGATGCGGCACCACAGCAGCCGTGCGGCGCGCATCTTGGCAATCTCCAGATAGAAGTTCATGCCGATGGCCCAGAAAAAACTGAGCCGTCCTGCGAACCCATCGACATCCAGCCCCTTGCCTATGGCGGTCTTCACATACTCTTTGCCGTCGGCCAGCGTGAAGGCCAGTTCAAGTGCCTGATTGGCCCCGGCTTCCTGCATGTGGTAGCCGCTGATAGAAATGGAATTGAACTTGGGCATGTGTTTGGCCGTGTATTCAATGATGTCGCCAATGATGCGAATGCTGGGTGCAGGCGGGTAAATGTAGGTGTTGCGCACCATGAATTCTTTGAGGATGTCGTTT
>JAYUVG010000051.1:0-3108 GCA_043754255.1 Polaromonas sp. | reverse complement strand
CCCGCTGGGGGAGGGCAGGGGTGGGGGCTCCCCGCGCCCCATCTTCTACGTGGGCAGCCGGGGCCACCACGCCGACATAGGCGGCACTACACCCGGCTCCATGCCGCCATTTTCAACCCGCATTGAAGAAGAGGGCGTGCAGATCAACAACGTGTTGCTGGTCGAACGCGGTGTGCTACGTGAGGCAGAGATGGTGGCACTGCTTAAAAGCGGTGAATTTCCATCAAGAAATCCCCAGCAAAACATGGCTGACCTGAAGGCGCAAATCGCCGCCAATGAAAAAGGCGTGCAAGAGCTGCGCAAAATGGTTGAGCAGTTCAGCCTGCCAACCGTTCTTGCCTACATGAGCCACGTGCAGGACAACGCAGAAGAGTCGGTGCGCCGGGTCATCACAAAACTGAAAAACGGTGAGTTCACTTTGCCGCTGGACAACGGTGCGCAGATCAAGGTTGCCATCCGCGTTGACACTAAAAACCGCAGCGCCGAGATTGATTTCACGGGGACATCAGAGCAACAAACCAACAACTTCAACGCGCCTACCGCCGTGTGCATGGCAGCGGTCCTGTATGTTTTCAGAACGCTGGTCGATGACGACATTCCGCTCAACGCAGGTTGCCTGAAGCCGCTCAAGGTCATCATTCCGCCCGGCAGCATGTTGAACCCCAACCCGCCCGCGTCGGTGGTGGCGGGCAATGTTGAAACCTCGACCTGCATCACCAACGCGCTGTATGGCGCACTGGGTGTGATGGCGGCCGGGCAGTGCACTATGAACAACTTTACCTTTGGCAATGCGAAGTACCAGTACTACGAAACCATTTCAGGCGGCAGCGGCGCAGGGGGCGTGATGGATGCCGACGGCAACCTGGTCGGCGGCTTCAATGGCACTTCCGTCGTGCAGGCCCACATGACCAATTCAAGGTTGACTGACCCCGAGATTTTGGAGTTCCGCTTTCCTGTACGTTTAGAGAGTTACGAAATTCGCACCAGCTCAGGCGGCGCAGGGAAGTGGCACGGTGGCAATGGTGGCGTGCGGCGTGTGCGATTCTTGGAGCCGATGACCGCCAGCATTTTGTCTAACGGCCGCAAACACGGCGCTTTTGGCATGGCAGGCGGCCAGCCAGGGCAGGTCGGGCAAAACCGGGTGGTACGCAGCGATGGACGTGTTGAAACCCTGGGCCATATCGGCCAGGCCGAGATGCTGGCTGGAGATGTGTTTGAGATTCACACACCCGGGGGCGGCGGATTTGGCAGTGCCACAGGGACAGGTATTCATGAACTCAATGTCAAACCATCGGCAACAGTGATTTTAAAAATTTAGCCGTGGCGCAATGCCAGCCGCGCTGCTGCCAGATCCCAACCCGCCCAACCGCAGCTTTTAAACAGCACTGGCCCCGTCGGCCTGGTGATGCTTTGACGCACAACATCGCCAAGCGTGGCCATGCCTTGCAAATTCAATCCTGCCTGCAGCAAATCGCCTGCTTCAAGGGCGCCATCAGCAGTGTCCAGCCAAACTGTGCCTTCTCTGGCAATGTGCTGGCACAAGTCAGGCCTTAACTCTGCCATGCTGGGTAAAAAAGCACCCACTGCACTGATGAAAGCGTCTGGCCGCGGCTTGGCACTTAATGCGATGCTTTTGGCAGGTGTACACACCGCGGTCAGCGGGCAGCTTTGCAAAGCGGTATCAGCATCAGCCACGACCTGCGCTTTCAGGCCTAATGAAATGGCATGCTGCGCCAGCAACTCTGCGCTGGTGTTGCTCCGTGACGCAATCATGACGTGACGGGTTCCCAGCACCGCTGCAAAAGCCTCCAGATGTGCCTTGCCCTGAACACCCGCGCCAACAATAAGCAAAGGCCCCTCTGTATTGCATGCCAGCCGCTGAGCGGCCAGTACCGATACAGCCGCTGTGCGCCGGGCTGTGACTGCTGGCCCGTCCAGCACCAGGCGGCGCTCGCCAGTGGCAATGTCAAACACGACCACATCGCCCTGAATCGCAGGCCTGTTGGTTCCCGCATTCGCAGGTGTCAACGTAATAAGTTTGGTGATAGCGATGTGGCTGTCAATCGCAGGCATGACAAACAAACTCGCGCCACCGCCCAACTGCTGCACGATGCGCGGTGCAATGTGTACGCTGGTGTCTTGCAACACCAAGGCAATTTCGTCCACCAGGCCAGCCCATGGCAATCGCGCTGCGGTTTGCTGGGCATTCAGAATTTGGGTCATGCGGTGGTTGATGCCTTTTGGCGTAAATTTGATGGGCTTACAAATAATATCAAGCCCTGAAATCTGAACCGAGTGGGCAGATTTGAGGTTGTTGTGTCTGCGGCGCTGCAGCAACAGTTGCGGGCCGGTTGATCATCAGCAACATTTAGTATTTTAAGCCGCTAGCCGCCATAAAATGCGCGCAAGCTGCTACTTAATCAGGAGCATTCAGATGAATTCTATTTTTCTTGACAACTACCGTTTGCTGGCGCGCTACAACCACTGGATGAACCAGCGTTTGTATGCAGCGTGCGAGAGCTTGACAGACGCGCAGCGCAAAGCAAACCGAGGAGCCTTTTTTAAATCCATTCACCATACCTTGATGCATCTGGTGTTGGCCGACAAGATGTGGCTGACAAGGTTTGCCAGCCAGGGCGTGCCATTTGCAGCGTTGCTTATGGAGTTGATTGCTCTGCCTGAGGGCTCGGACTATTCCAGCAACCTGCATCCTGATTGGGAAGACTTGAAGCAAACACGTGAAAGGCTTGATGCAGCAATAAAGGTCTGGCTGCAAGAAATGTCGCCGGAGTTCTTGTCAGGCACGATGCACTACGCCAACACAAAAGGGGTGCAGCGCGCCCACCCCATGTGGCAGGCACTGACGCATTTCTTTAACCATCAGGCACACCACCGGGGGCAGGTGACGACGCTTTTAATGCAGGCTGGCGTGGATGTTGGCGTGACCGATTTAATCGCATTGGTATAAAGCAAATGCTATGTTATTCATAGCTGCTTGCGCGCACTTTATATGGGCTAGAGGCATATTCGGTCGCAGATTCAAGTACAAAGTGCGCCAACTCTAATTGTAATCGGCTCTCTTGGAAGGTTATAGAACACCTCATGAGG
>JAYUVG010000050.1:0-13572 GCA_043754255.1 Polaromonas sp. | reverse complement strand
TTCTGCAGCTTATTCCCTCCCCCGCTGGGGGAGGGTTAGGGTGGGGGCAAGCGCAAGGGCTAATGCCCACTGAGAGCCCCCATCCCAGCCTTCCCCCGGAAGGGGAAGGAGCTGGAAGCGCAGAACATAAAGCCCTCAAATCCCTCTTCGAAGAAATCCAGACCCGCCTCAAATACCTGTGCGACGTCGGCATCGGCTACCTCACTCTAGACCGCCAAAGCCGCACGCTGTCAGGCGGTGAAGTCCAGCGTATCAACCTCACCACAGCGCTCGGCACATCGCTCGTCAACACGCTGTTTGTGCTCGACGAGCCCTCCATCGGTCTGCATCCACGCGACATGAACCGCATCATCCAGGCCATGCACCGCCTGCGTGATGCTGGCAACACGCTGGTGGTGGTCGAGCATGACCCGGCGGTGATGCTGGCCGCTGACCGCATGATTGACATGGGCCCCGGCCCGGGTATCAAGGGCGGGCAAATTGTGTTTGATGGCACGCCTGAAGATTTGAAACATGCTGACACGTTGACGGGCGCGTATTTGGGCGCGCGCAAGCAGGTCGGCATGGGCTTCAAGCGCCCGGTAACTGACAATACACCGCGTTTGATACTGGAAGGCGCGCGAGATCACAATCTGAAAAATCTGACAGTTGATTTCCCGCTGCAACGTCTGGTGTGCGTTACAGGCGTCAGTGGCTCAGGCAAGTCAACATTGATGCAAGACATTCTGGCGCCTGCGTTGCTGCGCCAATTTGGCAAGGCGACTGAAACCCCGGGCGCGCATGACAGATTAATGGGCGCTGACCACCTGACGGATGTGGTGTTCGTCGACCAGTCACCCATCGGTAAAACCGCCCGCTCCAACCCCGCCAGCTACGTGGGCGCGTGGGACTCGATTCGCGAGCTGTTCGCCCAGGCACCGCTGGCCCGCCAGCGCAGCTACACATCAACCAAGTTCAGTTTTAACAGCGGCGACGGCCGCTGCCCAACCTGCGGCGGCTCAGGCTTTGAGCATGTGGAGATGCAATTTTTAAGCGATGTGTATTTGCGCTGCCAAGACTGTGACGGCAAGCGTTATCGGCCTGAGATTCTGGAGGTAACGATTGAAAGAACTGTAATCGGCGCTTCAGACGAAATGGGGTCAGATCCCAATTTCGCGAAATCAAATCGGCAAGGCGTACAGGGTCAATCGAATTTGGGCTCTGACCCCGTTTCGTCTCCCCGTATCAAAACCCGCACCCTGAACGTAGCCGACGTCCTTGACCTAACTGTCAGCGAAGCCATCCAACTCTTCGCACAAGACCGCGAAGTCGTCCGCGCCCTGCAACCCATCGTCGATGTGGGCCTTGAATACATCAAGCTCGGCCAACCGGTTCCAACTCTTTCGGGTGGCGAAGCGCAGCGTTTGAAGCTCGCAGGCTTTTTAGCCGACGCCAGCAAAACGCGAAGCGCCAGCAAGCAGTCGTTAGCCCTGCGCAACCCGAACAAAGGCACGCTGTTTTTATTCGACGAACCCACTACCGGCCTGCATTTTGACGACATCGCCAAGCTGATGCGCGCCCTGCGCAAGCTGCTGGAAGGCGGTCATTCGCTCATCATCCTCGAGCACAACCTGGACGTGATTCGGTCAGCCGACTGGATCATTGACCTTGGCCCCGAAGGCGGTGAAGCGGGTGGTTTGCTGGTGACTGAAGGCACGCCTGAGCAGGTGCGTGAGCACCGCACCTCGCACACAGCCGCTGCATTGCGCGACTATGAACTGGTGATGAACAAAGTGCAGGGCGTTGAAGAACCCAAACCAAAGGTGTGGAAAACTAGGCCCACGTTTTCAAACGACATTCAAATCGTCAACGCTAAAGAAAACAACCTCAAAAGCCTGTCGGTCAATATTCCGCGCGGCAAGTTCAACGTGGTCACGGGCGTATCGGGTTCAGGCAAATCCACGCTCGCATTCGATATTTTGTTCAACGAAGGCCAGCGCCGTTATCTTGAATCGCTCAACGCCTATGCCCGCAGCATCGTGCAGCCTGCAGGCCGGCCCGAAGTCGATGCGGTGTACGGCATACCGCCCACGGTGGCAATTGAACAGCGCCTGTCGCGCGGCGGGCGTAAATCTACTGTCGGCACCACGACCGAGGTGTGGCACTTTTTGCGGCTGCTGTACGTCAAGCTGGGCATTCAGCATTGCGTGCGTGATGATGCCGCAGTCATGCCACAAAGCCCTGAAAGCATTGCCGCGCAGCTGCTGAAAAATTATCGCGGCCAGCACATCGGCTTGCTTGCGCCGTTGGTGATTGCACGCAAGGGCGTCTACACCGAGCTGGCCGACTGGGCGCGGCCACGCGGCTACACGCACCTGCGAATTGATGGTGAATTTTTGCCGACCACCGGCTTTCCGCGCATCGACCGCTTCAAGGAACACACAGTCGAGCTGCCCATCGCCAGCCTGCACATCGACCCAAAAAACGAAGCAGCGCTGCGGCTGGCTTTGACCGTCGCGCTGCAACACGGGAAAGGCCAGGTGCATGTGCTGGCTCCGCTCGACGGCTTGCAGGGCGCAATGCTGGCGGGCACGTCCACCAAAGCGATCGGCAAGCTCGAAGCCTTTTCAACCAAACGCGCCTGCCCGGTGTGCAGCACGTCGTATCCTGAGTTAGACCCGCGCCTGTTCAGCTACAACAGCAAACACGGCTGGTGCCCGGATTGTGTAGGCACTGGCGTGAAGTTGACCAAAGAACAGCGCAAGGTGTTTGATGATTCCGTGCAAGACGATGAAAGCAGAGGCCGCGAGCAAACTTTTGCCGAGCCTGAAGCTGAAGATGTGGAGGACACCGCCTGCCCAAGTTGTGCGGGTACGCGCTTGAACAAACAAGCCCGTGCGGTTAAATTTGCAGGCGTTGGGATTTCAGACATTGCACGCTTGTCAGTCACCGACATACGCGCCTGGGTTGAAAAGCTCGCGCTGGTTGGGCGTGAAAGCGGCATAGCCCGCGACCTGATTCCTGAAATCAAATCACGCCTGGAGTTTCTGGAAGACGTCGGTTTGGGCTACTTGACGCTAGACCGTGGCGCACCAACGCTGTCAGGCGGTGAGGCACAGCGCATTCGCCTGGCTGCACAACTCGGCAGCAACCTGCAAGGCGTTTGTTACGTGCTTGACGAGCCCACCATCGGCCTGCATCCCCGCGACAACGCTATTTTATTAAGAGCACTCGGCAAGCTCAGCGAGCGCGGCAACACGCTGGTGGTCGTCGAGCACGACGAAGACACCATTCGCCGCGCCGACAACATCATCGACATTGGCCCCGGCGCAGGCAAGCGCGGCGGGCGTTTGGTGGCGCAGGGCAGTGCGGCTGAGTTGTCTGCTGTGCCTGAGTCTTTGACGGGGCGGTATCTGGCGAATCCGCTGATTCATCCGCTGCATGCAAGGCGTGAGACCGAGTTGCCCCCACCCCAACCCTCCCCCGGAAGGGGAGGGAGTGAAGTCCCCGAATTGCTCCCTCCCCTTCCGGGGGAGGGCGGGGGTGGGGGCATCCCCGCGCCCAAAATCAGCAAGGCTAAACAAGCCAAACTAAAAGCCGCCGCCCTGATAGCCAACGCAGCCTCCGCCAGTCTTTCCCACAACGCCGCCCCCGCTGCCATCAGCAAATACACGTCCTGGATAACCGTCACCAAAGCGAACCTGCACAACCTCAAAGACATAACGATTGACGTGCCGCTATACAGACTGGTAGCCGTCACAGGCGTGTCAGGCTCAGGCAAATCAACCCTGGCGCGCGACGTGATGCTCACCAACGTCCACGCAGTCGTCATGCAGCGCTCAACCAAAGCAGGGCGTGATTTAGACGATGCAGGCAGGCATCCGACATGGGTCGGCTGCGAGGCTATTGCAGGCTACCGCGTGGTCGACCGCGTACTTGAAGTAGACCAAACCCCCATCGGCAAAACCCCGCGTTCATGTCCAGCTACCTACATCGGCTTTTGGGACACGATTCGCAAACTGTTTGCCGATACGCTGGAGGCACGCGCCAGGGGTTATCAGGCAGGGCGCTTCAGCTTCAACACCGGTGAAGGCCGCTGCCCTACCTGCGAAGGCGCGGGCGTTCGCACCATCGGCATGAGCTTTCTGCCGGATGTGAAAGTGCTGTGCGAAACCTGCCATGGTGCCCGCTTCAATCCTGAAACATTGGCTGTTACGTGGCGCGGCAAAAGCATTGGCGATGTGTTGACCATGGAAGTTGACGAGGCGGTGGAATTCTTCAAATCCATGCCCAGCATCGGCCACCCGCTCCAACTGCTCAAAGACGTTGGGCTCGGCTACCTCACCATCGGCCAGCCGTCACCCACGCTCAGCGGTGGCGAGGCACAACGCATCAAGCTGGTGACTGAGCTCAGCAAGGTGCGTGACGACATCACAAGGCGCGGCCAAAAAGCGCCGCACACGTTGTACGTACTGGACGAGCCAACCGTTGGCCTGCACATGGCTGATGTTGAAAAACTCATTCATGTATTGCACCGCCTGGTCAACGGCGGCCACAGTGTGGTGGTGATTGAACACGACCTGGACGTGATTGCCGAAGCTGACTGGGTGATTGACCTGGGCCCTGATGGCGGCAATGCTGGCGGTAGCGTGGTGGCAGCAGCTCCGCCCGAGGCTGTCGTGAAGCTGGGGACGCACACCGGCAATGCGCTGCGGGGTGTGCTTGAGCGGGCGTGATGCTATTGTTTCAGGAGCTGCTTGCGCGCATTTTGTATGGGCTAGAGCTTGATATCGTTAGTAATTGTGAATAAAGGCAGGCTGCTGATCTCTTGCAGCAGCTGCGCCAACTGCAGGCCCGCCGCGTTGATCACAGCATGGCCCTTGGCAGCCGTGGCCAGCGTTGCATTGCCCGCCGCACCCTGCGGGTTGTAGTCCTGCATTTGCCAGCCCAGCTTGGCTGACACGCCATTGCCCAAAATCGGATACTTTTTGGCGCGCTCTTCAGCCTGTGTATGAAAGTGCTGAGCCTGCCGCATGTCAACATACTTTTCTCTCAAAGCCAGCATCATCGACGTCTCCATATCCCCCGCATGAATGCCAAAGCGGTGCTCTGCTGGAGTGAACAGACTCATCACCTCATCGCCCAGCGGCAGCGTGTACCAGTTGCTTGAAAACACCATCAAGTCGTGTGCTGTGCGCAAATCCCGCGCGACGATGTCCATCACACTGACCTGGCCGCCGTGGCTGTTGAAGAGGACGAGCTTTTTAATGCCAGCACGTGCCACACAGGCACCCAGCTCTGTCCACATATTGATCAGGGTTTGTGCGCTTAGCGTCAGTGTGCCGGGGTAGCGGATGTGCTCATTGCTTTTGCCAACCTGTTGCGTCGGCAGGAAGAGCACAGGCAGATTTTCGGGCAGATGCGGCAGCGCCGCTTTAATCACACCATCGACGAGAGTGGTGTCCACACTGACCGGCAGGTGCGGGCCGTGTTGCTCAATCGCAGCGACCGGAAGCACTGCCACGGTTTGGTCGATCATGCTGCTCGCCGCCAGTTGCGAGAAGTGCCGTGATGTCAGGTCTGCCCAAAATTTTGAAGGTAGATTCATCGCCCCATATTACTTGTAAAAAACAGTGAGTAGGCTAAAGCCCTAGTGTCTATTTACTCTTGCTAGGGCATGATTTGGTCACTGAACATTCACCTGGAGTTTTACTATGCAACGTCGCCATTTGCTTCAATCAGCTGCCGCCCTGACTATCCCTGGCCTGGCGCAGGCACAACCATTCCCCAGCAAACCCATCAAGCTGGTCATCGCCTTTCCAGCTGGCGGACCCACCGATGTGACCATGCGGGTGCTGGCTGACAACGCCTCAAAAGTTTTTGGCCAGGCTGTGATTGTTGAAAACAAGCCCGGCGCTGGCGGCACGCTGCCTGCACAGCAGCTGCAAACCTCTGCCGCTGACGGCTACACGCTGGCGCAAATCCCGCTGGGCGTGTTTCGCCTGCCGTACACCACCAAAATGACGTGGGATCCGATCAAGGATTTGTCTTATGTGTTGAACGTCACAGGTTATGCCTTTGGCCTGGTTGTGCCAACCGATTCACCGCTTAAAAGCTGGACGCATTTTGTCGGCTGGGCCAAGGCCAATCCGGGCAAGCTGAGCTATGGATCCACCGGCACCATGACCAGCCCGCACCTGACGATGGAACTGATTGCGCAAAAACTTGGGCTGGAATTGCTGCATGTGCCGTACAAGGGCAGCGCTGATTTGATGCAATCGATTTTGGGCGGCAATATCATGGCCGCGGCTGATTCCACCGGTTTTGCGCCGCAGGTAGAAGCCGGTAAATTGCGCGTGCTCAACACCTGGGGCGCAGAGCGGCTGGCCAAGTTCCCGGACGCGCCCACGCTCAAAGAGCTGGGGCTGGATCTGGTGCAAAACTCGCCGTTTGGCATTGCCGCCCCGCGTGACACGCCGCCAGCCGTGGTCAAACGCCTGCACGATGGCTTCAAGCAGGCAATGGAGATGGACAGCTATAAAAACGCGCTGGGCAAATATGACATGCAGCCGATGTACATGAGCTCGGCAGGTTACTTGAAGTTTGCGCAGGAAACGTTCAAGCGCGAACGGGCGCTGGTAGAAAAGCTGGGGCTGTTGAAAGCGTCTTAACCGATCCGGGCTGTTAAAACAGCCTGCGCAACTTCTGCAAAGCCCGCGCCGCGCTCGCCTTTGGTGATGTAGCGCGGCAAACTCGTTAACTGAGCTTCAAAGCGCCGCACATTTGCCACGCCGATAGAGTTTGAGAAAGCCTCAAACATCAACTGGTCGTTGGTGGAATCGCCCACAAAAGCCCAGCTGTCCATTTCTGCATGCAGCTCACGGCTAAACAACGCGCGCACCGCCCAGCGTGCGCCTGTCAGTTTGTTATGGGAGCCAAACCAGCCGTTGATATGGATGGAACTCACAGTGGCCGTCATGCCACCCCTTTGCATGATGGCAACCACTTGGGCGATTTTTGCAGGTGGCAATTGCGTGAACTCGCTGTGGTCAATCGCCATATCGGTCTCGCGCCCGTCGCTGTCTTGCGCCAGCAGTGCACCCGGCACTTCACGCAGGATCCGTTGGCTGATTTCCTGCATGTGTACGTAATTTTCAGTGCGCACCACAGCGCTCATTTGATATGATTTTGATAGCTGCTTGCGCGCTGTTTGCAACGGCCAGCAACTGTTTTGGACATTATTTTGCAGCAAAACAGCGCCGTTTTCAGCCACAATCGCATCGACTGGCCAGCCAGCGGCAAACGGCTCGCTCCAGCCCGACGGGCGGCCGGTGATGGCAATAACGCCCAACCCGTTGGCCTTCAAATTATTCAGCGCGGCCAGTGCATCAAGCGTGATTGCCCCGTCAGTCGTCAGCGTGTCGTCAATGTCTGTGAAGATGCCTTTGATGCGCTGCCTGTCAGTCAAAGGCCAGGTGTTCAGTGGTTTCAAGCTGTCCAGTCTTCAAGTTTTAGCTTGGGTACGCGCTCAAAATCTTTCAAATTATTTGTAACGATAATCAAACCTGTTGCCAGGGCATGTGCTGCAATCATGGTGTCCATATGTCCGATAGGCTTGCCTAATCGCTTGAGCTCAGCCATCAGTAGACCGTACTGGTCTGCAGCCCCAGAATCCCAGCTCAGCGTTGGTAAATCGTTTAAAAGCAGGTTGATGGGCTGGCGGCGTTTGTCGTTTGCGGCCATCAGGGCTTGACCATACCGGACTTCAGCTCTGACCACTGACGAAATCACGCAAGATTGCTCGTCAAGTTCGAGCTGCATGCGTTTCATCAGCGCTGGATGCTGGCCTCTGATGAAGTAACTGACGATGTTGGTATCGAGCAGATATCGTCTCACTTTAACAACCCAGATGTCGACCTTTTGAAATTTTTTCCAGGCTTGGACTTTTTCGTTGATGTTTGGTCTGGCAACGGTTCGGCCCAGTCTTCAAAAGGATTGCGCGGAGGGTCATTGCGCCTTGGCTGAATGAAATCCTCTGTCGTCGGATTTTCCCGAATCAACTTGAACAACAACGCCAGCCGTGCCTTGCGCCCATCTTCGTCTTTGGGCTTGAGCGTGATCTCCCCCGTGACCTCGTTTTTCGCAATCCACATTTCGCTGACGTCCACGCGAAATGCTTTGGGCAAACGCACTGCCTGGCTGTTGCCGGTGCTGAAAATTTTGGCTGTTGCTAGCATCGAGCACTCCTGGAAAGACTTAAGTATCTACGTAATTGTATCTACATTTGATGGATCGACGGTTGAACAACTCCGCGTGAGTAAATCCCCCCAATCGCTGGCTATAATTTGTGCTTCTTGAGGAGCGTTGCAACCCACGGCATGTGGATTAGGCTCAAGATTCACGTCAAGTGACACAGCAACCACGCTCACCCGCCAATGTTTTGTAGCCGGGTGACAGTACATAAAAGTACAAAAATTTCCCGTTTTGCAAATTTTGGCTCGTGGCTATTTTGCCCATTGATGTCTGATCTGGAGAACCGTATGAACGCTGTCCTTAAACCAACTCTCGCCGCTGTAGCGCCTTTCGCTGACTATGTGATTGCTGATATTTCCTTGGCCGCCTGGGGCCGCAAGGAATACAAAATTGCCGAGACCGAAATGCCCGGCCTGATGGCCATTCGCCATGAATTTGCCAAAGCGCAGCCGCTCAAAGGCGCGCGCATCACCGGCTCGCTGCACATGACGATCCAAACCGGCGTGCTGGTGGAAACGCTGCAAGCCCTTGGCGCTGAAGTGCGCTGGGCATCGTGCAATATTTTCTCGACGCAAGACCACGCTGCTGCGGCGCTGGCTGCCGTCGGCACACCCGTCTTTGCCATCAAGGGTGAGTCGTTGGCCGATTACTGGGACTACACCCACCGCATTTTTGAATTTTCAGGCGCCAAAGGCACGCCTGAAGAAGGCCCCAACATGATTCTGGACGACGGCGGCGACGCCACGTTGTTGATGCACCTGGGCACCAAGGCTGAAACAGACATTTCATTGTTGGCCAAGCCCGGCAGTGAAGAAGAAATTTGCCTGTTCAATGCCATCAAGGCCAAGCTGGCCACAGACCCGAGCTGGTACAGCCGCCGCCTGAAAAACATCATCGGCGTGACCGAAGAAACCACCACCGGCGTGCTGCGCTTGAATGAAATGTCAGCCAAAGGCACGCTGGCCATTCGCGCGATAAATGTCAACGATTCAGTGACCAAGTCCAAGTTTGACAACCTGTACGGCTGCCGTGAATCACTGGTCGATGCTATCAAGCGCGCCACCGATGTGATGATTGCAGGCAAGGTCGCTGTGGTGGCTGGCTACGGCGACGTCGGCAAAGGCTCGGCCCAGGCCTTGCGCGCCTTGAGCGCCCAGGTGTGGGTGACAGAGATCGACCCGATCAACGCGCTGCAAGCCGCCATGGAAGGCTACAAAGTCGTGACGATGGAATATGCAGCCGACAAGTGCGACATTTTTGTGTCGGCAACGGGCAATAAAAACGTCATCACGTACGCCCACATGGCGGCGATGAAAGACCAGGCCATCGTCTGCAATATTGGTCACTTTGACAATGAAATTGATGTCGTGTCACTGGAAAAATGCCAGTGGGAAGAGATCAAGCCGCAAGTTGACCACGTGATTTTCCCGGACGGCAAACGCATCATTCTGCTGGCCAAAGGCCGCCTGGTAAACCTGGGCTGCGGCACCGGCCACCCGAGCTTTGTGATGTCGTCCAGCTTTGCCAATCAGGTGATTGCGCAAATTGAATTGTTCAGCAAGCAGGCCGACTATGAAGTGGGCAAGGTTTATGTGTTGCCTAAACACCTTGACGAAAAAGTTGCGCGACTGCACCTGAAAAAAGTCGGCGCTGTGCTGAGCGAACTGAGCCAGGAGCAGGCGGACTATATTGGCGTCAGCAAGTCTGGTCCGTACAAGGCGAATGCTTACCGGTATTGATTGAAATTCGCTGGCATTCAACGCGGAGGGGAGGAGAAAACCAGGAGGACGCAGAGAAGAAAAAAATTAAATGACTTCTCCGCGTCCTCCGCGCTCTCCTCTTCTCCGCGTTGAAAGTCTCCGACCCCGACCCCGACCCTGACCCCGACCTTATGCGCGCTGACCTTTTTTTAGTTGAACACGGCTTTGCCACCACCCGCTCCCAGGCTCAGCGCCTGATTGGCTCTGGCGTGCAGTGGCGTGTGGCGGTTGATGAGACAGGACTTGCCGCTCCCTGGAAACGCGTGGCCAAAAATGGTGACGAAATTCCAGAAGCAGCCGAAGTTGAGGTGCTCGACAACACCGAAGCCAAATATATTTCGCGTGGCGGCTTGAAGCTCGAAGGCGCACTGAAAGCGACTGGACTGGACGTCACCGGCCTGCGCTGCCTGGACGTTGGCCAGTCCACCGGCGGCTTTACCGATTGCTTGCTTCAGCACGGCGCTGTCCAGGTGGTGGGCATTGACGTAGGCCACGGCCAGCTGCATGCCAGCATGCGTGAAGACAGCCGTGTGGTGTGCCTGGAAGGCATCAACGCCCGCTCTCTGACTGCTACTAATTTAATAGCTGCTTGCGCGCATAATACGTTGGCTACAGGCCGAAATGATGCTGAAAGTGATGCTGAAGACGTTGCTGAAGATGGTGTTGAAGATGAATCTCAGGCAGACCCCGTCTTCGATTTTTTAACCGGCGATTTGTCGTTTATCTCATTAACGCTGGTGCTGCCTGCGGTGACTCGCCTGCTCAAACCACAGGGCCATTTGCTGATGCTGGTCAAGCCGCAGTTTGAGTTGCAGCCCGGCCAGATTGGCAAGGGCGGCATTGTGCGTGATGCGGCGCACTTCGCGTTTGTTGAACAGCGCCTGCGTGATGCATGTGCTGAACTCGGTGTTGAGGTGCTGGGGTGGATGGACTCAAGCATTCTGGGTGGCGACGGCAACCGTGAATTTTTTATTCACGGCAAGAAAGGCAGTGACGTGAGCCTTGACGACAAGCCACTGCCAATAGCTCCGCCGCGCAAAGCCGCCAAGCGCACGCCACGTGCCGAAACCCGCGCCCTGCACGCCGCCCACATTGATTCTGAAGAAGCGCACGCAGGCCAGCACGGGCCAGCCCGGCGCAAACAGAGGGGCAAAAGCTCGCCCAACGATGCAGCTGACGACTGATAAAAACTGCCTCCGCAATTGCAAATAAATTTATTGAGCAGCCAGACATGAACTTGCCAATCAGCATTGAATTTTTTCCACCCAAAACACCTGAAGGCGCAGACAAATTGCGCGTTACCCGCCAGGCGCTGTACGCGCTGAAGCCCGAGTTTTGCTCTGTCACGTTTGGCGCAGGCGGCTCCACGCAAGACGGCACCTTCAACACTGTCGCTGAGATTCTGGCGGAAGGTGTTCAGGCCGCGTGCCACTTTTCATGCGTGGGCGCTACCAAATCAGCCGTACGCCAGCAGCTGGCTACGCTGCAAACCATGGGCGTCAAGCGCCTGGTAGCTTTGCGCGGCGACTTGCCCAGCGGCTACGGCGTCGGTGGCGAATTTCATTACGCCAGCGATCTGGTGGCTTTCATTCGCAGTGAGACGGGTAATGCGTTTCATATTGAAGTCGGCGCGTATCCCGAGGTGCACCCACAGGCCAGGTCGGCTGATGACGACCTGAAAGCCTATGTCACCAAGGTCAAGGCTGGCGCAAATTCCGCTATCACGCAGTATTTTTTCAACTCTGATGCTTACTTCAGGTTTGTCGATGATGCGTACAAGCTGGGTGTTGATGTACCAGTTGTGCCCGGCATCATGCCAATCACCAATTCATCGCAATTGCTGCGGTTTTCAGACGCCTGTGGCGCTGAAGTCCCGCGCTGGATACGGCTGCGCCTGCAAGGCTTTGGCGACGACACCGCGTCGATTAAGAGCTTTGGCCTGGACGTAACGACTGACCTGTGCGAGCAGTTGCGCAATGGCGGCGTGCCGGGTTTGCACTTTTACAGCATGAACCAGGCCGGACCGACGGTAGAAATTTGCCAGCGATTGCAACTGGCTTGAAGCTGGCCATTGCCGTCGGTGTGCTGGCCGGGTCAGCGGCCTGTACCACTATGCCCAAGCCTGCGCCTGCGCTTCTTTCAGCGCCGATTGTTTCAACAATCCATACAACCAGCATTCCAATCACGACCCAAACCATTGCGCTGCCGGTCAGTCCAGGTTTTGCAGCCACGCCGCCCGAAACATTACCCAGTAAACCCTTTGACGAGCCTGCCAGGCATCCTGCGCGCCCAGCTGCGCTGACAAGTGGGTTTGCGCGTGAATACCAACGCGGCGGCGCCTCATGGTACGGCCCCGGCTTTCACGGCAAGCGAACCGCCAGCGGTGAGCGCTACGACATGAACGCCATGACTGCCGCGCACCGCACGCTGCCATTTGGCACCTGGGTCAGAGTCAAAAGCCTGGTCAATGGCCGTGAGGTCGATGTCCGCATCACTGATCGTGGCCCGTTTATCCACGCCCGGGTGATCGACGTCAGCCGTAGCGCAGCTGAAGCTTTGGGGATGCTGGGACTGGGCTTCAAGCAAGTGGTGCTGTCAGTGCCTTTGTCGACACCTGATGTTGTGCCCCACGTGCAGGGGCAGCAAGTGGTTCGAAGGCTTTCCCTGCGTCGTTGAATGGTTTCCTGTAGGTGAAAAATTCTTCCGACTGCAAGAAGAATAAGAATTGCCAAAAATTACATTTTGATGAAGATTGAAGCTAAAGTTGCCAAATCAGTGTCAGCCAAGGACTGGATAGCTTGCAGGTCAAGCCCGCAATGGCGGATTCATAAAATTTGGACGGAAATTGACTATGGAAAACCTTGACGCCCTGCTGCTTGCCCGCATTCAGTTTGCGGCCAACATCACCTTTCACATCCTGTTCCCCACCATCAGTATTTCACTTGGCTGGGTGTTGCTGTTTTTCAAGCTGCGGTTTGTTAAAACGGGCCAGCAGCACTGGATGGATGCCTACCAGTTTTGGGTGAAAATTTTTGCGTTGACGTTTGCTCTTGGTGTGGTCAGTGGCATCACCATGAGTTTTCAGTTCGGCACCAATTGGCCGGGCTATATGGAAAAGGTGGGCAACATTGCCGGGCCGCTGCTGGCCTATGAGGTGATGACGGCGTTCTTTTTAGAGGCCACCATGTTGGGCGTGATGCTGTTTGGCCGCGAGCGCGTCAGTGAACGCACCCACACCATTGCTACGCTGCTGGTAGCGGGCGGCACCACCCTGTCTGCCTTCTGGATACTGGCGCTGAACTCGTGGATGCACACCCCTGCCGGGTTTGTCATGATAGATGGCAAGGCACATGTCACGAGCTGGCTTGAAGTGATTTTTAACCCATCGTTCCCGTACCGGTTTACGCACATGATGCTGGCATCGGGCCTGACGGTGGCGTTTTTGATTGCCGGTATTTCCAGCTACCGCTGGCTGAGGAGTGATCGCGGCGCGGAGGTGGTGGCAGGAATCAAAACCGGCGTGACCTCGCTGCCTTTTTGATCCCGCTGCAAATCATTGCGGGTGACCTGCACGGCCTGA
>JAYUVG010000049.1:0-47629 GCA_043754255.1 Polaromonas sp. | reverse complement strand
GCCGGATGCTCAAGCGTTCCAAAAAACTCCGGGTCTGATATGGCGACCCTCAACACGGGCATTTGCAGCCGCGCAAACCAGACACGAATGACAGGCGGTATCCGGTCTTCAGCCAAAATGGCCTGAAACATCAACGCCACAATCTCAATCGTGGCCTTCTCTGCCGAAGTGCTGGCTGCCTTTTTAAGTGCTGTGGTTCGCTGCCTGAGCTCATTTGACACCAGCACTACATGCTGCGATCCAAATCCATCAGCAGGTTCTTCATCGACGCGTGCCTGAGCAGCACCGTCCTGATGGGCTGCAACACTGGCCAACGCCGCAGACAATTGGGGCGAGGCATGGGCGCCCCGGGTTTCGTCAAAACCGGCTACCTGATGGTTTACCAAACGCTTGAGCGTGCCTATCACGCCCTGAGCGCGCATCCTGGACCGCGCAAGCGGGGAGGTTCCGGTTTGCATCCGGGTTTCGTCGTGCGGCGATTCAGAACTGCGAAGTGTGTTGCTGCCGCCCGCACCGTTGCTGCCGCCACCATTTCCGGCACCGCCACCATTGCCAGCACCGCCACCATTGCCAGCACCGCTTCCATTGCTGCCACCACCATTGCTGTTGCCACCGATGCCGCCACCGCCACTGCCACCACCACTACCACTACCGCCACCATTGCCTGTTCCATCAAATGCGTTGCCAGCAGCCCCAAACCGCCCAGCTGACCCCCCCGGGTGTCCACTGGTTGGGGATGGGTTCAAACCAGCCTGGTTGCCGTTGTTGCCAGCACCAGTTGCGCCCCGGTTAACCGACCCGTTGCTTTGCATTGAGCGGCTGCCTGCGGCTGGTGTGCCATTCGCTGAAAGTGATGAAGCAAAGTTGGGGCTGGAGGTTGACGATGCTGTTAAATTGGCAGAAGGCGTTCGTTTGACCAGTGGCCGCAGATCAATTTCTGCCATCACACCGTTTTGAACCAAAAATTCATTGGCGGCGTGGTACGCTTCCAGCATGTGTTCAGCCATACGTGGCTCAATGACATCGTGCACTGCCACCCAAGCGTCGCGCGGCAGTCCTGTCTCGATCCATTGCTCAACCATCAACCGGGCTTGCACCTCCGGGCGCAATATATCGGTTGCATGGAGCTCGCTGATCTGCTCCAGGTGTTGCACGCGAAGACGTAAATCACTCAACTCCCAAGTCACGACATCAGCCAGGCGCAACGCAAGGCGGGAGGCCAGTATCTTGCCCTCCATTTCCTCGTTGTCCATCAACTGAAAATTGCCGCCATCACCGTTGGGACGGATAGCCGCAGTGGAAGCCGGTTGCACCAGAACAAGCTTCCAGGCTTTGTGAGTCCCGATTACCCAGGATTTGCCAGTTTTCTGGAACAACATCCAGGCGTCACGTCTGGCTGTGGTTTCGGGCGCACTGCCTGGCTGGTCAATCAACACTGTGAGCTTGGCATAAACCGCCTTGGCCAGCTCAGGCAACATCAGGGCAGCTTGGGCCGTAAAAATATCACGCGCCTTCGCTGCGAGTAAGGTTTGTTTGTTGTTCGGGATGCCCACAGTCAAAATAAAAAAAGCGCTGAATGACTGCTGGTTTAAACCGTTGCACCTGCGTTCGGATCGTTCGGATCTTCATCCTTTTTGGCTGGCCCCTTGACCAGGTCTTCACGCTTGATGCCAAGCCACATGGCAATCGCCGCAGCCACAAACACCGACGAGTAAATGCCAAACAATATGCCGATGGTAAGCGCCAGGGCAAAGTAAAACAGTGTGGGCCCGCCAAAAATAAGCATGGACACCACCATCACCAGGGTTGATGCATGGGTGATGATGGTGCGGCTGATGGTCGAGGTGATCGCGTTGTCAATGATTTGCACAGTGTCCATCTTGCGGTAGCGCCTGAAGTTCTCACGAATACGGTCAAAAATCACCACCGACTCGTTGACTGAATAGCCCAATACCGCCAAAACGGCGGCCAGCACCGACAGTGAAAACTCCCACTGAAAAAAGGCAAAAAACCCGAGAATAATGACCACATCATGCAGATTGGCAATGATGCCTGCCACTGCATATTTCCACTCAAATCTGAACGCCAGATACACCATGATGCCTACCACCACCATGGCAAGCGCCTTCAGGCCATCAGCAGCCAGCTCTTCCCCAACAGACGGCCCAACAAACTCGGCGCGCTTTAAAACCACTGAAGAATCAGTTGTTTTCAGGGCTGCCAGCACCTTGTCGCTTTGCTGTGCCGTACTGACATCTTTTTGTGCAGGCAAACGAATCATGATGTCGCGTGCGGTGCCAAAATTTTGTACCTGCACATCGGTCAAGCCCAGTCCTGAAATGGTGCTGCGGATCTTCTCCACATCGGCACTTTGGGAGTAGCTGACTTCCATCAATGTGCCGCCGGTAAATTCAACCGACAAATGCAAACCGCGGCTGAAAAGAAAAAAGACCGCCAGAATAAAAGTAGCCAGCGAGATACCATTGAGCACCCTGGCGTGCTTCATGAACTGGATATCCTTGCCGATTTTAAAAAACTCCATTTTCTTGTCCTTGTCTAGGAGTTTGCAACTGCGGGCGAAGTGCCAGCGTTCGAGGTGTCTGGCCGCCAAACCGTCCCAATCGACACTGATTTGAGCTTTTTCTGCCGGCCGTACCAGAGGTTTACCAAACCACGCGAGAAAAACACTGCTGAAAACATGCTGGTCAAAATACCGATGCAATGCACCACTGCAAAACCGCGTACCGCGCCGGAACCAAAAGCCAGCAGCGCAAATCCGGCGATCAGCGTGGTGATGTTGGAGTCCAGAATTGTCCCCCAGGCCTTTTCATATCCGGTATGAATGGCCGCTTGCGGTGATGCGCCGTTTCGCAATTCTTCGCGTATCCGTTCATTGATCAGCACGTTCGAGTCAATGGCCATACCCAAAGCCAGCGCCATGGCCGCCATGCCGGGCAACGTCAGTGTGGCTTGCAACATTGACAAAATTGCAATCAACAGCAGCAAATTGACAGCCAGTGCAATGCCCGAAAACACACCAATCAGCATGTAGTAAACAGCCATGAAAATCACGATGACGGCAAAGCCGTAGGTCACGCTTTGAAAGCCCTTGGCAATATTCTGCGCGCCCAGGGTTGGCCCAATGGTGCGTTCTTCAATGATCTCCATCGGTGCCGCCAACGAACCCGCCCTGAGCAGCAAGGCCAGATCGCTGGCCTCGGCAACGCTCATTGAGCCTGAAATCTGAAAGCGGTTGCCCAACTCACCCTGAATGACGGGCGCAGTCAGCACTTCGCCTTTGCCTTTTTCAAACAGCACAATGGCCATGCGCTTTTTCAGGTTTTCGCGGCTGGTGTCGCGCATGATGCGGCCACCTTTTGCATCCACCGTCAAGTCCACTTTTGGCTGCTGGTTTTGCGAATCGAATCCGGGCTGCGCGTCGGTCAGGTTTTCACCGGTGATGATGACCTGCTTTTTCACAATGACTGCGCGGCCGTCACGCTCCAGGAACCGCTCGGAGCCAAAAGGTACTGCGCCGGTATTGGTTTCTGCGCTGCGGCCCTCGGCACTTTCGTCAACCAGGCGCATCTCCAGCGTGGCTGTGCGGCCCAAAATGTCTTTGGCTTTGGCGGTGTCCTGTACACCCGGCAACTGCACCACAATCCGGTCAATACCCTGCTGGGCAATCACCGGCTCGGCCACGCCAAGTTCATTGATGCGGTTGTGCAGCGTCACCATGTTCTGCTTGAGGGCCTGATCCTGTATGCGGCGTGCGGCTTCTGTTTTGATTGTGGCGGTTAATTTATATTCCACGCCTTCTGGCGTATCGCGGGTTTGCAAATCAGCAAACTGATCCTGGATCAAGGCCTTGGCAGCATCGAGTGTCTGGCTGTCCCGAAAGCGAATTTCAATGGTTTGCGCATTGCGGCTGATGCCTGAATGGCGGATGTTTTTTTCACGCATCACGGAGCGCAAGTCACCGGCCAGCGATTCCGCTTTTTTAGTCAGCGCGGCCTGCATGTCCACTTGCAGCATGAAGTGAACACCGCCGCGCAAGTCCAGCCCCAAATACATCGGCGAAGCGTGCAAGGCGGTCAACCAGGCCGGTGAGCGCGACAGCAGGTTCAAAGCAACGATGTACGCGCCGTCACTGCCATCGGGGTTAAGCGCTTTTTGAATCGCGTCCTTGGCCTTGATTTGCGTGTCGGTGCTGCTAAAACGCGCTTTGATGGAAGCGCCTTCCAGCGTCACTGCATCAGGCGTGATGCTGGCAGACTTCAACGCTTCTTCAACCCGGGTGACTGTCGTCAGATCCACCTTGATGGCTGATCGGCTGCTGGAGATTTGCACTGCAGGCGCCTCGCCAAACACATTGGGCAGTGCATAAATGATGGCAATCAACAGCGCCACGACCAACAGGACATATTTCCAGACCGGATAACGATTCATGGGTGCCGCGCCAAATAAATTAAAAAATGAAAGCTGGTTGCTTGAACGCAGTGACTTTATCGTAGTTACTTGGTGGTATTGATGGCGCCCTTGGGCAGCACCTGAACAATGGCACTGCGCTGCAATTGCACTTCCACGCCGGGTGCGAGTTCCAGTGAAAGGTAAGAGTCGCCCAGCTTGGTAACCTTGCCCAGCAAGCCACCCGCAGTGGCCACTTCGTCACCCTTGGCGAGCGCATCAATCATGGCCCGGTGCTCTTTTTGCTTTTTCATCTGCGGACGAATCATGACGAAATACAGCACCACGAACATCAGCACCAGTGGCAGCATGCCCGTCAATGACGACATCATGTCGGAACCACCAGCGGCAGCAGGTGCGGTTTGGGCAAAGGCAGAAGAAATAAACACAGGCAAACTCCACAAAAGAGAGGACAAAAAGTCTGATGTAACCAGACGTTCACTATGGGTAATCGAGCCTTGCATTGTATGCGGCTGATCTGACCCAGCCTGAAAAAACAGGCAAAAAAGACCATGCTTCAAAATGTCTATTGCAAATCCGATTCAGCGCGCCAAACGCTGCAAATAGTCCAGCACGCCAAGCCCTGCGGTTCGTCCAGAGGCAAGACAGGCATTTAGCAAATAGCCACCGGTGGGGGCTTCCCAATTGAGCATTTCGCCTGCGCAAAATGTCGGGCGATTCAAAGCATTGGCTGTGCTAAGTTTCAAGTGCTTGTCCATCGCTTCAAAACATACACCACCCGCACTGCTGATAGCTTCATCAATCGGTCGGGCCCTTACCAGTTTGACTGGCAGCGCCTTGATCGCTGCAGCAAGCTGCGCTTCGTTGCTGAAAGCCTGTCTGTCCAGCAGCTCGTGCAGCAATGCTGCCTTGGTGCCGTCAATGCCCAAACGGCTTTTCAAATGACTGGACAGCGAGCGTGAGCCGCGCGGATGAGTGACTTCTTTGAGCACCTGTTCCGCAGACTTTTCGGGTAGCAAATCAAGCATGAAGGTTGCGCTGGCGTTACGTTCTATTTCGTCGCGCAGCAAACTGGAAACAGCGTAAATCAAACTGCCTTCAACGCCAGTGGCAGTAGCGACAAACTCACCCTTGCGGCTGAAGTTGCGACCTTGAGAATCAGTAAACGTTATAGCCACCGACTTGAAAGGCTGGCCGGCAAACTTTGCTGCAAAAAATGGCGTCCATGCCTCTACGTCAAAGCCGCAATTTGACGGAACCAGTGGTGCGATGCTCGCGCCGCGCGCTGCCAGCAGCTGCTGCCACGCGCCGTCAGAACCCAAACGCGCCCAACTGGCACCACCCAGGGCCAGCACTACAGCATCTGCCTTGACAACGATTTGATTGGCAGGAGTGGAAAAAAGCAGATCGCCCGATGCAGACCAGCCCAGCCAGCGATGCCGCATGCAAAACTGCACGCCAGAGCTGCGCAGGCGGTGCAGCCAGGCACGCAGCAGCGGCGCTGCTTTCATGTCCGCTGGAAACACACGCCCCGAGCTGCCTACAAAGGTGTTAACTCCCAAACCCAGCGCCCAGTCGCGCAGTTGCGGTGCGCCAAATTCAGCCAGCATGGGCTGAATTGCCGCGCTCGCATCACCGTATCGGCTGACGAACAAATCAAAGGCTTCTGAATGCGTCAGGTTCAAGCCACCCTTGCCCGCCAGCAAAAACTTGCGCCCAACCGATGGCATGCTGTCATACACCGTGACCTGCACTGCGCCGCCAGCATTCGCCAAAACTTCAGCAGCCATCAATCCCGCAGGGCCGCCGCCGATAACAGCCACTTGATACGGATGGCTGGAAGAAAAACTGTTCAAAGAATACCTGTGTTTGCTATTAATTCAGGAGCTGCTTGCGCGCTCTATACGCCGGCTAGATGGCGATTTGATGCATAAAATACATTTCCAGCATCATTTTTCATCCAAGTCGCGCTTTGCAGGTTGCAGTGCAGCGTCCAGCGCTTGTTTGTATTGTTGCTGAATGGCCTGGGGTGATGGGTTCGTCAATGACTGGCCCTGGGTAGCCAAGGATGGACTGGGCAAAGATGTCAACTGCTTTTTCGCTACAACGCCAACAATTGCCAGCGTCACCAATAAACCCACAATCAGAAAAATGCTGCGCATGATGCCCCCTGTTTATCCTGCCATTTGCATTGCTCAATATTTTGACGCAATAAAAAAGCCACCCGAAGGCGGCTTTTTTATTGTTTTAAAGACTAAACAGCTGGATCAACGGATCACAGCGATCTGGTCACGCTTGCCAGCCTTGTACGTATACAGGGTCAACGCGCCATTTTTGACGTCGCCTTTTTCATCGAAAGAAATGTTGCCTGTCACGCCTTTGTAGTCAGCTGTTTTAGCCAGCACTGGCAAGTAAACAGCTGGGTCAGCAGAGCCGGCCTTGACCATAGCAGCAACCATGATGTTGGTAGCGTCGTACACGTACGGCTCATACACCGTCACGTCAATGCCAAAGCGCTTTTTGTAATCAGCATAAAACTTGTCCATGCCGGCTTTCTGGGTGCCTTCAACGCCGCCTGCTTCAGCGCAAACAACCTGACCGTCAGCCATGCCGTCGCCAGCCAGCTTGACCAGCTCGCTGGAGCAAATGCCGTCACCGCCCATGAACTTGGCCTTGATGCCCAGGTTTTTCATCTGGCGCATCATCGGGCCTGCAACAGCGTCCATGCCGCCAAAGAAAATCACGTCAGGCTTTTTGCCTTTGAGGGTGGTCAAAATTGGCATGAAGTCGGTGGCTTTGTCGGTGGTGAATTCTGAACCCACAATCTTGCCGCCAGCTGCCTTGACTGCCTTGGTGAACTCTTCAGCAACGCCCTGGCCGTAAGCAGTGCGGTCATCAATCACGGCAATCGACTTGCCCTTCAGGTTTTTAACAGCGTAACGGCCCAGTGTGCCGCCCAGATGGACGTCGTCAGCTACCACACGGAAAGTGGTTTTGTAGCCCGCGCGGGTAAAGGCCGGGTTGGTGGCTGATGGGGAGATTTGCGGAATGCCAGCAGCGCTGTAAATTTTGGATGCTGGAATGGACGTGCCTGAATTGAGGTGGCCAATGACGCCAGCAACTTTCATGTCAACCAGCTTTTGCGCTACGGCTGTGCCCTGCTTTGGATCAGCTGCGTCGTCTTCAGCGGCCAGTTCAAACTTGACCTTTTTGCCGCCGATCATCACGCCTTTGGCGTTCAGGTCTTCGATGGCCATCTTGGCGCCGTTTTCGTTGCCTTTGCCCAGGTGGGCAATACCGCCAGAGGTTGGTGCAACGTGGCCGATCTTGACGACCATGTCTTGCGCTGCTGACAGGCCAGCAAAAGAGAAAGCAACCGCCAGCACTGTCAATTTAAATTTCATCTGCATGTAAAACTCCAGTTAAAAGTTATGAATAAGGCACAAAGTTGCCTGACCCCGGAATCTACAACAAATTTGGGGCCTGCACACTAGCACCAGCCCTAAGACCAGGTAATAAAGTTTTTGCTACAAGTTTTGTGATAAACCTTCGAAAACATTTGTAATCGATCAAATAGATAATTACTATTGGATTGCATTCTTCAATAGCTCTAACATCCATTTTCAAAAGCAGTTTGTGCTTTTTATGCTTTTTTCAGGAGCTTCCCATGACAACAGAATTGAAATGCCCTTTTGCTGTAAGCCCGGTCAAGCAGACCCTGGCTGCTGCGCGAACCAACGCAGACTGGTGGCCCAACCAGCTCAACCTCAAGCTGCTAAGCCAGCATTCGCCATCGTCTGACCCGATGGGCAAAACCTTTGATTACGCCGAAGAATTCAAAACACTCGACCTGCACGCCGTGGTTGCCGACCTGACAGCGTTGATGACCGATTCGCAGGACTGGTGGCCTGCTGACTACGGCCATTACGGCCCGTTTTTTGTGCGGATGGCCTGGCACAGCGCCGGAACGTACCGCACGGCTGATGGACGCGGCGGCGCGGGCTTTGGCACGCAACGTTTTGCACCGCTGAACAGCTGGCCCGACAACGGTAACCTTGACAAGGCGCGCCGCCTGCTGTGGCCTGTCAAACAAAAGTACGGGCGCAAGCTGTCCTGGGCTGACCTGATTGTTCTGACAGGTAACGTCGCCATGGAAACCATGGGTTTTAAAACCTACGGCTTTGCGGGCGGGCGCGAAGACGTTTGGGAGCCAGGTGAAGATATTTATTGGGGTTCTGAAGACACCTGGCTGGGTGACAAACGCTATACAGGCGACCGCGTACTGGAGCAGCCGCTGGCCGCTGTGCAAATGGGTTTGATTTACGTCAATCCACAAGGCCCCAATGGTGTGCCCGACCCGTTGGGCTCAGCACGTGACATCCGCGAAACTTTTGCCCGCATGGCCATGAACGATGAAGAAACCGTGGCGCTGACGGCTGGCGGTCATACCTTTGGCAAATCGCATGGTGCGGTGCCTGAGCACCACATGGGGGCAGCCCCCGAAGGCGCTGACCTGGCTGAGCAGGGCCTTGGCTGGACCAGCAACTTTAGCGGCGGCAGCAATGGCGAACACGCCGTGACCAGCGGCATTGAAGGTGCCTGGACCAACAACCCAATCCAGTGGGATATGGGCTACTTTGAAAACCTGTTCGGCTACGAGTGGGAACTGACCAAAAGCCCGGCTGGTGCACACCAGTGGAAGCCCAAAGATGCATCAGCTGCCGACACCGTACCAGACGCGCACAACCCAGCCAAACGCCATGCACCGATGATGACCACGGCTGATATGGCGATGCGGATGGATCCGGCGTATGAAAAAATTTCGCGCCATTTCATGGCCAATCCAGAGGAGTTTGCCGACGCCTATGCCAAGGCCTGGTACAAGCTGACGCACCGCGACATGGGGCCAACCACACGCTATCTGGGTTCGCTGGTTCCTAAAGGCCAATTGCTGTGGCAAGACCCATTGCCGTCGGTAGACCATGAATTGATCAATGAAAAAGACATTGCTGCGTTGAAGGCCAGCGTGTTGGCAACGGGCTTGTCTGTTGCGCAACTGGTCATTACAGCCTGGGCATCAGCATCCACCTTTCGTGGCAGTGACAAGCGCGGTGGAGCCAATGGCGCGCGCATTCGGCTCAGTCCGCAAAAAGAATGGCAGGCTAATCAACCTGCTGAACTGGCAAAAGTGTTAACCGCACTGGAGGCCGTTCAAACCAGCTTTAACAGCGCGCAAACCATCGGCAAAAAGGTGTCGATGGCTGACCTGATTGTGTTGGGCGGCTGCGCGGCGATTGAGGCTGCTGCCAAAAAAGCTGGCCGTGATGTCCACGTGCCTTTTACGCCCGGGCGTACCGATGCATCGCAAGAGCAAACCGATGTCGAATCATTCGCGGTGTTGGAGCCAAAAGCAGACGGCTTTCGCAATTACATCGTGCCCGGGCTTGAAAGCCAGGCCGCCGAGCGGCTGGTAGACCGCGCCAACCTGATGCAATTAACGGCTCCCGAGATGACTGTTCTGATAGGCGGCATGCGCAGCCTGAATGCCAACGTGGGGCTAACCAGGCACGGCGTTTTCACCCAGCGGCCTGAAACGCTGAGCAATGATTTCTTCACCAACCTGCTGGACATGCGCACCAAGTGGCAGACAGCCGAAGGTCTTGCCGGGGTGCTGGAAGGGCAAGACCGGGCAACAGGCAAGCTGAAGTGGACAGGCACTGTAGCCGACCTGGTTTTTGGATCCAACTCGCAACTGCGCGCGATAGCGGAGGTGTATGCCAGCAGTGATGCTGAAGCAGCCTTTATGCAGGACTTCGTGGCGGCCTGGGACAAAGTGATGATGCTGGATCGGTTCGATCTGACGTAAAAACTCTCAAGCGTTTTTTGACAACGTTCGGCGCATCAGCCGCTGCCCGGATTGGTTTGAACCGATCTGGGCAGCGGCTTTTTCGCATTTGCCAACACGCAAAAATACCAGTAAGATTCTTACTTTACAGGAGTAAGAATCATGCGACTCACCAGCAAGGGCCAGGTCACCATTCCGCAAGCCGTACGCGACAAGGCGGGCTTGCAGCCCCACAGCGAAGTTGAATTTGAAGTGCGTGCCAACGGCGATGTGCTCATCAGGCGCGCAACCACAACGGCATCACCCTTGCGCAGTGCATTCGAACGTGTACGCGGCAGCGCGAACGCTGCGCAATTTAAGGGCATGGGCACAGACGAATTCATGAAGTTCATCCGTGGTTAAAAAAGCCGTTCATGAAGTGCGCGAGCCAGACGCGCGCTATTTATTAGCGCCTACGCTGGTTGACAGCTGTGTGCTGATTGATGTGCTGGCCAATGACCCTGACTGGGCTGAATGGTCACTGGAAAAGCTGGACTTGTTGGGCCAGCAAGCGCCATTAGTGATTAACCCGCTGATCCTGGCTGAAATCAGCCCGCGTTTTGCCACGGCTGCTGACCTGGATGCGGCTTTGCAGCTACTGCCCATCAAGCGCGAAGCCCTGCCTTGGGACGCGGCTTACCTGGCCGGGCAGGCCTTCAAAATTTACCGCAGCGCAAAGGGCGGCAAGCGCTCGCCCATGCCTGACTTTTACATTGGTGCCCACGCGCTGGTCAGCAACATGCGGCTGCTGACACGCGATGCAGTGCGGTTTCAAACGTATTTCCCCAAACTCAACATCATCTCGCCATGACTACATTACCTACGCGCTACCCTACCCCAGAGCTCGCCGATTTGCCAGACGACATTCGCGCCAAAATTCTGGAAGTGCAAGAAAAAGCCGGTTTCATACCCAATGTGTTTTTGGGTTTTGCCCGTCGACCGGCTGAGTGGCGCGCGTTTTTTGCGTACCACGATGCGTTGATGTTGCCTGAATCCGCAGGCCGTGCAAGCAACCTGACCAAGGGCGATCGCGAAATGATTGTCACCACCACCAGCGCGGCCAACAGTTGCCTGTACTGCGTGGTGGCGCACGGTGCAATTTTGCGAATTTACGAAAAGAAACCGCTGGTAGCCGACCAGGTGGCCGTCAATTACAAAAAGGCCGACATCACACCGCGCCAACGCGCTATGCTGGACTTTGCGATGAAGGTTTGTTTGCAGTCACACAGCATCGAAGACGCAGACTTTGCAGCACTGCACGCACATGGTTTTGACGATGAAGATGCCTGGGACATTGCAGCGATTACCGCATTTTTCGGCTTGAGCAACCGCATGGCGAGTTTTAGCGGCAT
The DNA here is from genome assembly GCA_043754255.1 of Polaromonas sp. Classification (GTDB taxonomy): domain Bacteria; phylum Pseudomonadota; class Gammaproteobacteria; order Burkholderiales; family Burkholderiaceae_C; genus Polaromonas. The sequence goes on along the minus strand of JAYUVG010000049.1, from coordinate 35,965 downwards.
GCAGCCGAATACGGAGTTTTACCTGATGGGGCGGGTGCCGAAGCAAAAGTGAAGCGCCAGCTATTTGCTATGCTATTAATAGCTTCTTGCGCGCATGTTACATAGGCTACAGCCATATTCATCATTAAATTCAGCCAGATACGACCTGCCGCAGCCAGTCCGGCAGGGTTTTGGCTTTTTGGGCCGGAAAGTCTACCCAGATGGTGGTTGCACCGCCTGCTGCACAAATCAGGCCGGGGGTATCTGCCCGCTCCATCGTGCCCCATGTTTCAAAGGTGGTGCGGCCGGGGCTGGACACATACATTTTGGTCAGCACATCGCCCGGGTACTCCAGCTGCTTGTAAAAATTGCAAAACGCATTGACGATCACCGGCCCTTCGCCAGACGCATCGGGCACGCAGCCAATGCTGTGCATCCAGTCAATGCGGATGGTTTCCAGGTAACGAAAATAGGTGCCGTTGTTCAGGTGGTTCATCGCGTCCATGTCGCCCCAGCGGATCGGAATCAGCATTTCAAACACCAGCTTTTTGGTTTCAGGAATTTCAAATTTCATCGACCACGCCTAAAAATGGGTTAACGATGCGAAGAGTACCGCGCACCAATTGCCCGTGCTTCCAATGCTGCAAATCTTCGGTGTACAAGGTGTCTGCTCCGGCCTCCAGTGCAGCAGCAATCATCAGGCCATCGTAAAAGCTGTACTTCAGTTCATCCTGCAAATCCATTGCAGTGTGAACCAGCCCGGTGCTGGATGCCACGCGCATCAATGGTTGCATGGCAGCATCAATGAAGGCTTTGCAGTCGCTTGCGCTTAGGCAAGTTGCAAACTTTTTACGTGCTACGTTGGCAAACTCTTGTACCACCTGGTAGCTGATGCTGGCGCGCCCTGAGCCCAGGCTGGTTTCAATCAGCTCAACTGCCTTGGCGCGCTTGAGTGGCTTGCTGGCTAAAAAAGCGTAAACAAAAATGTTGGTGTCCAAAAACACCGTTCCTGCGCCCATCTTATCAACGCTCATTCATCTCGTCGCGGGTAAAGCTGCGGCCAGCATCTGCCTGGGGCAGCGCCTGCATCACGCTGCGAAAGCGGGTCACGGCGCTCTGCCCATCCCCGGCTTGCACATAGCTTGCCAGCCATTTTCGAAACTCGTCATTCAGGGTTACGCCTTGGGAACGGGCTTTGTCTCTGGCTTGGTCAATGAGCTGATCAGTTGCGGATAAAGTGATATTTCGCATCAATGTAGTGTACACGACAGTGCGCACTACACTGTACGCCTTGATTTTTATCGATGTGCTCTGATGCTTGCCAATATTCCGGCAACAAACAACAAGCAGGCTGCAGCCTGTAACCCGGTGGGCCACTGGCCGTCCAATACAAACGAGTAAAAAAGCGCAAACAAGGTTTCGCTCACAATTAGCTGGCCACACAGACTGGCGCTCAGGCGCTGGCTGGCAATATTCCACAGAATCGTCGCCAGCCAGGCCGAGCCAACGCCAGTTGCTATACAAATAATAGCTGCTTGCGCGCTATTTTCCTGGGCTAGAAGCATATTTATATCTGATCCGGCCACCAGCCACAACGCCAAAGCCCCCAGGCCGGTGGCCACGCCCAGCCAGTTAGCCCAAGTGGTGGCGCTAACAAGCGGATGCTTTTTTAGCCAAGCTGCATTCAGCAGACCAAAGGCAGTCCAGCAAGCCATGGCGGCAACAGCAAAACCCACACCGCGCCAAAAAGCCTGGCCCTGGATCAAGAGATGCGTTTCAGCTTGCATCATCAAAGCCAGACCCAACAGCGTCAAGATCAGTCCCGGAACCAAAGCAGCCCAGCGCAGCCCCAGCGGTTTGCCCAGCAACATCATCCAGATGGGAATCGTGCCAATGATCAGGCTGGGCACTGCCGTGCCAGCATCGCGAATTGCGAATACCAGCAGCAGGTAATAGCCGGTAAAGCCCAGCAGGCTCAGACCAACTGCTGAAGCGGCCTGGCGCAACGTGGGCCACGCTGACTGGCGCACCAAAATCAACAGCGCTGCAGACAGTGCGCCAAAAGCGATAAACCGCCCGGCAGTCAGGTCAACTGACGACAAACCCGCCGCCATGCGCGGCGCAATAAACACCAAGCCCCACAGTGCGCCCGCAGCCAGGCCGGCCAGTATTCCCGTCAGCACTTCAAATCAAATGGCAAAACCATCGTCTGCAGCAATCACCGCACCATTGACAAAGTGGCTCTGCGGGCTGGCCAGCATCACCAGCAGCGCGTCCAGGTCTTCAGGCTTGCCAATGCGTTTCCTGGGGAGCATTTGCACCAACTTTTTGCCCTGCTCGGTTTCCCAGTGGTGGTGATTGATTTCGGTGTCGATGTAGCCGGGGCAAATCGCGTTCACATTGATGCCATATTTGCCCCACTCAAGCGCCATGGCCTTGGTCATTTGAATCACGGCAGACTTGCTCATGCAGTACACGCCAATTTGCGGCAGCACTTTCAAGCCCGCCATGGACGCAATGTTGATGATGCGCGCACCTGCAAAGCCGCCCGGCGCCAAGCCGCGCGAGCGGGCGAGCATGCGCTTGCCAACTTCTTGCGCCACGAAAAAAGCACCCTTGACGTTGGTGTTGAAGACAAAATCAAAGTCGTCCTCTGCCACATCCTGCAAACGCTGCGTGGTGCTGACGCCCGAGTTGTTGATCAAAATATCAATAGGCCCCACTTCAGTTTCAGCATGCGCCACAGCGGATTTGATGCTGTCGTGGTCAGTCACGTCCAGCTCCACCACATGGGCTGCGCCACCCTCGGCTTCAATGAAGGCGCGCAAGTCTTTAAGCTTGTCCATGCGCCGGCTGGCCAATATCACCGCTGCGCCTGCCCGGCTGAGTGTTTTAGCAAATTGCGCACCCAGGCCGCCTGAAGCGCCAGTGACCAGTGCAACGCGTCCGACTAGATCGAGGGAATAGGCCACAGTTATCTCCACAACATAAAAATGATAAAAAGAACGACCGTACTTTTTTTGCTTGCAGCATAAAATTAGCAGATCAGTCCAAATCATTATCAGCGAGTAAAAACATGACCAGCCAAGAAATCCTGACCCAGTTCGGCCCGCGTGAAGCGATGGAATATGACGTGGTGGTGGTTGGAGGTGGCCCGGGCGGCCTGGCCACCGCCATTCGCCTGAAGCAACTGGCGCAAGAAAAAGGCACCGAGCTGTCGGTGGTAGTACTTGAAAAAGGCTCTGAACCGGGAGCGCACATTTTGAGCGGCGCCATTATGGACCCGATTGCCTTGACTGAACTTTTCCCCAACTGGAAAGAAATGGGTGCGCCACTTAACCAGCCTGTCACTGGCGATGACATGCAGTTTTTAACCACCACCGGCACATTCAACACACCGCAAATGTTGATACCCGGGTGTTTGCACAACACTGGCAATTACGTGATCAGCCTGGGCAACCTGACGCGCTGGCTTGGCCAGCAGGCCGAAGCGCTGGGGGTTGAAATATTCCCCGGTTTTTCTGCTGCTGAAGTGCTGTACAACGACGCGGGTGCCGTGCGCGGCGTGGCCACTGGCAACCTGGGGATTGGCAAAGACGGCGAGCCCACAGACCACTTTCAACTCGGCATGGAACTGCATGCCAAGTACACGATTTTTGCCGAAGGCTCACGCGGCCACCTCGGCAAAACATTGATTGCAAAATACCAACTCGATGCGGGCAAGGATCCACAAACCTACGCCATTGGCATCAAGGAACTGTGGGAGATTGACCCGGCAAAAGCCCGGCCCGGACACGTGGTGCATTCACTCGGCTGGCCGATGGATTCGGCTACCTATGGCGGCGGCTTTTTGTACAACCTGGAGGGCAACAAAGTCACGCTCGGTTTTATCGTCGGCCTTGAATACAGCAACCCCTGGCTCAGCCCGTTTGATGAAATGCAGCGCTGGAAAACCCATCCGGCGATTGTCAAATACCTTGAAGGCGGCAAGCGCATCAGTTACGGTGCCCGCTCAATCACCTGCGGCGGCCTGAACAGCTTGCCCAAAACTGTTTTTCCGGGCGGCGCACTGGTCGGTTGTGATGCAGGATTTTTAAACTTTGCCCGCATCAAAGGCAGCCACGCTGCTATCAAAACCGGTATGCTCGCCGCCGATGCGGCGTATGCCGCCGTGACCAGTGGCAGGCAGCATGACGAACTGACAGCCTACCCTGAAGCGTTTGAAACAAGCTGGCTGAAAGCCGAGTTGCTGGCTTCGCGCAACACCAAACAGTGGATGAAAAAAGGCTTGTATCTGTCAAGCATCATGAACGGCATTGAACTGTGGCTGCTGCCCAAACTGGGCATCAAATCGCCGCCCTGGAACATTCATTCCACCGTGCCAGACCATCAAAAATTAAAGCCTGCCAGCAGTTGCCCGCAAATCACTTACCCAAAGCCTGACGGCAAAATCACATTTGACAAACTCTCCAGCGTTTTCATCAGCAACACCAACCATGAAGAAAACCAGCCAGCGCATTTGACGTTGAAAGACGCCAGCGTTCCGGTCAATATCAATCTGGCAACCTACGCCGGGCCAGAGTCCCGCTACTGCCCGGCAGGTGTGTACGAATATGTCAAGAACGCAGATCAATCAGACCGCTTGCAAATCAACGCGCAAAACTGTGTGCACTGCAAAACCTGCGACATCAAGGATCCAACGCAAAACATAGTCTGGGTCACACCTGAAGGCGGTGGCGGACCAAATTACGCTGGCATGTGATTGCCGGAAGATTATTTTTGTCATGGAAATGTATCAGTGACAAAAAGTATCAAACGCGCTATAAAGGTTGCTAAAGTAGCAATTTAAATAGGCGTTCTTCATGCGTATGGCCTGGTTGTATCAACGCAAGTGGCTTCTCATTCAGCTTCCGGTGGCTGTACTGGCAATTGCCTCTCTGGCTGTGCTGTGGCTCTTTGTTTACCCCATGCCGCCCGACCACTTAAGCATTACCAGCGCTGGCAAAGGCGGCGCCTACCACCGCATGGCGCAACGCTACGCTGAGGTTTTTGCCAACTACGGAGTTCAGTTGGAGGTTCAGCTTTCTGAAGGCTCGCAAGAAAATATTGAACGCTTGAGCAGCATGCCCGCCAGGTCTGACCTGGCTTTGATGCAAGGCGGATTTGGTTATCTGGGCGCTGACGGTGAAAAACGCGAGCGCAGCCGGATTGAAACGCTGGCTAATGTTGACACTGAAGCCATCTGGATTTTCAGCCGCAACCGCACCATCACATCGCTGAACCAACTACAGGGTTTGCGGGTGGCAATAGGAGCCTCTCGCAGTGGCAACCACAAAGTCGCCATGAAGCTGTTTGAGCAGGCCGGACTGGACATGAAAAACCTGACACTGCTGCCCTTGATGGGCCCTGAATCTGTGAATGCTTTGGCGCAAGACCTGGTCGATGTAGTGATCACGGTGATTGCCCGTGAGTCGACCACACTGAAAATGATGTTGGGTGTGCCGGGAATCCATCTGGCCAACTTGCAAAAAACTGCAGCCATTACCGAGCGAAACCGTTATCTGGAGTCAAGTTTGCTGGCGCAAGGCGCCCTGGACGCCGACATGCCAACAAAGGACACCAGCATGTTGACAATGTCTACCAGTCTGGTGGCGCGCGAGGGTCTGCACCCGGCTCTACAGCGCTTGGCCGTTGCAGTGGCGATGGAGGTCAACAGCAAAAGTGGTTTGTTTCACCGATCTGGTGACTATCCATCGCTGCGCAGGGTTGACTTTCCAACGGCATCGATGGCGCGAACCACGCTGGCACACGGCTTGCCCTGGCATGAATGGCTGCTGCCTTTTTGGTGGGCTCAATTTGCCGAACGCGTGCTGGTGCTGGTTTTGCCCGTTTTGCTGCTTGCAATGTGGCTGATGCACACCATTCCCAGCTACCTGCGCTGGGTATTGCAAAGCCGCGTTAACCGCTGGTATGGCGAGCTTAAATTTATTGAGAACGATATAAGCCAGCAAGCCGTCTCGGGGCTGGACTTGACACGATTTTTGTCACGCCTGAACAGAATCGACGCCTCTGTTCTTGCATTTGCCTGCCCTGAAGACCTGATGGCGCGCTGCTTCACGCTGCACCAGCACATTAAGTTTGTGCGCCAGCGCCTTTACCGGATGCGCGGGCGATGAAGCTGCTGCTGCTGTACCGCCGGCGCTGGTGGCTGTTTTATCTGCCCGTTTTGTTGTGTGCGGCAGCAGCCATTGGCTGGGCTGCTACCAGCTGGCGCGTTTTGCCGCCCAGCCAGGTGGTGATATCGGGTGGATCTGCCGAGCACAGTTATGCGCGGCTGGCGCAGCGCTATGCAGAACAGCTTGAGCGCGTGGGCATTCGTGCAGAAATTGTTTATGCATCCACGCAAGCCGTAGCGTTTGCACAACTCGCTTTGGACAAAAAGATCAAAGACACGCCAAGTGTTGGTTTTGCCAATACGCTTGATGCAAACAGGACAGGCGCGTTGCAAGCACTGGCTGTTGTTGGCTTGGAGCCGATCTGGATTTTCTCCCGTGTGAATGGGCTCAATCATTTGGCCAATGCCAAAGGCTCGCATATTGCGGTGGGGCCCGACGCTGCATCAACCGCTATTGCTGCCAGACTGCTTTTGGAGCACGCTGGCTTAAAGCCTGCTGATGTGCAGATGAGCAACCTGGCGGGCGTTGCAGCTGCCCAGGCATTGGCCGAAGGCCGCGTTGACATGGTGTTTCAGGTTGCGGGTGCTGATTCTCTGGCTGTTCAAATGCTGACACGGATGCAGGGCGTGCAGCTTTTGAGTGTTGACAAAGCGGCGGCGCTGACAACAACAGAACGGCCCTTACAGTTAATGCTGCTGCCGCAAGGCGCCATCGAGCTGCGCGGGGACGTGCCGCCGCGTGACCTGACACTGGTCAGTTTGCAAACACATTTGCTGGTCAAGCCTGATCTGCATCCGGCGTTGCAGCGGGCTTTGCTGCTGGCTGCAACCGAGATTCATGAACAACCGACTTTCTTGCAGCGTCACGGGCAGTTTCCGGGTTTCAGGGGGATCGACATCAAACTCTCGCCTGTTGCCCATGCCTACAGTCTGGGTACAAGGCCATGGATGGAAACTTTGCTTCCCTACCGCACGGCGCAACTTGCCGAATTGTTGGTATATGCAGTGCTGCCCACCCTTGCGCTGGCATTTGCTGTGCTGGCCTGGATTCCGAAGATATTTGACTGGCGTATCAACGCCGGTTTGAATTATTTTTATGGTGAATTGAAATTTCTTGAAAACGAAATGGCAACTATTGCCACCAAGAGCCCCATCGCATTGAAAAACCTTCTGGGAAAACTCGACAGTATTGAGCAAAAAGTCGTGACGATGGACTTGCCCGACGAATACTCAGAACGCTGGTACACACTGCGCGAACACCTGGCAACCGCACAAGACAGCCTGCTCAAGTTACGATCACGCTGATCAACTTCAGGAGGCAGACTTCATGCATATTGTTATCACTGGCGGAGCCGGATTTTTGGGTGCTCGCCTGGCGCGCAGCCTGCTTGCGAAGGGCCAGTTGGCACTCAGAGGCGGGCCACCTCAGCCGATTCAAAGCATCACACTGATTGACCGCGTCAGCGCACCAGCCGACCTGGCAGCTGACAGCCGCATCACATCCGTGGTGGGTGATTTAAACCAGCTTTTACAACCCATTTCAGGTACAAATACGGCTGTAGCCCAGGCAATATGCGCGCAGGCAGCTATCATTTTTCATCTGGCAGCAGCGGTCAGTGGTGAATGCGAAGCTGACTTTGACTTGGGGTTGCGCAGCAACATTGACGCCACCCGGGCGTTGCTGGAGGCTTGCCGCGCTGCACTGACCTGCCCTGTCTTTGTATTTGCCAGCTCGCTCGCAGTGTTTGGCAATTCAGCGGCTCAACCCTTGCCTGAGGTCATTGATGACCGCACCCTGCCTACGCCGCAAAACAGTTACGGCATACAAAAGTTTATTGGCGAGCAACTGGTAGCGGACTATGGCCGAAAAGGTTTTATCTGTGCCCGCAACGTGCGGCTGATGACAGTCAGTGTGCGGCCCGGCAAACCCAACGGCGCGGCATCAAGCTTTTTAAGCGGCATGATCCGTGAACCATTGGCAGGCGTGCGCGCTGCCTGCCCTGTACCGCCAGAGACCGCCGTAGCGCTTTCGTCGCCTGCCCGCACCATTGATGGATTGATGGCAGCCGCCCAGGCCGGCGACGAAGCCTGGGGGGCTCGTACCGCCATCAACCTGCCGGCGTTGACAACCACCGTCGGTGCGATGGCTTTGGCACTAGAAAAACTCGGTGGCAAGGCAGCCGCTGCATTGATTGACTGGACGCCTGACCCAGCCATTGCCAACATCGTGACCAGCTGGCCGGCAGTCATTGATGCCGCACGTGCCAAAGCGCTCGGCCTGCTGCCCGACCCTGACTTTGAAAGCATCGTGGCTGATTACATGCGCGAACAACTGGTCGAAAAAACAAGCGAAAACCCGCGCACCAGCCCAACAATTTAGCAGCAATAATGCATGTGGACATGGGTTTCAGCAAGCTGGCTAAAACCCGCAAATCAACACCCTACTGGAGAATTTCATGAAACTTTCTAAACTGCTTGCTGGCCTGAGCATCGCCATTGGTTTTACCTCTTTCGCGCAAGTTGCCAGCGCACAGACCACGATGCGCATCAGCATTTCAATTGCGCAAAATTCGCATCAGGGCATTGCCATTGACACCTTCGCCAAAGAAGTTGAAAAACGCACGGCTGGCCGTTACAAGGTACAGACTTTTTACTCAGGGGCGCTGGGCGGCGAACGTGAATCGATTGAAGCGGTTCAACTGGGCACGCAGGAACTTGCATTTTCCTCAACCGGGCCTGTTCCCAACTTTGTCTCTGAAACCAGAATTCTGGACGTGCCTTTTTTGTTCCGCGACAAAGCCCATGCACGCGCCGTGCTGGACGGCCCTATCGGCCAGGACTTGCTGACCAAATTTGACAGCAAAGGCTTCAAAGCGCTGGCCTGGGGTGAGAACGGCGTGCGTCACATGACCAACAGCAAGCGTGATGTCAAAGCGCCTGAAGACCTCAAAGGCCTGAAGATGCGCACGATGGAAAACCCGGTGCACATTGCAGCCTACAAAGGCCTGGGTATCGTGACCACGCCGATGGCATTTCCTGAAGTCTTTACCGCGTTGCAACAAGGCACAGTTGACGGTCAGGAAAACCCTTTGTCCGTCATCATGGCAGCCAAATTTGACCAGGTGCAAAAGCATTTATCGCTGACCGGTCACGTTTACTCGCCAGGAATTTTTGTCATGAACAAGGGCTCGTTTGACAAATTGACAGCAGCCGACAAGCAAGCCTTTGTCGACGCAGCCAAAGAAGGCGTCAAACTCAACCGCGCCAGGGTTGATGCAGACGATGCAACCGGCGTGGCCGAGCTGCGCGCCAAGGGCATGACCGTGATCGACAACGTTGACAAGGCCAGGTTTGTCACCATGCTGGCACCTGTAAATGCTGAATTTGAAAAGCAGTTTGGCAAGGCCAATCTGGACGCGATTCGGGCGGTCAAGTAATCAAACTGAAAACGCTATTTATTTAGTAGCTGCCTGCGCCTGACTTAATTGGGCTGCAGGCTTTTTTACTGAAATAGGTCATTACTCAGACGCCCAAAGAATTTTCAACGCGGAGGGCAGGAGTAGCGCGGAGGACGCGGAGAAAACCTTAACGATTGAGGGCTTTCTGAATCATTAAACTCCGCGTCCTCCGCGCTCTCCTCTTCTCCGCGTTGAAATGACTTCGATTTCTAGCTGGGCATTTACTGAAGCGACAACATGAAGCAAACCTTCCTCAATTTTGAGCACCGCACCACGCAGTTCTCCATGTGGGTGGCGTGTGCCATGCTGGTGATTGCATCAGCCCTGGGCATGTTCCAGATCATCACCCGCTTTGTGCTGGAGCAGCCCGCTGAATGGAGCGAAATTTTGATTCGCCTGAGTTTGATCTGGATGGTGTTTATGGGCATTCCGATGGCGTTCAGGCAAGGCGCGATGGTCAGTGTGGACGTGTTGTATCGCTGGAGCCCGCCCAAAATCAAACGCGTACTGGACGCCGTGGTTTGCCTGGCTGCGTTGGTACTGATCAGCGTCATCATCTGGTGGGGCTGGGACTATTCGCTCAGGGGGCGCGTGCAGTCGATGGCCGGGCTGGAGTCGATATCGATGTTTTGGGGCTACGTGGCAATGCCAGTAGGTGCCATGTTCAGTGTGATGGGGATTGTGGCCAATTTTCTGGATCCACAGCGTAACGAGCTGGAGACTGCGCAATGAGTGTTGTGATGATTTGCACCATGGTGCTGTGTTTTGCGCTGACGGTATCGGTGGCTGTCTCGATCGGCCTGGCGTCGATATTGGGCATTCAGGCATCCAACGCCAACATGCTGATATCGGTGAAGGAAATGTTCTCGAGCATCAACAAATTTCCGCTGGCTGCCATTCCATTTTTTATTTTGGCCGGCAATTTGATGGAAACCGGCGGCATATCGCGCCGCCTGGTTGAGTTTGCCAAGTCCATCGTTGGCGGTGTGCAGGGCGGCTTGCCCATGACCTGTGTGCTGACCTGCATGATTTTTGCGGCGGTGTCGGGCTCGTCGGTGGCCACCACCTTTGCCATTGGCGCGATATTGATTCCGGCGCTGATCAAGCACCACTACCCTGTTGGCTACGCGGCTGCGCTGCAAGCCACCAGCGCCGAGCTGGGCGTGATCATTCCGCCGTCGATCCCGATGATCTTGTATGGCGTGAGCGCTGAGGTGTCGATTGGTGAGCTATTTATCGCAGGCTTTGGCCCGGGCCTGTTTATTGGCCTGGCGCTGATGCTGTTTGTGCACCTGTATTGCCGCTGGAAGGGCTGGGGCAAAAACGATGGCGATGGCCGCCTGAAGTTTGGTGCTGCTGCCTGGCAAGCGGGCTGGGCACTGCTGATGCCTGTGATTATTCTGGGCGGCATTTATGGCGGTATTTTTACGCCCACTGAAGCGTCAGCTGTTGCCGTGTTTTACGCGCTGATTGTTGGCATGGTGATTTACCGTGAGATCAAGGTACCCGACCTGATGGTGATTTTGCGCAAGTCGGTGCTGTCGAGTGCAGTGATCATGTTCATCATTGCCAACGCCGGTTTGTTTGCGTTCTTGATCACCCGTGCCGGCGTGCCCGATGCCATTGGCCGCTATCTGGAGGCGGTGCTGCAGTCTCCTGCTCTCTTCTTGCTGGGTGTCAATGCTGCGCTGTTTGTGATTGGCATGTTCATTGAAACCAGCGCCGCCATCATCGTGCTGGCCCCGATTCTTGCGCCGGTGGCCATTCACTTTGGCATTGACCCGGTGCATTTTGGTTTGATCATGGTGGTTAACCTCGCACTCGGCATGATCACGCCGCCCTTTGGTGTCAATTTATTTGCCGCGTGCACGGTGGCTAAAATCTCACTCGATAAAATTGTGGTCTATCTCATACCGTTTGTGCTGGTCATTTTGGCCTGCCTGATGGTGGTGACCTATGTGCCGCAACTGTCGCTGTTTTTGCGTGATCTGGTGTACGCAAAGTAGTCAGATATTCGAATTCCGTTAAACTAAAACCGTCAGGAGAGCGCTTTCATCAAGAGAGCCGCCGAAGGCGCATGCTGCACCCACAATGGTCAGCTGAACGCTCAGGCAAAAGGACTGACACCCGCCGCGAATGCATGGCATTTACGGCGTTCCCTACTGGAGAGAGGCGGCATTAAATGCAGCCCACCGAAGGAGCAAACCTGCATCGCCGGGTGAATCTCTCAGGTACCCGGGACAGCAGGGGCAACGCACTGGCTTCCGCCAGAACCATCTGTTTGCCCCCTGGAGAAGAGCTTTTGTCCACTGACCTGCTTTTGAAAACTCCCTTGCATGACCTGCATGTTGAACTTGGTGCGCGCATGGTGCCGTTTGCAGGCTATAGCATGCCGGTGCAGTACCCGGCTGGCTTGATGGCTGAACACTTGCATACGCGCAGTGCAGCCGGATTGTTTGATGTGTCGCACATGGGGCAACTACGGCTGGAAGGCGCGGGTGCAGCAGCTGCGTTTGAAAGCCTGATGCCGGTAGATGTGATCGACCTCACCGTGGGAAAGCAGCGCTACGGGTTGTTGCTCAACGATGCAGGCGGCATCATGGACGACCTGATGTTTTTCAATCGCGGTGATGACATTTTTGTGATTGTTAACGGCGCATGCAAGGCGGTTGACATCGCTCACATCCAACAAAAAATCGGCACTCTCTGCGACGTCATTCCCCTGCCTGAAATGGCATTGCTGGCACTACAGGGCCCGCTTGCTGTCACCGCCCTGAGCCGCCTCGCACCTGGCGTCGAAAAGCTGGTGTTCATGAACGGCGGGCGTTTTGATGTGGCGGGCTGCGACTGCTTTTTGACCCGCAGCGGCTACACCGGTGAAGATGGTTTTGAAATCTCAGTCCATGCCAACCAAGCTGAAAAGCTTGCGCGCGCATTGCTCGCGGAACCTGAAGTCAAGCCCGTTGGCCTGGGCGCGCGCAATTCACTGCGGCTTGAAGCTGGACTGTGCCTGTACGGCAACGACATTGACACCACCACCACACCAGTTGAAGCCAGTCTGACCTGGGCAATACAAAAAGTGCGCCGCACAGGTGGGGCGCGCGCTGGCGGCTTTCCGGGTTCTGAAAAAATCCTTGCACAACTGGCAGATCCCACGCAGCTCACCCGCAAACGCGTTGGCCTGATGGCGCTGGAGCGCATCCCTGTGCGTGACCACACCGCATTGCAATCACTTACCGGCAAGGCGATGGGTGAGGTCACCAGCGGCCTGCTTGGCCCCAGCATCAACCAGCCCGTAGCGATGGGTTATGTTGGCCTTGAATTCGCTGCTATCGGCACGCGCGTCAACGCCATGGTGCGCGGCAAACCTGTGTTGATGGAAGTCACAGCGATGCCGTTTGTGCCTGCCAATTACTTTCGCGGACAAATTTAACTTTTAACTGGAGAACCCTATGACGATGAAATACACCGAAGACCACGAGTGGCTGAAAATTGAAGGCGACATTGCCACGGTCGGCATCACTGTGCATGCTCAAGACGCGCTGGGCGATGTGGTGTTTGTGGACCTGCCCGAAGTCGGCGCACTCTTTGCCCAAAAAGAAACCGCTGGCGTGGTCGAGTCGGTCAAGGCGGCGGCTGATGTGTACATGCCGGTTGGTGGCGAAGTGACTGAGGTGAATGAAGCGCTGCGAGCAGACCCTTCATTGGCCAATTCAGATCCGTTGGGCGCGGGCTGGTTTTTTAAAGTGAAGATGTCGGATGTTTCGCAATTGACTGCTTTGATGGATGAAACCAGCTACAGCGCGTTTTCAGCCAGCGCCTAGCAGGCAGCTTCTCTTAAGGCGCAGAAAAAAGCAGTTTTTACAAGGAGATCAAAGAGGTAAGGGAGGTAAACGAGGGAGAAATAAAATTTTTCCTGACTGCCTTGACCTCCTTGATCTCCTTGTGAATTGAATTTTTTTTCAATGACCGCTACCCAGATTTTTTAGGACACACCATGTTGATGCAATCCGCCAAGCCTCTGGCTGAACTTGAAAACACGTCCGAGTTCATTGCCCGTCACATCGGTATTGACGACGCTGCTGAAGCGCACATGCTGAGCATGCTGGGCGCTGCGTCGCGCCGGGCGCTGATGGAGGCGATCATTCCGCCGTCGATTGCACGCACCAGCGTCATGGCAATTCCTGCGCCAGTGACCGAGGCCGAAGCACTCAAGCAACTAAAAAGCATTGCATCAAAAAACAAAGTCCTGAAAAGCTTTATCGGCCAGGGCTACTACGGCACGCACACGCCCGGCGTGATCTTGCGCAACATTTTGGAAAACCCTTCCTGGTATACCGCCTACACGCCGTATCAGGCCGAGATCTCGCAAGGCCGGATGGAAGCACTGATCAACTTCCAAACCATGGTGTGTGACTTGACGGGAATGCCAATTGCCAATGCGTCAATGTTGGATGAAGCCACTGCTGCGGCTGAAGCCATGACGCTGGCGAAGCGCAGCGTCAAGGCCAAAGGCAATGTGTGCATCGTCGCGGGAGACGCGCATCCGCAAACGATTGAAGTCATGCAGACCCGTGCCAAGCCGCTGGGCATCATCATCAAATCTGCGCAATCTGCTGCGGAGTGGGACGCGCTGATTGCAGGCGACGATTACTTTGCCGTGCTGGAGCAATACCCCTCGACCAGCGGTCGATTGGGCCTGGAAGGCAACGACGTTAAAACAGCGCACGCCAAAGGCGCAGCCTACATCGTGGCGGCTGATTTGTTGGCTTTGACACTGCTGACGCCACCTGGCCAATGGGGCAACGGCGACCCGCTGGGCCAGGCCGACATCGTGGTCGGCACAACGCAGCGCTTTGGCATGCCAATGGGCGCAGGCGGCCCACACGCGGCGTACCTGGCTTGCCGTGACGAATTTAAACGGTCCATGCCAGGCCGCTTGGTCGGCGTGTCGATTGACGTACATGGCAACCCGACTTACCGGCTGGCGCTGCAAACGCGCGAGCAACACATTCGCCGTGAAAAGGCTACGTCCAATATTTGCACGGCGCAGGTGCTGCCTGCAGTTGTGGCCAGCATGTTTGCGGTGTACCACGGCCCGCAGGGTTTGAAGCGCATTGCGCAGCGCATTGCCAGCTATACCGCCATTCTTGCCAAGGGCCTTGAAGCACTGGGCTATGGCTCAAGCCCACAAAGCAGCGGCTTTGACACCCTGTGTCTGCAAACCGGTGATGCTACTGATTCAGTAGCTGCTCGCGCACGTGATATGGGCGCTAATCTGCGAAAAGCATGGGATACATGCACCCTCGTCTCGCTGGACGAAACCACCACACGCGCTGACATTGAACTGCTATGGTCCATCTTTGCCAAGCCCGGCCAGACCCTGCCAAAAGTCAGTGAGTTTGAAAAAGGCATTGAGCCGCTCATCCCTGTCGAGCTGCGCCGCACCAGCGAATTTTTAACGCACCCGGTCTTCAATACGCACCACTCCGAGACTGCGATGCTGCGCTACATCCGCAAGTTGAGCGACAAGGATTTGGCGCTTGACCGCAGCATGATCCCGCTCGGCAGCTGCACCATGAAGCTGAACGCCACCAGCGAGATGATTCCTATCACCTGGCCCGAGTTTGCCAATATCCACCCATTTGCACCTGCTGACCAGCAGCAGGGCTATGCAGAGCTGGATCAACAATTACGCGACTGGCTGTGCCAGGCCACTGGCTACGCAGGTATCAGCTTGCAACCCAACGCAGGCTCGCAGGGCGAATACGCGGGCATGCTGGTCATCAAGGCGTTTCATGACGCGCAGGGCCAGGGCCACCGCAACATTTGCCTGATACCGGCATCGGCGCACGGCACCAACCCAGCCAGCGCGCAAATGGCGGGGCTTACCGTCGTTGTGACGGCCTGCGACGCCAAAGGCAATGTAGACATGGCAGACCTCAAAGCCAAGTGCGAACAGCACAGCGCCAATCTGGCTGCAGTGATGATCACCTATCCCAGCACCCACGGCGTGTTTGAAGCCAATGTCAAGGAGCTGTGCGCACTGGTTCACAGCCACGGCGGGCGCGTGTACGTAGACGGAGCGAACATGAATGCACTGGTCGGCACGGCCGCGCCAGGCGAATTTGGCGGCGACGTCAGCCACCTCAATTTGCACAAGACGTTTTGCATTCCCCACGGCGGCGGCGGGCCGGGCGTGGGGCCGGTGTGCGTGGTGGCGGACCTGGTGCCGTACTTGCCGGGCCATAAAACGTCGGAGTCCGCTTCACTCCCCCTCCCCCTGGGAGAGAAATCTTTACCCCCTCTCCCCCTGGGAGAGGGTTGGGGTGAGGGCTCCCCGCATGCCATCGGTGCCATCTCAGCCGCCCCGCTCGGCAACGCAGCCGTCCTGCCCATCAGCTGGATGTACTGCCGAATGATGGGGCCAGAAGGTTTAAAGCAAGCCACTGAAATCTCCATCCTCAGCGCCAACTACATCAGCAAGCGCCTCGCTGACCACTTTCCCACGCTGTACGCCAGCGAAGCGGGCTACGTGGCGCACGAGTGCATCCTGGATTTGCGCCCCCTGAAAGAAACCAGCGGCGTGACCGCAGAAGATGTGGCCAAGCGCTTGATGGACTACGGCTTTCACGCGCCAACGCTGAGCTTTCCAGTCGCAGGCACGCTGATGGTGGAGCCGACCGAGAGCGAAGATTTGAAGGAGATAGACCGCTTCATCGACGCGATGATTTCAATTCGCAAGGAAATCGGCAAAATAGAAAATGGCACTTGGCCGCAAGACAACAACCCACTTAAGCACGCGCCGCACACCGCGGCCAGCGTGGTGGCAGCTGAATGGACCAAGCCTTATTCACGCGAGCTGGCGGCTTTTCCGACGGCTGCACTCAAAGTGTCCAAATACTGGCCAACCACCGGTCGGGTAGACAACGTGTATGGCGACCGCAACCTGATGTGCAGCTGTGTGCCGGTCAGTGACTACGCTTGAAGATTTTTGAATGCTATAGATTTAATAGCTGCTTGCGCGCTTTTTACAACGGCTAGAGGCATAAACTGCACTTTTTCAGGTCTTGCAGACCTGCTGAACCCCGTTATCCTCGCGAAGGCGGGGATCCAGCTCGGTGGTGGCGTTATTTGCAGTGCCCAGACCGGACTGGATTCCCGCTTTCGCGGGAATGACGGATTTATGAGCCTTCGCGGGCGAGCGACTTCAGCTGCTTACTTTCAAATCCCGGCTGGTTTCTTCAAACTCAGCATCCGGTTTTGCGGTGTGATGCTGATGGTTTTGACCTCGTCGCCCTCGCGCACCGTGAGCTTGACACTCTTGTCTGGCGCGCCTGTGGCCCACAGCGTTTTGTAAAACGCTTCCAGTGTGGTCACTGCAACGCCGTCAATCGCTTGCACCACCGTACCGGGCTTAATGCCGGCTTCTTCAGCCGGGCTGCCTTCAGCCACCCGCATGACTTGTACGCTACCGCCCTGGTCGCTGGACGTCACGCCCAGCCAGGCCCGGGTGCTTTGCTTGCTGGCACCCAACTGCTGCATTTCCTGCAAGATGGGTTTGAGCAAATCAATCGGCACAAACATGTTGCCGGGAACCGGCTTGCCTTTGTCTCCACCGGGGCCTGACGCGTCAGAGACAAACAATGAGCCAATACCCATCAACTCGCCCCTGCGGTTAAAAAGTGGAGCGCCGCTGTGGTTGCCGCGCCCAGAACTGACCGGCGGGCTGGTGAACAGCGCGTTGTCCAGGTGGTATTCCCAGTTGCCGGTAAACGCGCGCTGGCTGACCAATTGGGTCATGCTGACGCCGCCTTCTTCGCCGTCATTGGCACCGGTAGCTGCCATTAACGCCTCACCAGGTTTCAAGTCGCGTTGGCTGCCCAGTCTGACGGGCGCTACGCCGCGCAGTGGCAGCAACGGCCGGATCAGCCCAAAGCCTGTTGCCAGGTCGTAGCCAACAGCCACTGCGGGCAAAGTTTTGCCATCCTGGGAAATCACCTCTATCTGGTCAGCCTCCAGCATCAGGTAGCCGATGGTCAAAATCAGGCCGTCATTGCCAATCACCACGCCCGAACCGCTGCGCCTTGCACCCAGCGTGCGGGCAGAGCGGGCACCTTCGACTGCCTTGACTTTTACCCCAACCACCGCTGCATTGGCCTTGGCCATCGCGTCCATGATGGCTTGCGCGCTCAGTGCCTTGCCCGGGTCTGTAGTGGCAAAACTGGGTGAAGGTGATATGGCTGGTACTGCTGCCATGCAAACCAGCAGAGCTGGGAGTATGAAGCGATGCATCAGGAAGGAGGGCATAAAAATCTCCGGAGTGCGCCGGGCGGGATAGACAGCGCAAGCACACAGAATGCTCTTTTTTTGACCGCTCTGCAAGTGGCTAAAACCGCTTTTTTTACGACTCGTTTTTCGCAATTTCCAGGCAGTTTGCCAGCAGCGTTGAGCTGCCAATCGCGTTGGCCATGCTAAGGATCAACCGCGCGTTCAATGCTTCAGATTGCTCGCGGCTTAAACCCTGATGCGCATCCAGCAGGCGTTCGTAAAAGCCGTCAGCGTCTTCAAAATTTGGCTGTAGTGTCATCTGCCGTAACCTGTTTGAACAGCTGCGCCAATGGTGCTATCCAGCTGCCTGCCTGTAGCCACCACGTAGCTGTCGCCGCGAAGCAAGGCCCATACCGCTGGTTTGAAGCATTCAGTCAAGACACCATTGATGTCCCGAACATATTCTGTTGCGCTGGCCTGCTGGCCGAGCCCCGCCACCTGCACACAAACCACCGTATGTTGCTGCGTTAGCTCTGACAGCAGTCCGACTTGTCGGGCTGTCAATTCGCCCAACACCAGCAGCAGCAAACGCGTTTGCGCCCAGCGCAGCAAGTCTGCCACGTCGCCCAGGGTGCCATCAGCCCAGCCCAAAACCACGTTTTGCAATGCCCAGCCGCCCGTTAGGTGGCACGCCGGGCTGCGGCTGTACACATTGGGTGAAGACATGCGGCCGGTGTTGACCAGCTGGCGCGCAAACGCATGGCGCTTGGCCAAGGTGATGGCAGCGGTGCGAAATAACCGTTCAGTACCATCGGCCGGACGCAAAAAACGCGCGGTGCGGTTGGTGACCAGCACGTTGTGCACAGCGGCCTCATGGCGCTCATGGTGGTAACTGTCGAGCAGCTTGGAGCCTGCCCGATGCTGCATGACAGCAGCCAGCTTGAAAGCCAGGTTGTCCGCATCCTGCACGCCCGAATTGCCGCCGCGCGCACCAAAAGGGCTGACCACATGCGCCGCATCACCGACAAAAAACACCCGGCCATGGCGCAGCTGATCCAGGCATTCGCTGCGGTACGCGTACGGGCCGACCCAGACAATCTCGTACTCGTCAAGTGGCACATTACGGCCCAGTTGGCCATTGATTCGCGCGCGCACCACGTCTTCACGGCTCACTTCCTGCGGGTCGGTATCTGGCTGCATCTGGTAGTCAATGCGCCACACGCCGTCGGCCATCAGGTGCTGCCACACGGCGCGGCCTTCGTTAAATGGCGCTTCAATCCAGGTGTGGCGCTCCACTGGCGGCGGATGCTTGAAACGCACATCGGCAATGCACCAGCGGTCGTCGCCTTTTTTGGCCGTGACGGCCGCTGCTACCCAATTGCGAAACGGGCTGCGTGCGCCGCTGCAGTCCACCACATGCAGCGCTTCAATGGTGTAGTCGCCCGCCGGGGTGGAGATGCCAAGCGTTGCAAAGTCTGCGTTTTGCGCAAAGGTGGTGATGCGGTTGCTCCAGCGCAGCTCTACTGTTGGGTCGGGTGCTGCATGTAGTTGCTCGACCAGAAAACCCTCAATATAAAACTGCTGAATGTTGACAAAGGGCGGCTGCAGGCTGGCGTTGTGCGTGGCTTGCAAGCGCAAATCAAACGAGTACACCTCGTCATGTCCGGCAAAGGTGCGGCCCACTGACCACTGCACGCCCTTGGCGGCAATGCGCTCATAAATGCCAAGCCGCTTGAAAATCTCCAGCGTTTTTTGTGCATAGCAAATGCCGCGCGATGACGCGCCCTTGACGCCCACCGTGTTGTCTTCGTCCAGCAAAATGGCTTTGACACCGTACTGGTTTAAAGCACAGGCCAGCGTAAGGCCAGCCAAACCACCGCCGACAATCACGATGTCGTGGCGAACAACTTTTTTTGCTGCCAATTCGGGGGGCGGCGTAAACGGGTATTCAGGCAGCTGGTAGCCCGAGCCTGTTGAAAACTCGTAGCCGGTGGCAGCTGCTGTTTCGGTGAAGTTGAATCCGGTGAGTGCCATGGCAGTTAGATTTTTAACGAATGGTTCTTGCTCCTTCCCCTCCTGGGGGAAGGTTGGGATGGGGGCAGGCACGATGCTAAAACTGTTTCTGCGCTTGCCCCCACCCTAACCCTCCCCCAGAGGGGGAGGGGATTTCTATTTTTCCTCCCCCAGCGGAGGAGGGAATTTGGTGATCATGTTTTATGTCTCTAGCCCACACAAATTGCGCGCAAGCAGCTCCTTATTTAATAGCAACCGGCTTCAGGCTGCCACGGCCCGCTCTGCCCGCCACTGCTGCTTGCGCGCTGTCCACGCCACCAGACGCGCATGCACGTTGGCGCTTTCTTTTTGCATCTGCACTTTACTGGCCAGCTGCGCAGTTAGCTCAAGCCGCACGCCGTTGGGGTCAAAAAAGTAAATGCTTTTAAAAATGTGGTGGTCCGTCACGCCCAGCACTTCAATGCCTTCAGCTTCAAGCCGGGCTTTCATCGCTTCAAGCTCGGGCACGGTGTTGACGCGAAATGAAATGTGGTTGACCCACAGTGGCGTGTTGGGCGACGGCAACGCGGCTACGTCATCACCCAAATCGAAAAACGCAATGAACGAGCCGTCCTGCAGCCTGAAGAAAAAGTGCATGTACGGGCAATATTCACCCGTGCTGGGCACGATGTCGCTTTGAATGATGTGAAACAGCGGCAAGCCCAAAATGTCTTCATAAAAATGCCGTGTTTCTTCGGCATCCTTGGCGCGGTAGGCGTAGTGGTGCAACTGCTGAATGGGCGCCGGCGGTGGCAACAAAGCAGATGAAAGTGTCATATTGAAATTCTACTATGCGTAATTGATTTACTGTATCGTAATTTTTGATTTAAGCAAAACACTTGAAAAAGTTGATGGCCGCTGCCTGCCGGTCAAGTAAAGTCACAGCACTGCTTTTACTTTTAACGTCCATGCTGTTTTTACTCTCACCTGCCAAGTCACTGGACTACGAATCACCAGCTCAAGTCAACACCCATACGCAGCCGCTTTTTACCCGGCAGTCCGCAGCGCTGATTGATGTACTGAAAACCAGATCAAGCCAGCACATCAGCAACCTGATGAAGCTGTCCGACGCTTTGTCTGACCTGAATGTTGCGCGCTACCAGGCATGGTCTAAAAAGTTCACCATTAAAAATGCCAAACAGGCGGTACTGGCTTTTAACGGTGATGTGTATGGCGGCCTGGATGCAAAAACCTTGAACGCTGCGCAGCTTGATTGGGCACAAGACCATTTGTGCATTTTGAGTGGCCTGTACGGCGTGCTTCGTCCGCTGGATTTGATGCAACCGTATCGCCTGGAAATGGGTACGCGGTTGCAGACTGCTGCAGGGAAAGACCTGTACCAGTTTTGGGGCGCGCAGTTGTCTGATCATTTAAACGAACGCAACGCACTTGACAAGTCGGCCACCATCGTCAATCTGGCCAGCGAAGAATATTTCAAGGCCGTTGACCTGAGCGTTCTCAAAGCGCGCGTAGTGAGCTGCGTGTTTGAAGATTTTAAAAACGGCGAGTACAAAATTATCAGCTTCTACGCCAAACGTGCGCGTGGGCTGATGGTGCGCTTCGCCATTGAAAAGAAAATAACCACCGTCAAAAAACTAGAAAGTTTTAACGCTGCGGGCTACCAGTTTGCATCGCCCCAATCCACACCAGATCGCCTGGTTTTCAGGAGACGACTTGATGATTGATTTACTAAAAGCCTTGCCTTGTCCAGACCTCGGGGAAGCTGGCCAAACCGTTGACGGCGGCGACAAGTGGCTGGAAGTGGTGTACCGCAGGCACGACCCTGAGGTTGTGGTGTTTGGCAACTTTTTGTCTGCCGCAGAATGCGACGCGCTGGTAGCTAGCGCCAAGCCGCGCCTGTCAACATCGCTGACAGTTGACGTGACCACTGGGGACGAAATGCTGCACGCAGCCCGCACCAGCGAGGGCATGTTTTTGGCACGTTCTGAAGATGAATTGGTGCAGCGCATTGAAAACCGAATTGCCAGAGCGCTGCACTGGCCGGTAAAAAACGGTGAGGGTTTGCAAATATTGCGCTACACCCACGGCGGGCAGTACCTGCCGCACTACGATTATTTTGACCCGAGGGAAACCGGCACGCCGGCACTTTTGACACGCGGTGGTCAACGCGTGGCCACGCTCATCATGTACCTGCACGAGCCTGTTGAAGGCGGTGCAACAGTGTTCCCCGATTTGAACCTGCAGGTCAGGCCGCTGAAGGGTCGTGCGGTGTTTTTCAGCTTCGGCGTGCCTCATCCATCCAGCCAGTCATTGCACGGCGGCGAGCCTGTGGTGGAAGGCGAAAAATGGATTGCCACCAAGTGGCTGCGGGAAAGGGAGTTTGTTTGACAGCTTTGGCTGCCAATCAACACTTCAACTCAAATCGGTGAAGCAGAGCAAGCCAGTCTTTTAGACGCCTGAAAAATCGGGTTTGCGTTTTTGCATGAAAGCAGCAAACGCCTCGCGCGCAGCAGGTTCGGTGAGCATGCGGCCAAAGCTGGCGCCTTCTTCAGCCATGCGCGCCGCCAGCGGCGCAGCGTTGGCCATTTTCATCAGGCGCTTCGTTTCCATCAGTGACGACAGCGGTTTGCCCGCCAGCTTGCGCGCCTGTTGCTGGGCCAGTGCATTGGCTTCACCAGGCGGCACGATGCGGTTGACCAGGCCGATTTCAAGTGCAGTTTCAGCCAGAAAGGGCTCGCCCAGCAGCAACGCTTCAGCCGCCCGGTGGTAACCCATCAGCTGCGGCACCAGCAGGCTGGATGCAGCTTCGGGGCACAGGCCCAGGTTAACGAACGGCATCGAAAACGCTGCGTTGTCGCCTGCGTACACCAGGTCGCAATGCAGCAGCATGGTGGTGCCAATGCCGACCGCGGGGCCGCAGACAGCCGCCACGATGGGCTTGGTAAACGTGCTGATGGTGCGCAAAAAACGGAACACAGGTGAGTCTTGACCAGCAGGCGGCGCGTTTAAAAAATCCCCGATGTCGTTGCCTGCTGAGAAAATGGTTTCATGGCCTTGTATGACCACGGCCCGCACCGTGCTATCTGCAGTTGCAGTATCCAGCGCATCAGCCAGCGCGGTGTACATCGCGACATTGATGGAGTTTTTACGCTCAACGCGGTTGAGCGTGATGGTGCAGACGCCAGCGTCCTGGTTGACAAGAATTTCAGTCATGTTGTTTATCCATTTATTCTTTAAAGTACACCACCTGGTGCGTTGTCGCCAGCAAGGTGCCCGCTTCTGACCACAGCTGGGCGCTCTGGTCAAAAAAGCCATTGTAAAAACATTGCGCCTTGGCCTGGCCCAGCACGAAGCTGTTGCCCAGGGCAACGAGTTCTGGCGCATCGGCATGAAAGTACACCGTCATCGACACCGTGCCAATCGGCACAAAGGTGCGGCGGCGCAAATACACACGCGGAAAAAATGAATCAGCCATGGCGCAGAGCGACACAAAATCGATGCTGCGTTCCTGCACGTCACGCACCCACACCTGCGTGAGCGTGTCGCCCTCAACACCATCCCACACGGTGGGCAAATGCCCTGTCAGTGACCGCATGTCGTAGCGCTGTGTCCAGGCCAGGAGGGCAGATTCAGCACGCGGCAAGGCGCTCGCCGAGGCGACGGCAGGCATGTGCGATTCAATGCTGCTGAAGGTGGTGCGCCGCACGGCTGTCACTGCGGTTGCTGTGATGACAACCATGCCCGCCTGCGTTAGTTCAATCGTCCAGTGCTGGGTTGAGCGGTTGGTACGCGCTGGCTTGGCTGCTATTTCAAACGCGCCTACCGTCACGCCCGCACAAAAATTGACGGTGAAAGACACCGGGTTGCCCAGGCGGTTGGGGTGCAGCATGACAGCATTCAACAAAGTAGCCGCTGTGATGCCGCCAAATGGCCCCACCATGTTGAGCCAGGCGGTGTGGGTGCTGCCTTTGTAGTGGCCGTCTCCCATGTTTTGCAGTGCAATGGCCTGGTCAAAATCGAAGGTGGTTTGCGTCATGGCTAGTTGTTATGAATGAATCAAAAAAGTTTAGTGCGCTATAAACATAATAGCTGTTTACGCGCAGTTTGATTGGGCTACAGCACTAAAACGTTAATAAAAAGCATATTAACCAGTATCAGCATTAAACCCGCTCAAAAATCCCCGCCGCGCCCTGCCCCATGCCCACGCACATGGTGACCATGCCGTACTTCAATTGATGGCGCTGCAGCGCATGGATGACAGTGGCCGCGCGAATCGCACCCGTTGCGCCCAGCGGATGGCCCAACGCAATCGCACCGCCCATCGGGTTGACTTTGGCGGCGTTCAAGCCCAGCGTGTTGATAACAGCCAGTGACTGCGCGGCAAAGGCTTCGTTCAGCTCAAACCAGTCGATGTCGTCCTGCTTCAAGCCTGCATAACGCAGCGCCGCAGGTATCGCCTCAATCGGGCCAATGCCCATGATGTGCGGCGGCACGCCTTTAGCTGCATAGCTGACGAACCGTGCAAGTGGCTTGAGGCCAAATTGCTTGACTGCTTTTTCGCTCGCCAGAATCAACGCGCCTGCGCCGTCAGACGTCTGCGAGCTGTTGCCTGCAGTGACCGAGCCGCGCGCTGCAAAAACGGTTTTAAGTTTGGCCAGACCTTCAACCGTGGTGTCGGGGCGCGCGCCTTCGTCCATGGTCACGGTGCGCGTGGTGGCGGTGACTTCACCGGTTTCCAGGTTGGCCGTACGGTCGGTTACCTCAACCGGCGTGATCTCGTTGGTGAACTCGCCTGCCTGCTGCGCTTTGAGCGCCTTCATGTGCGACGCATAGGCAAACTCGTCTTGCGCCGTGCGTGACACCTTCCACTGCTGCGCAACCTTTTCAGCCGTCAGGCCCATGCCGTAGGCGATGCCGATGTTTTCGTCGTTGGCAAACATGGCAGGCGACAACGACGGTGAGTTGCCAGACATCGGCACCATGCTCATGGATTCCACGCCTGCTGCAATCATGATGTCAGCTTCACCCACCCGAATGCGGTCGGCTGCCATTTGCACGGCTGACAAACCCGATGCGCAAAACCGGTTGACCGTTATGCCGCCCACGCTGGTCGGCAAGCCTGCCAGCACAGCGCCAATGCGCGCAATGTTCAAGCCCTGCGGGCCTTCGGGAATTGCGCAGCCGCAGATGATGTCTTCAATCGCTTTGGGGTCAAGCGTGGGGGCCTGTGCAAGTGCTGCTTGCAGTGCTTTGACCAGCAGGTCGTCGGGCCGCGTGTTTTTAAAAAAACCGCGATGGGAGCGGCCAATGGGCGTGCGGGTGGCTGCGACGATGTAGGCTTCAGTGAGTTGTTTCATGGGGGCTTTCTGGGTTTGATGTAGTTGGAATGCGAGGAGTGCCCCAATCCTTGCCTTCCCCCAGCGGGGGAAGGGGTAACACGGATTTTTTTTGCTCCTTCCCCTTCTGGGGGAAGGCTGGGATGGGGGCCAGCGCTGCTAACTCTGTGACACGGTTGTAAATAGCCTCAACGATTGATTGCAAATCAGAAAACGGCAAGTTAGCTGCGAACCGCATCACATTAAAGCCGTGAGTTTTAAAAAACTCATCTCGCTTGTTGTCGTAAACCTGCTGATATGCATACTGTGACCCATCAATCTCAATAATCAGCAGAGGCGCAAGACACGCAAAGTCAGCAATGTAAGCACCCAACGGGTGCTGACGCCGGAATTTAAACCCCAGCTGTTCGCCACGTATCTTTTGCCACAGCAGCCGCTCGCCATCGGTCATTTCTTGACGAAGTGACTTGGCAAACTTTCTGGCGTTAGATGTTGCTTGGTTTTCCATGGCGTGGGGCCCCCATCCCTGCCTTCACCCAGCGGGGGAAGGAGCAAGAGGCAAAAATCAATTACGCACCGGCTTACCCGTATTCATCATCCCCATGATCCGCTCCTGCGTCTTCGGGTGCTCCAGCAACGAGCAAAACGCTTTTCGCTCCAGCGTCATCAAATATTCTTCAGTCACCATCGTGCCGTTATCCACATCACCGCCGCACACCACGCCTGCAATCAGGCTGGCGATATGAAAGTCATGGGTGCTGATAAAACCGCCATCGCGCATGTTGACGAGCTGGCCCTTGAGCGTAGCCAGGCCGTTGCGACCGACGACTGGGAAAGGCTTTCTCAACGGCGCGCGGTAACCTGAATCAAACATGGCGCGGGCTTCGTTGATGGCCACGAACAGCAATTCATTCACATTGGGCACGATGACGTCGCTGTCCAGCAAATAGCCCAACCGGCGGCTGTCGATTGCACCTGTGCCGACTGTGGCCATGGCTGCAGCGGTGAAGCCCTCAATCAAAAACGGCAGCAAGTCTTTGTGGGTTGATCTGGCGGCGTTTTCGGCTGCCCGACGGGCAATGTAAGCCAGGCCGCCAGCGCCGGGCACCAGGCCCACGCCGACCTCAACCAGGCCAATATAGCTTTCCATTGCGGCAACCCGCCTGGCGGAATACACCGCCATTTCACAGCCGCCACCGAGTGTTAAGCCGCGAATGGCTGACACCACTGGCACGGCCGCGTACCGCATTTTGAGCATCACGTTTTGCAGCTCGTGCTCTACCTCGTTGATGGCTGCGACGCCGCTCATCACAAAGGCGGGCAACATGGCTTGCAGGTCAGCGCCGACTGAAAACATCTCGTCATTCGACCAGATGACCATGCCTTTGTAGCCTTTTTCTGCCATGTCTATGCCAAGTGCCAGGCCTTCGGCCACATCAGGGCTGATGGCGTGCATTTTGGTTTTGATGCTGGCAATCAGCACGTCATCGTCCAATGTCCACAATCGAATCGCATCATCTTCATGCAGTGTTTTGCCTGCTGTTGTGAAAGACGTAGCCGCAACGCCCAACACATCTTCAGGGAAATGCTGCCGCGCATAAACAGGTAACTGCCGCTTGGCAATGAATTTTTTGGCAGATGCAGACCAGGAGCCATCAGGTGTGTGAACTCCTCCTGCATCGGCTACCGGGCCATTGAAGACCCAGTCTGGCAACGGCGCGCTACTGATCGCTTTGCCCGCATCAATGTCTTCCTTGATCATGTTGGCAATCTGCAACCAGCCCGCCTCTTGCCACAGCTCAAACGGGCCCTGCTTGGCACCAAAGCCCCAGCGCATGGCAAAGTCAATGTCACGTGCGGTCTCGGCAATGGTCTCCAAATGCACAGCAGCGTAATGGAATTGATCGCGCAAAATCGCCCACAAGAAGCGCGCCTCAGCGCCTTCTGCGTTGCGCAACAACTTTAAACGCTCGCCTGCAGGCTTTTTCAACATGCGGCCAACTACGTCATTTGACTTGGCTCCGCCCGCTACGTATTCCATGCTCTCAGGGTCCAGCCGCATGATGTCGCGGCCGATTTTTTTGTAAAAACCAGCGCCGGTTTTCTGGCCCAGGCTTTTTGATTCAAGCAATTTGGCGAGGACTGGGGGGGTGCCGTACATGCCCTCGAACGGGTCAGGCGTTTTTCCCCCTTCTACGTCATGACCCAAATTGTCTTGCAACGTCTTGATCACATGCGCCATGGTGTCCAGGCCCACCACGTCAGCGGTGCGAAACGTCCCCGAGCTGGCACGGCCGAGTTTTCTGCCTGTCAAGTCATCCACCACGTCGTATGTCAGGCCAAACGCTTCAGTCTGCTTCATGATGGCCAGCATGCCGGCAATACCGACGCGGTTGGCAATAAAGTTGGGCGTGTCATGCGCACGAATCACATTCTTGCCCAGGCCGCTGGTGACAAAGGCTTCCAGGTTGTCAAGCACCGCAGCACCCGTCGTGGGTGTGTTGATCAGTTCCACCAGCGTCATGTAGCGCGGCGGATTAAAAAAGTGAATGCCACAAAAACGTGGCTTGATGCTTTCAGGCAGCGATTCGCTGAGCCTTGTGATTGACAGGCCCGATGTGTTGCTGGCCACAATCGCACCGTCGGCAATGTACGGAGCAATCTTGTTGTACAGGTCGGTCTTCCAGTCCATGCGCTCGGCAATGGCTTCGATGATCAGGTCGCATTCCAAAAGCTGCTTTATGTGCTCTTCGTAATTGGCCTGCTGGATCAATGCTGCATCCTCTGGCACGCCAAGCGGTGCAGGTTTGAGCTTCTTGAGGCCTTCAACCGCGCGTGTAACGATGCCGTTCTTTGGCCCTTCTTTGGCTGCAAGATCAAACAGCACAACAGGGATTTTGCAATTGACCAGATGCGCGGCAATTTGCGCACCCATCACGCCTGCGCCGAGCACGGCGACTTTTTTAACTGTGAATTTTTGCATGATGTGTTTTAAGAACGAAGAGTTGAACAAGGAGATCAAAGAGCTCAAGGAGGAGGACAAGGAAGGAAGACCAAAAGACGATTTGTATCCATCTCTTGACCTCCTTGATCTCTTTGTGAAAATCGCGTTTTCAAGCCAGTGCTTCGTCAGTTTCCATCAGGGATTTGGCGCCACTTCGCGCCGTGCGCATCAGCGTCGCGGTCTCGGGGAACAGCTTGGCAAAGTAAAAGCGTGCAGTTTGCAGCTTGGCGATGTAGAACTTGTCCGTGTTGCCAGCAGCAATCTCGCGCAGCGCAACCTGTGCCATCCGCGCCCAAAAATAACCAAACACCAGATGCCCCGCCACGCGCAAATAATCAACCGCCGCTGCGCCCACTTCATCAGCGTTTTGTGAACCTTTAAAGCCTAGCTCGGTCGTGAACTTGGTCATTTGCTCGCTAAGGCCCGCCAGCGGGTTGATGAACTCAGCCATCTTTTCATTGACGCCCTCCTCAGCTACCAGCGCGCCAATAAGCTTGCCAAACTTCTTTAAAGTGGCACCGTTGTTGCTCAAAATTTTGCGCCCCAGCAAGTCGAGTGATTGAATGGTGTTGGTGCCCTCGTAAATCATGTTGATGCGGTTGTCACGCGCAAACTGCTCCATGCCCCATTCCTTGACATACCCGTGGCCGCCAAACACCTGCAGGCAAGCGTTGGTAGCAATGTGGCCGTTGTCGGTCAAGAACGCTTTGACAATCGGCGTCAGCAGTGACAACATTTCGCCGCTCTCCTTGCGCACGGCCTCGTCCGGGTGCTCCATCTCTTTGTCGAGCAGCACCGCGCAGTAGGTTGCCAATGCACGGCCGCCTTCTGCATACGCCTTGGCGGTCAACAGCATTTTTCGAACGTCGGGGTGCACGATGATCGGGTCAGCAGCTTGGCTTTTGTCCTTGACGCCCGACAGCGAGCGCATCTGGATGCGGTCTTTGGCATAAGCGAGTGCATTTTGATAAGCCACTTCGGTCAGGCCCAGCGACTGGTTGCCGACGCCCAGGCGCGCGGCATTCATCATCACAAACATGCCCTGCATGCCTTTGTTCGGCGCACCAACCAGCGTGCCAATCGCGCCGTCCAGCACGATCTGCGCCGTGGCGTTGCCGTGAATGCCCATTTTGTGTTCGAGCCCGCCGCAGTAAATGCCGTTGCGTGTGCCCAGTGAGCCGTCAGCGTTCACCATGAACTTGGGCACGATGAACAAACTCACGCCCTTGATGCCAGGGGGCGCATCGCTCAATCGCGCCAGCACCAGATGAATGATGTTGCCCGCCATGTCGTGCTCGCCAGCGCTGATAAAAATCTTGTTGCCGGTGATCTTGTATGTGCCATCGGGCAATGCCTCGGCCTTGGTGCGCATCAGGCCCAGGTCGGTGCCGCAATGCGGCTCGGTCAGGCACATGGTGCCGGTCCACTCGCCGCTGGTCATTTTGTGCAGGTAGGTTTCTTTTTGCGCGTCAGTGCCGTGGCTGTGCAGTACGGCGTGTGCGCCATGCGTCAAGCCCGGATACATCGTCCAGGCCTGGTTGGCGCTGTTCAGCATTTCATAAAAGCACTGGTTGATGACCAGCGGCAAGCCTTGGCCGCCATACGCGGGGTCACCACTCAATGCAGGCCAGCCACCTTCCACGTACTTGGCATACGCTTCTTTAAAGCCATTGGGCGTGGTCACCGCATGGGTCAAAATGTCCAGCGTGCAGCCTTCTTCGTCGCCACTGATATTGAGCGGCAAAATCACGTCGGTTGCAAACTTGGCACCTTCTTCGAGCACGGCATTGATAGTGTCAACATCGGCATCGGCGTACTTGGTAATTGGCCTCAACTCTTCAGTCACATTGAGCACTTCGTGCATCACAAACTGCATGTCGCGCAGTGGGGCGTTGTAGATAGTCATGTCAAAGGCTCCTTGAAAATTAATGGTTGGAAGCGCTGCCGTAGCGCGCAAGAATGTTGGCGAAACCTGTGTTGGCGCGGGCAACCGAGCCAGGCGTTTTTAAAAAACGTGCTTCGTAGTGCAGTGCCAGAATCAGGCCGTGGATTTCAAACGCCATCTGGTGCTCATCCACATCGTCGGCCAGGTGCCCAGCCTGCTTGGCCTGCACCACTGCACGGTTCATGGCAGCCAGCCAGGTTTTTACCGAACCTGCCAGCGCGTCACGCACTGGGCCGGGACGGTCGTCAAACTCTACCGCGCCGCTGATAAACAGGCAGCCAGAATCAATTTCAACCGAGGTGCGGTTCATCCAGTTTTTAAACAGCGCTTTCAGGCGGGGCAAGCCTCTCGGTGCTCCAAGAGCCGGGTAAAAAACTTCTGCTTCAAAACGGGCGTAATACTCCCGAATCACCGAAATTTGCAGCTCTTCACGCGAGCCAAAATGGGCAAACACACCTGACTTGCTCATGCGCATGACTTCAGCCAACGCGCCAATGCTCAGGCCTTCCAAACCAATTTGCGTGGCCAGGCCCAAAGCTGCATCAACAATCGCCGCTCTGGTTTGCTGACCTTTGTGACTGACGGCGCTGGCCGCTAGAGGCAATGCAACACGCGCAGTTTGGTTGTGAATATCAAGAGCAGCCATGCACACCTGTGGTTGGTACAAAATAAAACGAACGGTCGTGCTATTTTGCCCTAGTTCCAAGTTTTATGCTGGCAATGCCCTGTCGGTTAGAGGTGATTGACTAAAAGCCCGGGCCGCAAAAAGCGCCCGGGTTTTAGAACTGCTGCTTCGTTATCTCAACGAGCAAAACGTTTGACGACAGCGTCCTCTTTGCTTGCCTTGATAAAGCGCTCTGCATCTTCAACCAGAAGAAAACGCTCTCTGACCAGGGTCTGGACAGCCGCTTCGAGCTTGAGCGCGTAGTTAGCGTGGCTGCCATAACGCTCTTCAAGTGAGGGCCGTGCATCTGCTTTGGCATCGCGCTCAGCCTTGGTTGCCGGCAATGGCAAGTAGCTGCCATCGCGGTCGCACAACTCACCCTCAGTAAAGGGAGCCTTGTAAAGATTCCAGCCGGTATATGTAGCAAGCGGCTCGGCAATGTCTGGCAGGCGAATGCCAGCCACTTCATTGCCGTCGCTGCCAACGCTGGCCACCAGCGGACGATACGGTCTGGGCCCGGTCTCAACCGGATTCACCCAGTCGCCGAACTGCGCAATTTCATTCACGATGTCTGCCACTGCCAAGCCAGGCACGCGTGGAAAGCCGGTGTTTTTGGCATCCACCAATGTCTTTGCGGCAAGCGTTGGCACGCGGCTGGCGGGCGGCGTCCTGCCAATGCTGACCCACTCGTCGAGCGCCACCAGCAGTGCGCGCAGTGCAGGGGCGGGGCTGTGCGGGTTGCGCAAGTTCATGCAGGGGCCAAGGTCGGGTTTGAGCCCGGCACGTCCAGCGTGCTGGGTGCCAGCCACCATAAATACCCGGGCGCCTACGGGCAGTGGCAGGTCGCGCTGCCCAAGCGGATCGGTGTGCAGCAGCGAAGCGCCTTTTTGCCAATATTCGGTGGAGGTGTTGACCTCAATCCACAGCGGATCAAAACCGTCATTGCGCAGCAGTGCTGCGCTTTTCTGGGTTACAGGGTCGGTAGCCGTTGCCGCAGAAAACGGAAACTTGTTTTCAGGGTAATGGTGATCCTCGTGCTGGGTGTTGGTGCGCGCGGGCTGGCCAAACTCGGCATTTAAAAACACGCCGCCAATGCCGGAGATATGGGCCAGTACGCCATCAAACACCTTGCGCCGGCTTTCGTCCTGATTAAAACCCTGATGGACAAAATCCCGCAGGTAGCGGCCGCTTTGTGAGATGCCGATAGAAATGGCCTTGTCGATACGGCGACCCGCGGGATTGCGTTGAAACCCGTCGTCGCTAACTTCGTTGCGCAAGAAACTGACGAGATCACGCGTTGCCGCAAAGCCGATGCCCAGCACCTTGGGATTTTTAGCCGTGTATTGCAATTCATACAGCGTGCCCGGTGCAGGTCTGGTCGGCGCTGGCAGCAGCCGGATTTCCTGCGCATTGACATATTCCCAGCTGCCGGGCGCGACTTCAACCCGGGTGTCTTTTTCATTGCGGCGCATGGTGAGCTTTGCCTTGCCGGTGTCCATGCTGGCCGCTTCATAGCTCAGGCGGAAAGTTGCGCCCTGCGGCGCGCGCGTTCCATTGACCAGCTCGTCCCGAATCATCCGCTCCACGTTTGGCACGACCGGGGACTTCATGGCCATGCCGCTGTTTGACTTGGGCGCATCTGGGTCCCAGCCGCTCCAGACCATGGTCCAGCCCTGCCGAAAAAACAGCGCGTTACCTGCATCGATTTCCGTCACCGGGTTGTTCACTGCGCCCACTGCCTGCATGGGCGCGTCCATCACCCAGTTCATCAAAAACTTGCGGCCACGGTTGGTCACTTCAAACAGCAATTTGTGGTTGCCTTTGGATGCGTCTTGCGGTCTGAGCATGAACCACTCAACTTCATACGGCACTTTGCCATTGCTGTTGCGCGGGGCTTTGTCGATGTTGACAATGCCTTTGTTGCGTGGGTCAACCGGGTCAAGCTCACCTTTGGCAACACCCCAAACCCGTTCGTACGCGCCGGTCTTGCCGAAAGCTGCGCTTGCGGCAAACGGTTCGACCTGCTGAACATTGATCTCGGTGATGCGTGCCTGCGCTGATGACATGCACAACCCGGCAGCGACTAGCACCGCCCCGGCAACAAATCGCATAGAACCCTGTTGGGGCAGCTTGAATGCACGATGTGAAGGTTGCATGAACGGAATCCTTTATGAAGCCGAAGCTGAAAAATTGCTGTCTTGTTTTATTGCTTAAGCGCCGCGCCTACAACTTGAACGGCATCACGACCTGCCGCTGCTCACCCAGGCCTTCAATCCACACCGTCATCACATCACCCTTTTTGACATACAGCGGCGGCTTCATGCCCAGGCCCACACCCGGCGGCGTGCCGGTGGTGATGATGTCGCCAGGCTCCAGCGTCATGAACTGACTGACATAACTGACGATTTTGGCGATGCTGAAAATCATGGTTTTCGTATTGCCGGTTTGCATGCGCTTGCCGTTCAGGTCCAGCCACATGCTGAGCTTTTGCGGATTTGGCACTTCATCGCGCGTGACCAGCCACGGGCCAATCGGGCCAAAGGTGTCGCAGCCCTTGCCCTTGTCCCAGGTGCCGCCGCGCTCAATTTGAAATTCGCGCTCGCTGATGTCGTTAATAGTGCAGTAGCCCGCCACATGGTTGAGTGCATCTTTTTGCGCAACGTATCGCGCACGCGTGCCAATCACCACGCCAAGTTCCACTTCCCAATCGGTTTTGATGGAACCCTTTGGCAGCATGACCGCATCGTTCGGGCCCTGAATGCAACTGGTCGCCTTCATGAAAACAACCGGCTCTTTGGGAATCGGCATGCCGGACTCGGCAGCGTGGTCTGCATAGTTCAAACCGATGGCGATGAACTTGGGCGTGCCCACCACCGGACAACCCATGCGTGGCGAGCCTTTGACAAGCGGCAAGCTGGCAGTTTTGATTTTGCGTAATTTGGCCAAAGCCGCATCGCCAAGCTGGGCCGGGCCAATGTCTTTGATATGCGCGCTCAAGTCACGCAGTTTGCCGTCAGCATCTATCAGGCCGGGCTTTTCTTTGCCGGGGTTGCCATAGCGAACGAGTTTCATTTTTCTTCCTTTGTAAAACCATTAATACGTAGCGCGGCCACCCGACAAGTCAAAAACAGCGCCGGTGGAGAACGAACACTCTTCAGTACATAGCCAGGCCACCATAGCCGCTACTTCTTCGGGCTCACCAAAGCGTCCCATCGGAATCTTTGACAACATGAAAGCAATATGCGCTTCGCTCATCTGGTCAAAAATTGCGGTCTTCACTGCGGCTGGTGCCACGCAGTTGACCCGCACGCCCGTATCAGCCAACTCTTTGCCCAGTGATTTGGTCAGCGCTATCACGCCTGCCTTGCTGGCGCTGTAGGCACTGGCATTGGAGTTGCCCTCTTTGCCTGCAACCGATGCTATGTTGACAATGCGGCCGTAATTTTGCGCGCGCATCAACGGCGCGATTTCGCGGCAGCAGTAAAACACGCCGTTCAAATTGACCTGCATGACCTGTTGCCACGCGTCCACCGGGTAGTCCCACAACTTTGCATTGGGGCCGGTGATGCCAGCACAGTTGACCAGAATATCTACCGCAGAATGAATCGATTGCGTTTGCCGTGCAGCAGCAGCAACACTGGCCGGGTCACCCACATCAACAACCACTGTGTTCACGTTCGCACCCAACTGCGCCTTTGCCTGCTCAAGCGCAACGGCGTTAATGTCCCAGAGCGTCACCGACGCGTTCGATGCCAGCAAGCGCTCGGCAATGGCAAATCCCAATCCTGTAACACCACCGGTTACCACCGCATGCCGACCTCGCGCGTCAAGCTGGTTCATATCGTCATACCGCCATCAATGCCGTAAGCCTGACCGGTAACAAAGGCGGATTCATCGCTGGCCAAAAACACCACGATGGGGGCAATTTCATGCGCCTGTGCCAGCCTGCCCATCGGCTGGCGGGCAATGAAGTTTTGCCGCGCCTGCACCGGGTCTTCATACACATTGATGCGGTCAGCCAGCGATGGCGTATCTACCGTGCCAGGGCAAATGGCGTTGCAGCGAATGCCCTGCATCACAAAATCAGCCGCCACGCTTTTGGTCAGGCCAATGACTGCGGCCTTCGAGGCACCATACACAAACCGGTTTGGCAAACCCTTGATGCTGACCACGCTGGCCATGTTGATGATGCTGCCTTTTTTGTTGGCCAGCATGTTGGGCAGCGCGGCTTGAATGGTCCAGAACTGGGAGCGCACATTCAGGTCAAAAGCAAAGTCCCATTGGTCATCGGTTGCGTCCAGCGCCGTGCCTGCATGCACAAAACCTGCGCAGTTGAACAGTACATCAATGGCGGGCAGGCTGGACATCATTTGTTCAATCGCTGACTTGTCCATCACGTCCAGCACAGCGGTATGAATGTTGGCAACGCCTGCATAACTGGCCAGCAACGCCTCGTTCACGTCGGTGGCCCACACTGTTGCGCCCTCAGCTGCCATGGCCAGTGCGCTGGCTTTGCCAATGCCCTGGCCAGCGGCGGTGACAAGTGCTGTTTTTCCTTTGAGTCGCATGTTGAAACCTTTCAATGTCTGGTTCTGGCTTGATGGGCTTTAGGGTAATGCCGGATGTTCCCTCAAACGTTTTATGTGATTATTAATTGGCCTGACCACTTGTCCACTTCAGACTAACCCTTAACACCTCGCACCATGCCCCTGCAAGCGCTGGAACCCAAACGCCTGTACCGGCAAATCGCCGGGCAATTGCGCGCATTGATGGAAGCCGGGGAATTCAAAATTGGCCAGCGCTTGCCGGCTGAACGTGACTTGGCAGTACAGTTAAATGTCAGCCGCCCGTCGGTACGTGAGGCACTGATCGCCCTGGAGGTCGAAGGTTGGGTTGAGATCCGCAGCGGCTCGGGCGTGTATGTGCTGACCAACACAGCGCCCTTGAACATAACCAAAACAATATTTGACGAATGGGGCCCACTGGAGCTTATTGCCGCGCGTGGCCTGATTGAAGGCGAGGTGGCTGCCATGGCTGCTGGGCACGCCAGCAAAGACGACATAGCCGACATGACAGGCGCATTGGCCGCCATGAAGCTGGCGCTGCAGGAGGGCAAAGAC
>JAYUVG010000048.1:0-12309 GCA_043754255.1 Polaromonas sp. | reverse complement strand
CGGTCGGCAAGGCGATGGTCGCGCTTGGCCTGAATTTTCGGCAAACTGCTGACAGCAGGCGCTGAAACTACTGGCGCTGAAACTTCCGGCGCTTTGGCTGCGGCAGGCCGGGCTTGCGCTAGTGGTGCTGGCGTGTCTGCAAATGCAGCTGATGCGGCAACTGGTGATGTCGCAGGTGAAGACGCACGTGCTACTATTTCAGGAGCTGCTTGCGCGCTGTTTACCTGGGCTAGAGCCTCATTTGGCACAAAACCTGGAGCAGATGATGCGGTATCAGCACTGTTGCTGTCGCCACGTTCACGGCGCTCCCGGCCATAACGGTCACGGCTTCTGCGCTCCCGCGGCTGGCGTTGCAATTCGCTCTCCTGGCTGTGATCGGCCTGGCTGCCTTGTGCATCGGGCACAAGATTTTGAGCTGGTAGCTCTGCAGGTGCTGCATCAGCAAAGTTCTGGCGCTCTTCCTGGAAATCTCCGCGCATGTCTGCACGCGGCTCATCACGGCGTTCATTGCGACGACCCCGCTCACCACCCCGCTCACGGCGCGGTGTTTCCTGGCCAGCATCTGCCGCCGCTCCGCCCGTGGCTGCTGCCATGGCAGCCCGGTTAGCCGCTGCAATGTCCTGCTCAGTTGCATCGGTTGCCGGGCGCTGCTCGGTTGGGCGTTCGCCGCGTTCAGGGCGATCACCACGTTCACGGCGCGGCCGCTCAGGACGGCCGCCTTCTCGTGGCTCACGGGCTTCACGCGGCTCACGTGGTGGGCGCGCTTCACGCTGTTCCTGGCCTTCCATTTTTTGCTCGCCGCGTTGTTCACCGCGAACGTCGCCACGCATGTCACTGCGCTGCTCACCGCGCGTTTCATTCCCGCGTGCTTCAGGGCTGCGTTCACGGCGCTCGTTGCCTCGACCATCGGCACGGCCATCCGGGCGAGCCTCGCCGCGACCTTCTGGACGTTCCCCACCCCCAGCACCACGATCGCCGCGCTCATTGCGTCCACGACCACCGCGGCGGCCATCACGGCCACCACGCTCGCCCCGGCCACCCTGGCCAGCGTCACGTTCAGCTTCGCGCCGGGCATCGCCTTCGCGGTCGTCTTTTTTCATTTCTCCAGCTGGTGCAGCAGCTGGCGTTGCAGGTGCCTCCGGGCCGCCCAACAAACCCTTGATCCAGCCAAAAAAGCCTTTTTCAGCCGGGGCAGGTGCTGGCGCAGCCGGTTGAGCGGTGGGCGCTTTGGCAGCAGCAGCCACAGGCCTTGCTTCAGGTTTCGGCACAGCCATCGGCGCAGGCGCATCCGGCAGCACGCCTTTGATGATGGGTTCCTGCTTGTTGTGCTTTTCCTGGTTACGGCGTGTCACCGTGGTTGGGTCTTCTATTTCCTCGGCCATCTTGTAGCTGGCTTCAATGTTGTCCAGACGCGGATCGTCGTGCTTCAGGCGCTCCAGGCGGTAGTTGGGTGTTTCCAGCGTCTTGTTCGGCACGATCAGCACATTGATGCGCTGCTTCATTTCAATCTTGCTGATCTCTGAACGCTTTTCGTTCAGCAAGAAAGCTGCCACATCGACCGGCACCTGGCACAGCACAGAGGCCGTGCTGTCCTTGAGCGACTCTTCCTGAATGATCCGCAAAATTTGCAATGCCGAGCTCTCGGTATCGCGAATATGACCCGAGCCACCGCAGCGCGGGCACGGAATCGATGCGCCTTCGCTTAGTGCAGGCCGCAAACGCTGGCGGCTCATTTCCATCAAGCCAAACTTGCTGATAGTGCCAAACTGCACCCGCGCGCGGTCTTGTCGCAATGCATCGCGCAAGCGGTTTTCCACATCGCGGCGGTTGCGCGACTCTTCCATGTCAATAAAGTCAATCACGATGATGCCGCCCAGGTCGCGCAGACGCATCTGGCGGGCCACTTCGTCAGCGGCTTCCAGGTTGGTGCGGGTGGCGGTTTCTTCAATGTCGCCGCCCTTGATCGCGCGCGCCGAGTTGACGTCAACTGACACCAGCGCCTCGGTGTGATCAATCACAATCGCGCCGCCCGATGGCAGCTGTACCGTGCGGGCATAGGCTGATTCAATCTGGTGCTCAATCTGGAAGCGGCTGAACAGCGGCGCGTCGTCGCGGTAACGCTTGACGCGGTGCGCATGCTCCGGCATCACGTGGTCCATGAACTGCTTGGCTTGCTCGTACACATCGTCGGTGTCAAACAAAATGTCGCCAATGTCGCTGTTGAAATAATCGCGAATCGCGCGAATCACGAGGCTTGATTCCTGGTAAATCAGAAACGCGCCTTTGCCGCCTTTGCCAGCACCTTCAATCGCCGTCCACAGTTTGATCAGATAGTTCAAATCCCACTGCAACTCAGGCGCGCTGCGGCCAATACCGGCGGTGCGCGCAATGATGCTGGCACCGGCCGGGTATTCCAGCTGATCCATGTTTTCCTTCAGCTCGGCCCGGTCTTCGCCTTCAATCCGGCGGCTGACACCACCGCCGCGCGGGTTGTTGGGCATCAACACCACGTAGCGGCCAGCGAGTGACACGAATGTCGTCAGCGCTGCACCCTTGTTGCCGCGCTCTTCTTTTTCGACCTGAACCATCAGTTCCTGGCCTTCGCGAATCACATCCTGAATGCGCGCCTGGCCAACCGACACACCGGCTGCAAAATAATTGCGCGAGATTTCCTTGAACGGCAAAAAGCCGTGGCGGTCTTCGCCGTAGTCAACAAAACAGGCTTCCAGCGACGGCTCAACACGCGTAACAACTGCTTTATAAATGTTTCCTTTGCGCTGTTCGCGCCCTTCAATTTCAATTTCATAGTCGAGCAGTTTTTGCCCGTCAACAATCGCCAAACGGCGCTCTTCTGCCTGTGTGGCATTGATCAGCATGCGTTTCATGTGCGTACTCCCTTTTCATCGTCTCAACAGCTCAAAAGTGAGCCAACGATGCCGTAGCCAACGCTGTGCGAACGTGGGGAATTGCCGGAGAGCTTTTGCGCTGCCGCCCTGACTGAAATAAATCGGTCAGGCCGGAGCGAAGAGCGTAGGCGCGTGGATGGGGCGAGCAGGAGTCAGGTTGATCGACGCGTGCATTGCTATTTTTTTTATAGCTGTTTGCGCGCTTAATACAAGGGCTACGGGCTGAAAAGCTTCATAAATGCCGAATAGCGGGGCAAGCAAGCCCCGCAGGCAGAAGTTGATCAGGTTTAGCAGCGTTGTCATTGAAAGCTATCGGTCAAAAAAACTTTTTTCTCACCAGGATCCGCTGGCAGCACCACTCTTGAAATGGAGCTGCCAGCTTGGGTATTCCGTCGTTAAATTCGCAAAACGTCGACTGGTTTTTAGTCACGTGGCCCAAGGCGGCATCACTAAAACAGGCATCGACCAGCCAGCGTTGTTGCAGGCAGCCTTTTCAGGGGCTTCTTCATGGATTTGTGCTGTGCGTGGACTAAACTCCATGCAAATCAACAACTTACACCACAACGCTAGTGAATAACATTATAGGGGCTGCTGCTGGCAGTTTGGCGGCTGCAAGTCCAGCAGCAACTTTTGTGACAGTCGATGAAGACTATGCCGGCCAGCGGCTTGATAACTTCCTGATTCGCCAGCTCAAAGGCGTGCCTAAAACCCATGTGTACCGCATCATCAGGAGCGGTGAAGTACGCGTCAACAAGGGCAGGGCGCAGGCTGATACCCGGGTTGAGACGGGCGACGTTGTGCGCCTGCCGCCGGTGCGCACGTCTGAGCGGGCTGACCAAAAGGCAGTGGCAATTCAAGCGGCACAGGAAGTGATGCGCCACGGCGCCATGTCCACCGTTGGCGGCTTTGCTCCAGCGTCTGAATTCCCGATTCTGTTTGAAGACGACTTTGTACTGGCGATTGACAAACCCGCTGGCGTGGCGGTGCACGGCGGCAGTGGCGTGAGTTTTGGCGTGATTGAGCAGCTGCGCATGGCCCGGCCCGACGCTGATTTTCTGGAGCTGGTGCACCGGCTGGATCGCGAAACCAGCGGCATTCTGCTGATTGCCAAACGGCGCATGGCTCTCAAGCTGCTACAAGAGCAATTCAGGGAACGTGAAACCGACAAGCTGTACCTGGCACTCGTCAAAGGCGCCTGGCCCGCCAACCAGCGGGTGATTGACAAAGCGCTGCACAAATATGAGGCATCGAACGGCGAGCGACGCGTCAAGGTTGTCGCCAACGACCACCCGGACGGATTGCGGTCGATTACGCTGGTCAAAGTCAAAGACACTTTTGTCGATGGGCGGTTCACGCTATTGGAAGTCACCATCAAAACCGGCCGCA
Source organism: Polaromonas sp. (assembly GCA_043754255.1). Classification (GTDB taxonomy): domain Bacteria; phylum Pseudomonadota; class Gammaproteobacteria; order Burkholderiales; family Burkholderiaceae_C; genus Polaromonas. The sequence goes on along the minus strand of JAYUVG010000048.1, from coordinate 8,017 downwards.
CGCACCAGATCAGGGTGCACCTGGCCGATGCGGGCCACCCAATTGCAGGTGACGACAAGTACGGCGACTTTGACCTGAACAAGGCGCTGCAAAAGACAAACCCTGATATGCCGAGTCTCAAACGCATGTTTTTGCACGCAGCCAGTTTGAAGTTCAACCACCCTAAATTACGCAAAGTGGTGCATTTGCAAGCCGCGCTACCGCCTGAGTTGCAGCAGTTTTTGCCGCCCCAACCCGCCGTTTCATGACGCCCCGCGAACGCAAAATTGCCGTCCCCATCATGGCGGCCCTGCTGCTGTGCCTGGCCACTTGGTGGCACGGTTTTCAAACCGTGCAGTCGTTTGACGGCATCAGCGCCATGCGCACCGTCAAAGCCGCAACTGGACAGCGCCTGGCAGTGGTGGTGAACCAAGCGCTGCATGTGCTGGACGACACCGGCCGGCGCGTGGCGCGGCAGGATTTTCAGTCATTGGGGCTGAAAGCAGCGCCAAACGACATGGACTGGACGGTCGATGCAGCTGGACGGGTTGAGGCCTGGTTTTTTGAGGACAGTCCACCTAAGGTGACGCGCTGCACTTGGGACGAGGCGGCGCTTGCCTTGCGTGACTGCGCTATCGCCATGTCTGGTCCACAGCTGAAGGTGGATGCAGGCTCCCTCGCTATCCACATGGCTATTGACAGGCCGGGCAGTCGCGTTTTTATGGCGGATGCCAGAAGTGGCACAGTGCAGCAATTTGACTTGTCCGGCAAGTGGTTGGGACGCTCTCCAGCGAGTTTGGGCCTGAACTTTCCCAATCGCATCCGTTATTTAGGCAACGACACTTTGCTGGTGGCCGACAGCGACAACCACCGGCTGCTGTGGCTGTCTTTTCCGCCTGCCGGGGAAGTAAAAATAACCAGCCAGCTGGCGGTTGGCAGTCATGACCAAGCCAAGGCTAAAGCCAGAGCTGCGCAAAGCAGAGTGCAAGATGTAGCGGTTGGGCTTGATGGCTCGCTGTGGATGCTGGCAAGTCGCCCGGGTAAAAAAGGCGGTGATGTGCTGGTGTTTGACGCCGCGCTAAAGCCGCTAGCCCGCACGCAATTGCCACCCGGGGCTGACCCTTTGATCGTCGATTCTCTGGCAGGTAATGCATTGGTGGCAGATTTCTCGCTGGTTAATCTGTACCGCTTGAGCGCAAGCGGCGCGTATTTGGGCGAGTTTGGCGATGCTGCTTTTCGAGGCGAGCTTGAACCGCTTCAAACCCAGGCCAAGCGCGCCCGCTGGTTGCAACAGGCGGCCTGGATGCTGGGTGTAGCTGTATTGTTGTTGGGCATAGTGCTGGCGCTGGTGTATGGTGAAAAGCCGAAAAACCGGGCGAATTTTTCTGCTGACGACAAAGCGCGCATCGCATCCAGCAAGCCGCAAGCGTTTTCGCTTTCTGCAGCGTTGCGCTTTCCGGTGCTGTTGGAGCCAACTGCAGCGGCATTGAAGAATTCTCGCTATTTGACGGCTGTTATTGGCCTGCTGATAGTCGTCACGCTGGCCTTCTTTTTTTACTTCTTTTTTGGTGTGTTGACCAGTGGAACAATGGAGCGTTCGATGTCGCTTCAGATCGGTTTGACAGGGTTGACAGTGTCGGGCATGACGGCCGCAATCGGTCTTTTACTTTGGCGCGCCAAGTCTGTACCTGTTGGCTTAAAAGTGTTTGAGTTTCATGTTGAGTTGGTCAAGGGCGCAAAGCAAATAGGCAGTGCCCCACTGGTTGACGTGTTGGCCTCACCTTTTCAGGTTTTGGTAGGCCGCCAGGCAGTGGCTTACGCCCAATCTGCGGGTTTGTCTAAAACGAAAATCTGCTTGTTTGACCAGGTGCTGCTTGACAAAGTACTGCTGTCCAGGTTGCCGCAGAAAAATCTGGTCAGCGTCTCCCGCCTGGGATGGCATCAGTTTAAAAACCAGTCGTTAACAGTTCGTATTGCTACCGCAGTTGCACTGGCATTCGGCATTGCCTTACAGCTTTGGGATGCATGGCGAAAACTGTCCTGAAAGCAGACCATGCGCGCCAATGTCCCCCGATAATCGAGGCATGTTTATTCCCAATGCCAACCGTCACTTTGACCTGATTGCCTTCGACTGGGACGGCACGCTGTTTGACTCGACCCAGATCATCGTGCGCTGCATTCAGGCAGCGGTCAGAGACGTAGGCGGCACCGTGCCGACTGACGAGGCTGCCGCTTATGTCATTGGCCTGGGCTTGGGGCAGGCGCTGGCCCATGCCGCCCCCGATGTTCCGCAAGAAAAATATCCGCTTTTAAGCGAGCGTTATCGCCATCACTATCAGTTGCATGCGGATGATCTGAGTTTGTTTGAGGGCGTATTGCCGCTGTTAGCTGGCTTGAAGGCCCGCGGTTATTTGCTGGCGGTAGCCACTGGTAAGTCACGCATTGGGCTGGACGAGGCGCTGCAATCGGTGCAGCTCAAAGGCGTGTTTGATGCGTCGCGTACCGCCGATAAAACCGCTGGCAAGCCCGACCCGAAAATGCTGCATGAGCTGATGGCCGAGCTGGGCACATTGCCCCAGCGCACGCTGATGGTGGGCGACACGACGCATGATTTGCAGATGGCAGTGAACGCGGGCTGCCCCAGTCTGGGCGTGAGCTACGGCGCGCATGAGCCTGGCGCTTTTGCAGCTTTGAAGCCGCTGCACATCGCCCACAGCGTGCAGGACATGCACGACTGGCTGCTTGAAAACGGATGATGGTGGTGGTGGACGACTTGCAAATCCTCTGCAACTCTGGCGACCTGCTTGACGCGGGCCAGGCCGTGCCGTTTGATGTGGTCTATGCAGGCCAAACCTGCCGTGCATTTGCAGTCCGCTTCAATGGCCAGCCACATGCCTATCTGAACCGCTGCACGCATGTAGCGATGGAGCTCGACTGGCAACCCAACCGTGTGTTTGATGCGACCGGGCAATGGCTGCTGTGTGCCAGCCATGGTGCAAGTTACCGGCCAGATACGGGGCAGTGTGCGGGCGGGCCGTGTCATGGTGGGCTGGTCAAAATCACGCTTGTCGATAACGGCAGCGTCGTTTACTGGCAAACCGCTTACAACCTTCAACCGCTGGCCTTTTGATAAAAACATAAACTACTGTGATGACTGAAAACAAGCTCCCGGATTCTGACAAGCCTGCCTTTGACACCGTAAATGGCAAGAATAATGATACAAATGAGGCTCTAGCCCAGGCAAATAGCGCGCAAACAGCTCCTGATTTAATAGCGAAAAAGAAATCCGAAGTCAACCCGACAGACACCCCCGGCTGGGAGCGCAAGACCCTTGAAAAGCTGGCTTTTGCCTCTTTGAACGAGCAAAGAGCCACACGTCGCTGGAAAACTTTTGTACGGTTGTCGTGGTTGCTGTTTTTTGTGGCGTTGATATGGATGGTCATGTACCGCGACGCGCCAACAGCAAGTGCCAACACAGCCCACACTGCGGTGATTGAAATAAAGGGCGAGATCGCTGCCGGCTCAGACGCCAGCGCTGAGTTCATCAACGCTGCGCTCAAAGCCGCGTTTGAAGACGACGGCGCCAAAGCGGTGGTGCTGCTGATCAATTCTCCAGGCGGCAGCCCGGTACAGGCCGGCATGATGAACGACGAAATCCGCCGCCTGAAAGCCAAACACAACAAGCCCGTTTACGCGGTGGTGGAAGAAACCTGTGCCTCAGCGGCGTACTACATCGCCGTGGCGGCCGATCAGATTTTTGTTGACAAGGCCAGCATCGTCGGCAGTATTGGCGTGCTGATGGACGGCTTCGGTTTTACCGGCCTGATGGACAAGCTGGGCGTGGAGCGCCGGCTGTTGACAGCCGGCGAAAACAAGGGCTTTTTGGATCCGTTCAGCAAGCAGACCGACACGCAGCGCGCATACGCCCAGGACATGCTCAACCAGATTCATCAGCAATTTATTGGTATTGTCAAAGCTGGCCGTGGCACGCGCCTCAAAGAAACGCCAGAAATGTTCAGCGGCCTGTTCTGGACGGGCCAGCAAGCCATTGATCTGGGTCTGGCCGACAAGTTCGGCACGCTCGAATTTGTGGCCAGAGAAATTGTCAAACAGGAAGACATCATCGACTACACCCGCCGCGACAACGTGGCTGAGCGTTTGGCCAAACGGTTTGGCGCGGCTATGGGTGAGGGCGCGATGAAAGCGGTGCGGGCGGTGCCTGGTATTCGTTAGGGATCATTCCTGAATCCAGTAAATCGATTCTTGATCAATCGATATGGGATGAACAAACCGCCTGTCAAAACTGTGCTCATTACGGTCAATAGAAGACCCCAACTGACACCATTTAAGACTGACATTTCCACACTGCTGCCTGACAGGACCATGCAAGACAAAGCTAACCAGCATATACCCGCACCTACGAGAAATGCGTAAAAAAATTTTATTCCTAATTGATTCATAACCAAGACCAGAACAAGGTGTGTGACGCTGATTGAAAAAGTGATGGCGAGCAGGAAGAAGTAGAAGCTATTCATCATCTGCCTCAACGCCCGATACAAAAAACCGTTGGCAGCCCTAGTGGCGGCAAAGGTTTGTCCTGCTTCCATTTTTGCGCAGTCGCGCTTTTGTTCCAGGCAGTGTCCAGTGTCAAACCGCAGCTGAGTGCCAGTCTTGTGTTTCCTTGCAGCGTTTGCAGCAACGCCTGCAACAGAGCTGCGTTGCGGTAGGGCGTTTCAATAAAAATTTGGGTCTGGCCGGTTTTTAAGGCCAGCGACTCAAGCGTTTTGATGCGCAAACTGCGTTCGCCGCTGTCTTGGGGCAGGTAGCCAACAAAAGCAAAATTTTGACCATTCAGCCCGCTGCTGGCGAGTGCCAGCATCAATGACATCGGGCCCGTCAGTGCAACGACTTCAACACCCAGATCGTGCGCTGCACGCACAACCGACGAGCCAGGGTCGGCAATCGCCGGCATGCCTGCTTCACTGACCAGTCCCATATCGTGGCCCTCCAAGGCTGCTTTTAACAGCGGGCGCGCGTCGAAGTTGCCGCTGTGGTCGCCCTTTTTATGCACTTCTCGCGGCAGCTCCTGAATCTGTAGCGCTTGAATGGTTTGGGCAAGTGGCGTCACTTCACCCACGCGTTTTAAATACGCTCGGGTGCTTTTTGCGTTTTCACAAATAAAGTGGCTCAAGCGTGCAGCAACTTGTAGAGTTTGCAGCGGCATCACGTCCGTAATGGACGCAAGTTGCTCGCAACCAAAGTCCAGTGGTGCAGGAACCAGGTAGAGCTTTCCTTTTTCTGTGCCCATCATGCTGCCCGGCTCGAAAGCAACTCAATACCAGCCGCGCGAATCATCTGGCAAGTGCGTATGAGTGGCAGGCCAATCAGCGCAGTCGGGTCGTCGCTGTCAATCGATTCCAGCAGCGCAATGCCGAGTCCTTCGCTTTTGGCGCTGCCTGCGCAGTCGTATGGCTTTTCAACTTGCAGATAATTTTCTATTTCAATGTCTGTTAACTCACGAAACTTAACCCGCACGGCTGCCAGGCTGCGCTGCTCAAAACCACTTTGGAGGCACACCACCGCTACCGCAGTTTGAAAAATTACAGTTTTGCCACGCATCTGGCGCAATTGGGCCACGGCTTTGTCGTGGGTGCCCGGCTTGTTCAGGCTCTGGCCATCCAGGTCAGCTACCTGGTCTGAGCCAATGACTATGGCTTGCGGATACTTTGCGGCTACTGCCTTTGCCTTGGCCAGCGCCAGTCTTTCAGCCAAGGCTTTAGGTGCTTCACCCGCCAGCGGAGTTTCATCCACGTCTGGCGCGGCCACTTCAAACGGAATGTGCAGGCGGGCCAGCAATTCCCGCCGGTAAGCGGAGGTTGAACCCAATATCAGGGTGCGGGTATTGGAAGGGGCAGATGTCATGCGGTGATTCTCTTACACTGCTGGCATGACGCCACAGCATTTACTGCACAGCCTGAACCTGCAAGTCCTGGCGACCAGCGGCAAACCGCTGGTCGAAACCATACCGCTACAAAATTTGGAGCGTCTTGCCCATGAATCTAGAGGTCTACAACCTGATTCGGTTGTAAATCTTCAAGCCACTGCTGAATTGCGAACCGGCGCTACCGGCCAGCAGGACACCTGGCTGCATCTTCAGGCTTCGACCAGCATGGCCATGACGTGCCAACGCTGCATGGGTCATGTTCAGGTGCCTTTGCAGGTAAACCAGTGGTATCGGTTTGTAGCGTCTGAAGACATTGCCATGGCCGAAGACGATGCGTCTGACGAAGACCTGCTGGTCATGACGCCGCAATTTGATTTGGCTGGCCTGCTGGAAGACGAGCTGCTGATGGCGCTGCCGCTGGTGCCAATGCATGACGAATGCCCGGCGTTGCCAAGCTTTAGTGCCGGTGCTACTGAAATATTGGACGACCTTACTGAAAAGCCCCATCCTTTTGCTGCTCTGGCCCAATTGAAGAAAAAATAGTTGAACACTGGGTGCGGGCTGTTGGTGCCTGAAACTGGTTGTGCTGACCCATCCGCGTTATAATCAAAGGCTTCGCGTAAATTTAAATTGCGCAATTTCCCAACTTTTTACCCGTTCAGTGGCTATTTTTCACTGCACGCCCAGGAGCTCATCATGGCTGTTCAACAGAACAAAAAATCACCTTCCAAGCGCGGCATGCACCGCTCACACAATGCCTTGAACGTTCCGGGTATTGCAGTGGAGGCCACCACAGGCGAGATTCATTTGCGCCATCACATCAGCCCGACTGGTTTTTACCGTGGTCGCAAGGTGCTGAAAACCAAATCTGAAGCGTAAATTTACCGCTTTAAAAATAAGCCCGCACGGATACTGCGGGCTTTTCTTTTGTCAATTTTCAAACCAGCATCTAAACCAGTGTTTGCGCCTGTTTTTGTATGATCAGGATAGCCGTTGACGCCATGGGTGGAGACTTTGGGCCCGCAGTGACGGTTCCTGCCAGCCTGGTATTTCTGGACAGTCACCCGGCCGCTTTTTTGATGCTTGTCGGCCAGCTCGAAGTACTTCAAAAGCATCCCCAGTTTGCACAGCTCCAGGCACATTCCCGCTGCCAGGTCACTACAGCCACCGAAGTCGTTGGCATGGATGATCCGATTGAAATTGCGCTGCGCCGCAAGAAAAACTCGTCCATGCGGGTGGCTGTCAATCTGGTCAAAGATGGCAGTGCTCAGGCTGCTGTGTCAGCCGGCAACACAGGCGCGCTGATGGCCATTGCCCGCTATGTGCTCAAAACGATGGACGGTATTGATCGGCCAGCCATTGCGACCCAATTGCCCAACGCCAAAGGCGGCGCAACCACGGTGCTGGATCTGGGTGCAAATGTCGATTGCACTGAAGAGCATCTGCTGCAATTTGCGGTGATGGGTTCGGCACTGGTTGCGGCAATATCTGACAATCCGTCGCCCAGCGTTGGTTTGCTCAATATTGGTGAAGAAGTCATCAAAGGAAGCGAAGTGATTAAAAAAGCAGGCGAACTGCTTCGATCTGCTGCCAACCTGGGTGATTTAAATTTTTATGGAAATTTGCGGCTATCGTTGCTTATCCGGTGTTAACTGCATTCAAAAAAAGAATGGATCACCGCAATTGGCCGCATGACGCAGCAACTCACCAGCTTTTTTGATCACTTCACTGCCTTTGATGACTTCTTCCCCAATGTTGAGCAAACCAACGCTGGGCGAAGGATTGTTGGAGATGGCCGCAACCAGCGCTGAGCCCATGACTGCAAATTGCAGCAGGTGTTCTTCTGTGCAATCCACATTTGCGCCCAGGTCCAGCACCGTGGTTGCACCGCCTTTGGCATTGGGCAACTGAGTGGCTATGGCGGGCCGGTCTATGCCGTCCATCGTCTTGAGAACATAGCGGGCAATGGCCATCAGCGCGCCTGTGTTGCCCGCTGAAACAGCTGCCTGTGCACTGCCGTCCTTGACCAGATTGATGGCCACCCGCATGGACGAATTTTTTTTGCGGCGCAGCGCAATTTCAATAGAATCATCC
>JAYUVG010000047.1:0-16202 GCA_043754255.1 Polaromonas sp. | reverse complement strand
CGCCGTCAATGCAGCCAGTGCGCCCGACGCATTCATCAGCTGATTGGCTCCGCGCAAAGCAGGGTAGGCCAGCCCGGCGTAACGCCTGCGATTTGTTTTAGCCCCCACGCTTGTCATTTCATGTACTGCGCTGCCCCCCGAGGGGGCTGTGCTTCCTTGGGGCGGCCCGACGTCCGCACGCCCTACCCAGCTCCACTGCTGTTTGTCGCCTGAAAAGTTGAAGTCGGTGCCAAATTTCCACAAGTCAGCGCCAATGGCGTTGGCGTGATCCAGCACGCTTTGCGGCGGCATCGGGTCGCTCACGATCACTGGCTTGCCAGCGCGCATGATGCCGGCTTTCTCAAACCCGATCAGCTCACGCGTGTTGCCCAGCAGTTCCATGTGGTCCAGGTCAACGCTGGTGATGATGGCGCAGTCTGCGTCGAAGATGTTCACCGCATCCAGCCTGCCGCCCAGGCCGACCTCCAGAATCACCACATCAAGCCTGGCGTTCATAAGCAGTTGCATGATGGCCAGGGTGGTAAATTCAAAGTAGGTCAGTGAAATTTCGCTATTTTCAGCATCAATTTGGCCTCTAGCCCGCTCAACAAGCGCGCAAGCAGCTACTAAATCTGTAGCACTGACAATCTCCCGGCGCACCCGGCAGCGCTCTTCAAAGTCCACCAAGTGGGGCGATGTGTAGACCCCGGTGCGGTAACCAGCCTCGCCCAAAATTGCCTCCAGCATGGCGCAGGTTGAGCCCTTGCCGTTGGTACCGGCCACCGTGATGATGGGGCAGTCAAATTTCAAGCCCATGCGCACGGCCACGGCCTTGACCCTTGCCAGGCCCATGTCAATGCTTTTGGGGTGCAAGCGTTCAGCGTGGGCCAGCCATTCGGCCAGCGTGGCGTAGTTTTCAGGTGTGTTTTGCATGCTGAACAATATTGTGACCGCAGACCCATGGGAGCATTGTCAGAATCTTATTGCTATAATTTTAATAGCTGCTTGCGCGCACTTTACGTGGGCTAGAGGCATATTTGGCACGTATTTCAGCTGTTTTTGAAGCCATTTATGGCAAAATAAGTTGCATGATCACCGTCTACGGCATTCCCAATTGCGACACCGTCAAAAAAGCGCGCTCCTGGCTGGTAGCACAGGGGGTGGCTCATGGTTTTCATGACTTTAAAAAGCAGGGTGTGCCGGCTGGCAAACTTGCGCTATGGGCAGCGGGCATTGGCTGGGACAAGCTGGTTAACCGCAACGGCACAACCTGGCGCAAACTGGGTGCTCAAGAGCAGGCCAAAGCTGCTGGCGAAGACGGTATGCTGGCGCTTGTGTCGAGTTACCCCAGTCTCATCAAGCGCCCTGTCGTCGAATGGGAGACTGGTGCGTTGATTGCTGTCACAGCCGGTTTTGATGCTGCCGTTTGGGCCGCAAATGCCAAAAGTTTTGCGAAATAGCTTCTACTGCGTAAAGTCATGAACCAATCCTGCAATGCGCAGTCATACTGACGAAATATTGCCTGAAATCTGGAGCCCATTATGAAAAAAGTTCTTGTTTTATCCACTGTCGCTGCCAGCGGCCTGTTGGCGTTTAGTGCATCTGCGCAAGACATTTTGGCCAGGGTGGTGTCCAGCACGCCTGTGGTGCAACAAGTTGCCGTGCCGCGCCAGGTGTGCAACACACAACAAGTCGCTGTCGAGGCCCAAAAGTCAGGCGGGGGGGCATTGTTGGGCGCTGTGGCAGGCGGCGCAGCTGGCAATGCTATTGGCAACGGGAACGGACGGGCGTTGGCAACCTTTATTGGCCTGATAGGCGGCGCGATGGTTGGGGACAGGGTAGAGGGCGGCGGTAGTCAACTGCAAAACGTCCAGCAGTGCAATACCCAGACTTTTTACGAAAACCGGCCCAGCCATTACAACGTGGTGTATGAATACCAGGGCAAGCAATACAACACGCAAATGGCCCAGGATCCGGGCGGTTTCGTCAGGCTGCAAGTCACGCCGGTGGGTGCCATGACGCCCAATGTACAACCTGGCTTTCAGCAGGTTCCCACGCAGCTGACACAGCCACAGACGTTCATTGAACAGGCGCCGGCCCAGTACCCACAGCACATAGGCCAGCCGGGTTATGTGGTGCAGCAACCGGTGTTTATTGCGCCGGTCGTGGTTCAGTCATCGTCAAGCTATTACGGTCAGCCCTACTATGCCCGGCCTTACCAGCAGCCGTACTATGCGCCCAGCATCCAGTTCAATTACAGCCGGGGTTTTGGTCATGGGCATGGGCATGGCCGTTGGCGCTAGGCGCCTGGGCTGACGTTCGCTGGATGTTAAAGCTTTGAACCCAGAGTAGGCAATGCAGCAACTGTCACTTTTTCAAAGCGCTGTTTGAATCAAAGCCCCTTTTAGCAACACCGGCCCGGTCGGCCCTCCACTGGACGGCACGCCCCCCAGAGGCTCCAGGCTGATGGCCAGCAAAGGCACATCGACATCGCTGCCGGTAGCCGCCAGCTTGATAACCGCATCATTGCCCAGCACGCCAAGTGATTTGGCACCACCGGCCTGGGGCAATGCCCATAGCTGAAGCGACTTGTCAGCTGCGGTCTGAAAGCCGCCTACCCGCTTGAGCGTCAAACGCTGGGTTTTCGGGTCAAACGTCACCAGCATGGATGCTGCTGCCTTGTCATCTGCCAGCACGGCAACGTATTGAATTTCAGGCGTTGCGCTCAGTTTTGCATTCAGTTCTTGCACTTCGCCGCCCAGTTTGGCGTTGATACTGTTCAGATTAACGCCCACCATCAATGCTACAGCCGCCACGCCCACACCCATGCTCGACAGGCCTCGCCAGAGGTTCAAATTGCTCCACCAGCCCTTTTCTTGTTTTATTGGCGCGCGGGCGGCCTGCATGGCTTTGGACTCAATGTCTGCCTTGACCAAATTTTCAATCCGCCTCCAGACCACTTCACTGGGTGCAGTTTGTGGTTGCAGCTCTGCAACCGACGACATCCGGCCCTGCCAGATCAAGGCTTGGGCACGAATTGGCGCATGATTTCTTGCGAGCGTTTCAAAGCGCCGACGCGCTCCACCGCGCAGCGTACCAAGGGCATAACTGGCAGCCAGTTGTTCAACGAGTGACGGGTTTTGCAGCAGGTTCATATATTCTTTCTACGCAACTGCCGCCATACAGCCGCGCAATTGCGCCAGCCCACGCCGTATCCATGTCTTGACAGTGCCCAGCGGCAACCTGAGCTGCTCGGCCAGCTCGCCATGGCTCATGTCACGCATGTAGGCCAGGCTGACCACTTCGCGCTGTTTGTTGTCCAGCAGGCTCAGGCAGTTGTGCAGCGCGCGTGCCTGCTCGCTGGCCTGGGTCACATCCATCGGGTTGGGCGAATCACCGGCCACGGTGTCAGCAATCACATCGTCCAGTTCCTGCATGCGGTCAGCGCGGTCCGACGCGCGGCGGCGCAAAAAGTCCAGGCCCCGGCTGCGCACCACCAGCGCCATCCAGGCCATCGGCGGCGACAGTGTGGCCTTGTAGTCGCCAGCAATGCGCCAGATATTGATGAAGCCTTCCTGCAAAACGTCTTCAGCCCATTCGCGGTTGGTCACCACGCGCACAGCCACTCCGTAAAGCTTCGATGAGGTCAGCTCGTACAGCTGCCTCAGTGCTATTTCGTCTGCCAATGCAATGCGGTCAATCAGGGCGATCAAATCAGTGTCCGGTATCGAAGGTGTCATACAAGTAATTGTCCATCAATATCAAGTACGCGCAGCACGCGTTAACAGATTCAGCGAAAGCTTCAGCGACCAGAAAAGCCGTCCTTTAAAATAACCCGTATGACTACCACCCACATCCCCAACATCAGCGTCACCACACAGGCCAATGTGTACTTTGACGGCAAATGCATCAGCCACGGCGTCACTTACCTGGACGGCACCAAAAAATCAGTCGGCGTGATTTTGCCCAGTACCCTTACTTTTAATACCGGTGCGGCAGAAACCATGGAATGCGTGGCCGGCAGTTGCGAGTACAAACTGGCTGGCTCCGATGTGTGGGTCAAGTCCATTCCGGGTGAAAAATTTAATGTACCTGGCAACTCGTCGTTTGACATCAAAGTCACTGAGCCGTACCACTACATCTGCCACTTCGAATAATCCACTTCGAATCATCAAAAATCAATAAACAAACATGGCAACCATTCTCCAAAGTCTGCCCATCGGGCAAAAAGTCGGCATCGCATTTTCAGGCGGGCTAGACACCAGCGCCGCCCTGCACTGGATGAAGCTCAAAGGCGCTGTGCCCTACGCATACACCGCCAATCTGGGTCAACCCGACGAGCCCGACTACGACGAGATTCCGCGCAAGGCAATGGAGTATGGCGCTGAAAAAGCGCGGCTGATTGACTGCCGCAAACAGCTCGCCACCGAAGGCATTGCCGCGCTGCAAGCTGGTGCGTTTCACATCACCACAGCAGGCGTGACCTACTTCAACACCACGCCGCTGGGTCGGGCCGTGACTGGCACGATGCTGGTTGCCGCCATGCGTGAAGACAACGTCAACATCTGGGGCGACGGCAGCACCTTCAAAGGCAATGACATTGAGCGTTTTTACCGCTACGGCCTGCTGACCAACCCGGATTTGAAAATCTACAAGCCGTGGCTGGACCAGCTGTTTATTGACGAGTTGGGTGGCCGTTCGGAGATGTCGGCCTTTATGACGCAGGCCGGTTTTGGCTACAAGATGTCGGCTGAAAAAGCGTACTCGACCGACAGCAACCTGCTGGGCGCAACGCACGAAGCCAAAGACCTTGAGCTGCTGTCAAGCGGTATGAAAATTGTCAAGCCGATCATGGGCGTGGCTTTCTGGAAAGATGAGGTCGAAGTCAAGCGCGAAGAAGTCACGGTGCGCTTTGAAGAAGGCCAACCGGTTGCTTTAAACGGCAAGCGTTTTGACACGTTGGTCGATCTGATTCTGGCCGCCAACACCATCGGTGGCCGCCACGGCCTGGGCATGAGCGACCAGATTGAAAATCGCATCATTGAAGCCAAAAGCCGCGGTATTTATGAAGCACCGGGCCTGGCGCTGCTGTTCATTGCCTACGAGCGTTTGATCACCGGCATTCACAACGAAGACACGATCGAGCAGTACCGAATGAACGGCAAAAAACTCGGCCGACTGCTGTACCAGGGCCGCTGGTTTGACCCGCAATGCATCATGCTGCGCGAAAGTGCCCAGCGCTGGGTAGCCAGTGCCATCACGGGTGAGGTGACACTGGAACTGCGGCGCGGCAATGACTATTCAATCTTGAACACCGAATCACAAAACCTGACCTACAAGCCTGAGCGTTTGAGCATGGAAAAAGTCGAAGACGCACCGTTTAGCCCGCTCGACAGGATTGGACAATTGACGATGCGCAACCTGGACATTGTGGATACGCGGGACAAGCTGGCGGTGTATGCGAAGGCGGGGCTGCTTTCGCTGGCCGATGGCCATGCGATACCGCGTTTGGAGGTTAAAAAGTGAGCGATACATCAACTTGATTGAAATTGAAGCTACTTGCATCCGCATCATTTCTGCGCGCCGCGCAGAGCTCAATGAAGAGGTGATTTATGCTCAGTGAACGCTTGAAATCCCGTCTTGACAAAGACCGCCCGATGACTTCCATCACACTGCGCATTCCGGTAGATGTGGTGGAGTCGATGAAAACCATTGCTCCCCAGCGCGGCTTTACAGGCTATCAGACTTTGCTGAAAGCTTACTTGAGCGAAGGCCTGCGCCGCGATGAAGCACAGTTTGCTGCAGCATCTCAAGCCAGATTGATTGATGCGCTTAAACGCCGTGGTGTGGCTGCAGAGTTGATAGAGGCTGCTGAGCGCGAATTACTGGCTGCTTGATTCCTATTTAATCGCAAAAAAAATGCCGCACGAACGTAAAAACCACTGCCACGTTTTTCTTAAACAGGCTTGCACTGCTATTGCCTGTGTTGTTCTATTGCCGATTTTGAGCCTGTGGCATTCGCCGCTGCAAGCCCACGAGTTCTGGATTGAGCCCGTCTCCGCATCGCTGGCAACCGGCAACACAGCCCGATTCAGCTTGAAGGTGGGCGAGCAATTTCAGGGTGATGTGGTGGGTGTTTCGCGGCAGCAGACTGCTGGCCTGCGGCACTACTCAGCCAGCGGCACAGTTGATCTGAAACCGCAATTGCCGACCACACCGGCAGCGGACTTTAGGGTTGGGCTGACCTCCCCTGGCACGCACCTGATTGCGTTTGAAAGCGAGGCCCACACCATCAGTTTGCCCGCTGACAGCTTTCATGCCTACTTGCATGAAGAAGGACTGGACTTTATTAAAACCCGGCGCGAGGCTGCTGGCCAAGCCAAGCTGCCTGGCAGGGAGCGATACCGCCGCTTCGTCAAGACGCTGGTGTCGGTACCTCTAGCTGCCGGAGCAAACCTGAAGGATGCGATTTACGCGCAAAAAGCGGGTCAGCAACTTGAAATGCTGCCGTTAAACAACCCGCTGTTGATGACGCCCGGCGACGCGCTGCGGGTGCAGATTATTTTTGAGGGCATTCCATTGGCAGGGGCGCTCGTCAAAGCCTGGCACAACCGCAGTGGGCAAACCGTCATCATCCGGGCGACCACCACCGCAGAAGGCATCGCAACAGTGAACCTGCCGTACGCGGGTGCATGGATGGTGAGCGTGGTGCATATGGTGCAAGCCAAGGACATCAAAAACATTGACTGGGACAGCCTGTGGGGCAACCTGAGTTTTGTCATGCCACTGCCTTGAGTTTGTCATGATCTGGTTACCTCCAAAGACGGGCGATGGTGTTGAAAAAGACGGCTGTTTTGCATCAGACTTCACTCTTGTAGAAATCAACACCCGACCTTTCACAATGGCCTGAATTTGTCTCTCGATGACGGCATTGGCCCTAAAAGCCGCATCTGATTTCCAGCCGGAAAACCATCGATGCGGATGCCAAATCTGAAGACTGGATACGGCGCTTTTGCGCGGTAACACCGGAAATTTCTATTCGCGTCTGGCTCGCCCCGCGCGCCACACCCAGGCATAAATCAGCAAATTTATCAGTACCACCCCTACGCCCAGGGCAAGTTGTACACCGCGGTTTAAACCGTCCGGATAGATGGCAGCCAACAAATAATGCTCAACAAAACCGCCTGTGTAGCCCTCTTGCCCGGCAGCGCGCCGCAACCCTTGCTCCCAGGGCGTGAGGGGGCAATTCCATCCGGCCATAACGACCGCGGCAGCCCACGCAGCGGCGGGCAAATGCAGCCACACCCAGCTGCTGCGCCAGCGCACCAGCAGCCCGCCAAACACGGCAAATAAGATAAAGGCGGCATGAAGCGCCAGCAGCGTGGTGGCAGCCAGGCCAAATAACATAAAAAAGGTCTTTAGCCTACGTATCAAGCGCGCAAGTAGCTACGATTTTAATAGCATTTATCCTGCGTGGACTGGCGCTGGCGATGGCGCTGGTGCTGGTGCAGTAGCTGCCTTGCGATCTGCCAGCACCTTTTGCGCAGCGGGTCGCTCGCTGATCATTTTGATATACGCCTTGTAGTCCACGCCGCCATTCATCAGCAAATCCTCGCCGTAGACAGCCTTGCAAGCCATGCCAACAAGCGGCAGGCTGGCGAATGCGGCGCAGTCGGCCTGGGTGAATGTTTCGCCTGCTGCATACGGCGCAAACTTTACAAGCGATTTAAGCGCAGCGATGTTTTTTTCGAGCTGCGCGCGCACCCGCGCCTGGGTAGCTTCACTGACTGCACTGCCAAAAAACGCTTGCGGATACAACTGGCGCGCCACCAGCTCAATATGCAGGTCAATATAGGTGGTCAGCTCGCGCACTTTGGCGGCGGCAAACGGGTCTGCAGGCAGCAGCGCGGGCGTGGGGTAAGCAGATTCCAGATAGTCAACAATCGCCTGGCTTTCGCACAGCGTGCCTTGCGGCGTGGTGATGAACGGGATTTTGCCCATGGGTGATGACGCAACATCGGTGCTGCTCATCTTCATGGGATGCGCAGCCACCTCGGTAAACGCAATGCCCTTTTCCAGCAAAGCCAGTTTGACCTTGTTGTAGTAGTTTGAAACTGCAAAGCCGTGCAAAGTGATCATGTCAATGTCTCCTGATAAAGCGTGAAGTTTATGGGCAAAAGCACATAGCAATGCGCCTGCTACGGTTGTGGTTTTCAACGCGCAGCCAGCGGATAAGCCGGGTCGGTGTAGCCCGCAGTTGACGGGTGGCCGGGCTTGACCAGGCTGTCAACGAAAGCCTCGTCTTCGGGTGTGATGGCGTAGTCCAGCGCAGGCAGATAGTCCTGCCACTGAGCCAGCGTGCGCGGCCCGGCAATCACTGAGCTGACAGAGCGGCTGGCCAGCACCCAGGCGCAGGCAAATTGCGCGAGGTTGATGCCCTTGCCCGCCACATATTGCTGGAGCGTTTGCGCAATTGCCAGCGATTCAGCGCGAAATTCGGTGTCCATGATGCGTTTGTCGCCGCGGCCTGCCCGGCTGTCAGGAGCAGCCACCTGACCCGGCACATACTTGCCGGTCAGCACACCTCTGGCAATCGGGCTGTACGGTGTGACGCCAATGCCGTACTGGGCACAAGCAGGCAGTATTTCGACTTCAGGCATGCGGTTCAGCAGGTTGTAATAGGGCTGGCACACCACCGGGCCGGGCATGCCCAACTGATTTGCCAAACGCACCAGCTCGGCAATGCGCCAGCCCCGAAAATTTGACACGCCCCAGTAGCGGATCTTGCCCGCGCGCAGCATGGCGTCGAGTGCGCGCAGGGGTTCCTCCAGGTTCATGCCGTTGTAGTCGCGGTGCAAATACAAAATATCGACATGGCTGGTTTGCAGGCGGGTCAGGCTGGCGTCAATTTCGCGCAGCATCCAGCTGCGTGAATAGTGCCCTTCGTTGGGCCGCGCTGACATGACGTTGCCAAGCTTGGTGGCCAGCACCCAGTCGTGGCGCTGCGCCTTGATCAATTCGCCAACCATCACTTCAGATGCGCCGTTGCTGTACACATCGGCGGTGTCGATGTAGTTCACGCCGTTTTCGTGCGCATGGCTGACGATGCGCGCGGCTTGGGCAGCATCGGTCTGGTCGCCAAACATCATGGTCCCCAGGCACAGGGCGGAGACTTGAAGGTTGCTGTTGCCTAACGAACGGTATTGCATGACGGGCCTTTGTTGGAGCAAGCAAAGTTACATGCTAACGACATGCTAACGACATACAAAGACGCACCATTGTTTTTGCACGATAAATTTTGCGTTGCACCCAATATAAAGCCCAGAAAGCCCAGCTATGGAACTGACCCCGCGATAAAAAGACAGGCCACTGATTTTTACCGCCAGTTTGCTGGACTGTGCATCAGCCAATTGTTTAACAAAAATTGGCCATCAACAAACACGCTACTAAAAGCATAGCTGCTTGCGCGCTATTTACTTAGGATACAGCCACTTTTGCTCATAATTTGCATGTACCTTATCATCTCGCAAGACAGCGCAACGGTAGACCTCTATCAAAGGCAAGACATAAACCAGTGGCATACCACCCAGCTGGGGGTTGAAGACAGTTTTACCTAGGGTGACAGTGCCTGTGGCGGCGCTGTATGCAACGCTGGACCTCAGGTAATTAACTCAAGAATACCTGCACTGCATCAAATTTAATATAATTTGATGCAATAAAGAGAATCTTTGATGCGAACTACTTTAACAATTGATGATGCCGTGATTTCGCAAGTGGTTAAAATCACGGGTCGTAGCAACCCTTTGGACGCGATTCGTGAGGCACTGCAAAGCTACTTGCAGCAAGAAAAGTTGAAACAGGTTATTGCAATGCGCGGCAAGCTTGATCTACAAGACAACTGGCGTGCATTGCGTCAACTTGACACGCTAGACATCGCCCCACATTCATGAAGTCGCCCGTACTGGTCGACACGTCGGCCTGAATAGATTTTTTTCGTGGCAGGCAGAGCACTGTTACAGATGCGACTTTATTAGCGCTGCAACTTGGGCTTGCAAGACTGTGTGGACCCGTCAAAGCTGAATTGCTTCAGGGGGCCAAGACCAAAAAGGAAAAGCAGCAACTCAGTGTCGTGTTTGCAGCAGTAGAAAACCTGGCAACCCATGAGCTGGATTGGGAATTCGCTGGCACGACGCTTCAAACGCTGCGCGAAAGTGGTACGACCTTGCCACTGACCGACGCATTAATTGCTGCCATCGCTTGCCGGCACAAAATACCGGTATTGACGCTTGACCATCATTTTTCACATTTAAAAGTACAGCTTGCATGATCCAGATTTCCAAAATCATCCCCAAAGGCGCTGGCCTCGCGCCAGTCCTCGTCAAACGCGCCTCCACCATCGAACTGGACTGGGACACACGCCAGAAAAGCCGTTTTGATGCTGTTGATTCGCTGGGTAGACAACTCGCCATTTTTCTGCCGCGCGGCACGCTGGTGCGCGGTGGTGATGTGTTGGTGGCGGAAGACGGCAGCATGGTCAGGGTAATTGCCGCGCCGCAAACGGTGCTGCGCATCACGGCTTGCACGGCGCACGGCTCTCCTTTCGACTTGACCCGCGCTGCCTACCATCTGGCCAGCCGCCGAGTGCCGATTGAGCTGAAGCCTGACCACCTGAAAATTGAGCCTGACCCTATGCTGGCTGACCAGCTGCGCGCCATGCATTTGATCGTCAATGTTGTCAGTGAAGCGTTTGAACCTGAAGGCGGCGCGTACAGCGCAGTCGGTCATGCACAAGTTGAAGCAAAACCCAAAACCGTGATCCCGATTGCTGCCAAGCCGCATGCGCAGCCACACGTGCATGGGCCTGACTGCAACCATGGTCACCACCACTGATACAGCCTTTTCTTTTGATGGACAAAGCACTGCTCGCTGCCAGAGTGCTGCAATTGAGCCTGGCACGCAGTGCATGGGCAGTGCTCGTCCAGGCTGTTGCCGCTTGCCGAAGCATCGGCTTGTACCGCACTGCCCAGCTCAGTGACTGGCTCTTGCAAGCGGCTTGAAACCGCCTTTTCAAGAGCTTGTGCATGCCCAGAGCGACACAGGTTAAACTAGCGGGCTTGGAAGCTTGGCAGAGCGGTTGAATGCAGCAGTCTTGAAAACTGCCGAGGATGCGAGTCCTCCGTGAGTTCGAATCTCACAGCTTCCGCCAATACATCAATGAAAATGCGCCTTTCGGCGCATTTTTCGTTTCGACCCATCATTCCGCCCATCTAAAACAAATTGCTTGGGCAATCGTGCTGCCTTATGCTGGACCACACCTTTGACGGATCTGACGTAATCAGTGATCCTCCTACTCAAGGTGGTCACAAATAACGTTCGAATTTTGCCCGTCATTCTGTGGACGGGCAAACACTCACCAACGCAGCCGAATCAGTCGTTTTTAGCCATGAAATCATGACAGATTGAATACGCCAGCATTGCCGTATCGAAAGCATTGTTGTCATTGTTGTAAACAGCATCGTATTGGTCAGCAAAATACTTGACCATGCTTGGGTCTTTGTGAACTATCGGCTTGAATGCGCTTCGGGCCGTCCCAGATTTCTTTTCCTCATGAATCTTCAACATAAATGTTGACATCTTTTGACACTCAATGTCGCGGACTGCAAATTGCGCCCGCGTGGGTGGAGCGGCTAGAGCAGGCAAGCTCGTGAGCAAAGATGCGGCGATGGCGGTAGCAAGCAACAAGCGGTTCATGTAAACCTTTTTTCAATATTAAACAAAGAGTTACTATTGTCTGTGATGAACTTTGAGAAACAACAGAATTGGACATTCTTCGCATGTTTATTTATTGCCTGGTAAGGCAATTTACGAGTAGACCAATCGCCAACTTTTTATTAGCTCGAACTTCAGAGCCGGAAATTCAACTATGAAAACAAGCCTGAAAAGACTACTTTTAGGGGCTGCTATTTTGACGCTAGCGACCGCTGCGCTTTGCATCACACAGTTTTCTTTTTTCATCATTCCGCCGGGTGGATTGCTTCCAGATGGAAAACTATTGCTGACCTCTAAGCTTGAAAATATTGGATTTATTGATAGCCCCAAGGCCATGTGCAAAAGAGACAATCCTACGGCGCTAGATGAGTGGTGTCAGATAGGCGCCATAGGATTCATAGTTGACAACTCAAAGATTTATGCAAGGATGCCGCATTTCAGACCCCTGAAGTTTTTGACGCCAGAGTGATCAAAGCACTTTGCTCCTGCAGTGTTTTGATCATCAATGTCTGATACCCCACGCCCTGCTTGACAGCCTCAGCCTTGTAAATAGCCAACACGTCGGCGGGCATACGAATGTTGATGGGAATGGTGAGACCGTGAGCTAGCGGTAAAGCTGTTAAAAGTGTTGCTGTAGCTAGATGCGTTGCAGCTTGAACTAGCTCACCTTCAAGCTTAGCGATCAATTCCGCTATATTTTTTGGGCTTCCATCCATCGTGTTTAAAAGGTCGTTCAGTTCAGTGGGGTCGATTTCTGCGATGTGCATACATTTTTCCTCGGGTTTGAAATATATTTCTCATGATGGGATAGAACCTTATAGAGCTGTTCTAAGGGTTTGGGGCTTTAAGGGGGTGCAGAGTGCTTCGAGCGGCGCACCCCCATTTAGGCTTTTGCCATGCACCCCCTTTTTCTCCAATGATGGAAGGGGGTGCGATTGAATGCCCCATCTGGAAGATGGGGAGGGCGCTCCTAAGAGCCAACAATTGGGTAATCTTCATAGCAGGCGCTGGCCTGTCGAAAACTCAATCGCTTGAAGCTGCCGGGTGTAGGCTTGTCTTGAAAGACCGTTGCCATGTAAAGCCGCGTGATGTGCGCAGCCTTTAACCTTGCTTCTTCCAGACAGTAGGTAGCCTTTCATGATCTCCCCGCGCCGCTCTGCAACCGTTTCCGGTGTTTGAGCCCCTGACTTGTCGGGATGCGACTGAGCTTGCTCCAGCATTGCGGCTTTGAATTCAGGCAACCTTGCAATTAGCCGTCTGTTCGCACGCATCTTGGTGGTGGGCATGGTCATAAGGTCTTGTCGCTGCACATCAGACAGCCCCAGTCCCTGCGCAAAGTAGTGACCCTGCCCAAAGCAGCCAGCTGACTTTGAACCGTAGACCCAATGGGCGGTTCTATGCCACGCACAGCCTAATGGAGCACAGACAAACAAACCGTTCCAACGTTTGTAAAAAGGTTTGTGACCGGGGCAGTGCCTTACTACCCAAAGCACATCCGCAAGCCAGGTGAGATACATGAACTGCGGATGATCCTGCCGGGCAGGCCATCGCAAACAAGGGCATATGCCCCGGTTGTTTAGCAACAGGTGAATCAGGTAAAACTGAAGGGGGTCATTCGTTCTTTGCATTCGAGCGATAAGCCCAGTTGCAGCGTCACCCTGCATAGTGATTGCCATTGTCCGAAAAAGGGCCAGCATGGGCGCTGTGCGCTTTTCAAGGACAAGCCATGAGGTGCTTTCTACCCTGCCGGTTTCTTCGAGATTCATAGTGCGTGCCCCTGCGCAGCATCCTTTGCGAAAAAGTGAACGCTACCGCCGAATGGAAAGTCGTCTGCAAAGTGCATAACTACGGTCTCGTCGAATTCGTAAACGGTGAGTGTGACTTCGTCACCGTGATATGTGCCTACGTGTGTTTTAGTGCCCGCTTGCGTCTCAAACGTGTAGAGGACATTCATTTGCGCCAGCACGGCTTGACCGGGGTCTTTGTCTAAATGAAGTAGTTGCATGATTAATGCACCGCCCTTGGACGCTTAGACACCCATTCTTCAACTTCAGTTCGAAGAAAGCCCAACGCTTGTTGTCCGAGGAAAAACGGGGCGGGAAAGTCCCCTGCACTTCGAAGGCGGTCAATCGTAGATTTTGAAATTCCGAGAATGCTGGGCAGCTGTGCCCTGCGAAAGATAGTTGGTTGCGCTTGCATGAAGTTCCTTTCAGTTGCTCCACATCGGTTGATGCGGTAGAAAGGATTTTTCCCAAAATGAGCCCCGTTGTATTCAACGGAAATCAACTATGGAGATTCGATAGGCATTTAATTACAAGCTTTTCGGTCTGCCCGCCGCCTTTTTAGCGATGAGTTTTGCTTCACGTAGTGCAGGTCGAATTACAACGTCCATAGTGATTTCGGCTTTGTTGCGGCCAATGCCATTTCGCTCTTGTATCTTTAGACGGTCTGTCTCATAGGTGCGCCCTTCAATTTCAAAATAAGCATCGTAGGCAGCACGCTCTGCTAACTCTTGACTTGCCCCGTCGTCTGTTGCAGCTTCAAAAGCGTCCAATGCCCACAGGTGATAAAGCGCCTTATCAGTCCTTCCGCTTGCCTTGTATCCCAAAACGCGGTAAGCAATTAACGAATTTTGTTTGTGCGCACTAACGGATTTGCAAGCTTTTATAGTAACGTCGTCTATGAAATCAGCAAGAATATTTAATGCCTTTTGATCGGCCTGACCCATGCGTAAAAGCTTGCTAAGCTGATTTAATGTTTCAAGCGCTAGTGCATCTGGGTGACTGTCGCGAAGGAACGATTTTTCATTTATGAGACACGTTCTAAGCCAATCAAACCGTCTTTGACGATACCCGTTATCGGGCTGAAGGTTATCGTCATCACCAGAAAGTGAGCGCAATTCATCACTCGCAAACTGTCGGAGTTCGGGCAATATGAACTGCCGGAGGGTTTCTAGCTCCTCATCGCTGATGTCTATCATGCAGCCTGCCTAGTCAGTGTTAGGACTTTTTTGCCTTTAGTTTCTGGGGTTGCAAGAAAATCCGCCCACGTTTGCATCAACGCTGACCGACGTTCAAGCATGTCCCCGCGCCGATAAGCCGCTTCAACTTTATTTCCCACAGTGTGAGCCAATGCCATTTCTGCAAGGTCACGCGGATAGCTGGTGCGCTCTGCAGTCCAGTCCCGAAACGTGCTTCGCAAGCCATGCGGCACGAATGCAAGCCCCATGCGGCGCATAACACCCGTTAAAGCCATGTCTGACAGTGCGCCTGCCCGTGGAGCTGGGAAAACGAATTCAGAGCCTTCAAGCCGGGGCAAGTCACGCAAAATCTGAAGCGCTTGCTTGGACAGTGGCACGCGGTGCTCCTTTCGCGCTTTCATGCGCTCTGCTGGTATGACCCACAGCCCCGCATCTAAATCGAGCTCTGGCCATGTTGCATGGCGAACTTCGCCAGAACGAGCAGCAGTAAGCAAAGCAAACTCAAGAGCGCGTGCTGACATCCCGGTTCTTTGATGCAAGGCCGCATAGAAGGCCGCCGCATCGTTAACTGGGACTGCCGGATGATGAACGATGCGGGTTGTTTTTTCCGGGGCTGAAAGCAACTTGTCCAAGTGTCCGCGCCAACGAGCCGGGTTCTCGTCTGAGCGGTAGCCCCGTGCTTTTGCCCAGTCCAACACGTTTTCAATCCGCCCACGCAAGCGGGATGCAGTTTCTGTTTTTGTTACCCATATGGGTTCGAGAATTTGGAGCACGTGAGCCTGCTTCACGTCTGCTACGTGCACTTGTCCGATGATGGGATATGCATAAGTCGCAAGTGTGGCTATCCACTGAGCCGCATGTTTTGGATTGCTCCATTCCGGGGACTTGGCATTCATGAAAGCACTGGCAGCAGCTTCAAAGGTCACGGCACTGGCTTGATCCGCTTTGAGCCTGCTCTGAGCACGTTGACGGTTTAATATGGGGTCTTGTCCTTGATCAATGACTTCACGGGCTTGACGGGCTTTCTCTCGTGCCTGGGCAAGTGTGACGGCGGGATATTGCCCCAGACCCATATCACGGCGCTTGCTGCCGACCTTCACGCGCAAAATCCATGACCGTGAGCATGTCGGGGAAATTTGAAGACTAAGCCCCGGAACCACGCCCACTGAAACTAAACCCGGCGCTTTTAGCCGGGACACTTCAAGAGCGGACAACTCACGGGCTACTTTTGGCATTTAGACATTCAATACGGCAGGGCTTGTATCAACCCTACATCTTACCCAACAACATTATTGCGCTTGCATGATAATCGATGAAGTCGCTTGATGGGGGTTTTAATGCAGCTTCATTGGCAAAATAGAGATAATTTGATGTCAGCTGACTTCAGTTGAAATCTGCAAAAGTTCGATGCAGGGGGACACAGCTTCCGCCAAAAATTTACAAAAGGCTTCGCAAGAAGCCTTTTTTTTGGCCG
>JAYUVG010000046.1:0-26377 GCA_043754255.1 Polaromonas sp. | reverse complement strand
GATGTTGGCAAGCAGCATGTCATGTGCGACAACTGAGGTCGGTCTGATGTGATAAGGCCACCGCGCGGTCATTAAAAAATGCGCTTGACCTGCAAAATTTAAAATTCAAAATACGGTGTTTACTAAACAAGCGCTAGCCAACACACAAGCGATCCGCATTAAAGGGTAATCCCTAATGCGCGTCTTTTTTAATTCTCTTATTCTTTGTATACAGAGTTCAGAAGACACCCATCGGATTTATCGACCGACCCATCACAAGGAGCCCCACCATGACCACTTTCCAGGACAAATTTGAAAAAGCCACCAGCACCGGCGGCACCACCGTCAAAAAGCTGACGCCCTTCGGCGGCTACTTCACCAACAAGGAACCCGGCCACGACAAGGAGCTGACCGAAGTGGGGGCAGGCACTCCGACCGGTGAATACATGCGCCGCTTCTGGCATCCGGTATGCATGACGATGGAGCTGACCGACACGCCGCGTTTTCTCAAAATCCTGGGTGAAGAGCTGGTCTGCTTCCGCGATGGCAGTGGCCACATTGGTTTGCTGCACGCCCACTGCGTGCACCGCGGCGCGTCGCTCGAGTACGGCAAGATCCAGCAGCACGGCATTTCGTGCTGTTATCACGGCATGGTTTTTGACGTTGACGGCACTTGCCTGCGCGTGCCGTTCCCTGAAGGTGAAGAGGAAGAAGGCGAACGCTACCGCTGCTCCATTCGTCAGGGCGCTTACAAGACGATTGAGCACCACGGCCTGGTTTTTGCCTACATGGGCCCACCCGACCAGGAGCCGCCCTTTCCTGAATGGGAAGGCAATTTCACCGTGGCTGAAGGCGACGAACTGGTGCCCTACAGCAACTTTCAGCACTGCAACTGGCTACAGGTGCAGGACAACTCGGCAGACAACTACCACACCATGGCGCTGCACGCCAAGTGCCAGGTCACTGGTGAACATTACCAGGGCACCACGTTTGACGAAGTGGGGGCCGCGTCGATGGAAGTGCCGCCCGACATGGTGTTTGTGCCGATTCATGGCGGCCGCGGCCTGGCCTGCTCGGGCGCACGCCGGTCTGACGACAGCCACATGTACATTCGCGTGCAACATCAGGTGCTGCCCAACCTCAGCCTGCATGCCTACACCTCGGAAGATGGCTACAAAAAGAAGTTTTTCGGCCGCTTTCACATGATCCGCTGGACGGTGCCGGTGGACGACGTCAATACCAAAATGTTGGGCTGGCGTGTCATGGGCCCGGGCATTGACACCCGCGGCGTTGGCGACAAGAGCCTGGTGGGTTACGAGACCATTGATTTTCTTGAAGGCCAGGTGGCTTTGCGCCGACCTGAGCGCTTTGGAAAGTACAAGCTGGAAGACATGCCGCCGATCCCAAGTGACCACCGCGCCCGCGCCAACTACAAAGACGCCCAGTACGCACCCGGCGACTACGAGGCCATCATCAGCCAGCGCCCGGTCGCCATTCACGCGCTGGAGAATCCGACCAAATTTGACGCGGGACTGTACATGTTTCGCAAGCTGCTGCGCGACGCTGTGCGCGGCACCAACCCGAAGGCAGGTCCAGAAGAATTCGCGGCCTGGCTGCGCGAGTGCGGCGGCGAGCCCAACAGTTATTGCTCTGGCAATGTGTTTGACTTGCCCGTGGGCCGCACCAAGGAAGAAGAAGTCACCCTGCGCCGCCACCTGGCGCGCCAGGTCGTGACGATCATCACCGAATCCGACAGCTTGAAAGGAGCAGAGCGCGACAGCTTCGTGAAGGCCAGGCTGGAAACCTTGCAGCAGGAAGTTCTGGCACGGCGGCAGGCATGAACGCTCCTGTGCCGCTGGGCATCGGCGAGTTTGAGGCAGACACTTTTCCGCTGCTGAGGCTGCGGGTAGAGGCCATCCGCCTGCAGGCTGATGGCATCCACGCTTTTGAGCTGGTAGACCCGGATGCAGCCCTGCTACCGCCAGCGACAGCCGGTGCCCATATCGATGTGCACTTGCCCGGTGGCCTGATGCGGTCCTATTCTTTGGCTTCAGACCCAGCCGACCGCTCTGCCTGGACGCTGGGAGTGTTGCGCGAGGTCAACGGACAGGGCGGGTCCAAAGCCATGCACCAGAGCGTGCGCGTGGGCGAGCTGCTGACGGTGGGCGCACCGCGCAACGCTTTTCCCCTGGCAGCGGGCGCAACGCATTCCGTGCTGCTGGCCGGGGGTATCGGCATCACGCCGATCAAGGCCATGGCGCATACGCTGACCGCTCAGGGAAAATCATTTGAAGTGCATTACTGTGCCCGCACTGCGCGCAACGTTGCCTTTGCCCGCGAGCTGCGCGCCCTGGTTCCGCCCGACAGGCTGCACTTTCATTTCGACAACGGCGTGCCAGGCCAGGGACTGAACATCACCAATCTGCTCAAGCAACAACCAGACGGCGCACACCTGTACTACTGCGGCCCCGGCGGCTTCATGAAAGCCTGCGCCGATGCCAGCACGCACTGGGCATCAGGCAGCGTGCACTTTGAACATTTCAAGCCACCTGTTTCGCTGCCTAAGACAATCCCGGATGCGAGCTTTCAAGTGCGGCTGGCTCGCACTGGCATCACCGTGCCGGTATTGCCTGACCAAACCATCGTCCGGGCCATTGAGCTGGCTGGGCACCGCGTGCCTACTTCATGCCTGTCAGGGCTTTGCGGCTCCTGCAAGGTTGACTACCTTGCAGGCGAGGTGGAGCACAACGATTACATCCTCAGTGATGAAGAAAAAACGCGGTGTCTCACGCTCTGTGTTTCACGGGCTAGAGGCCCAATGCTTGTCATTGATCTATAAAACATTCATTACTTTTTCCGGAAACCACCATGCTCGACAAAGTCAAAAACATTTCAATCTATCAGCCCACCCAAACAGGCCTGATCTACCCCGAAATTCCGGAGTTTGACAATTTTGAAGCTGAGCGCACCCACCGCAAGCAGCGGTTGGTTGCTGCGTGCCGCGCCTTCGCCATGGAAAGCCTGGACTACGGATTTGCAGGCCACTTGACCATTCGCGACCCGGAGCACCCAGAGCTGTACTGGACCAATCCGATGTGCATGCACTTTGCCCAGGTCAAGGTGTCGAACCTGATTCTGGCCGACCACAAAGGCCGCGTTGTTGAGGGCCGCCATGCCCTTAACCGAGCCGGTTTTGTGCTGCACGCTGCAGTGCATGAGGCGCACCCGGACATCATTGCCATGTGCCATGCCCACACGGTTTACGGTACTGCTTTTGCTGCGCTGGGGCGTCCGCTGGATCCGATTTCGCAAGATGCCGCAGCGTTCTTTGAAGACCATGTGGTGATCAAAGACGAGGCAGGCCAGGTCGCGGTTGAAGAAAGTGCCGGCCTGGCTGTTTGTGACTGGTTCAAGGGCGTAAAAGCGGCCATCCACCAAAACCACGGCCTGCTGACTGCCAGCCGCCACAGCATCGAGGCCGCGGCCTTCTGGTTCATTGCGCTTGAGCGTTGCTGCCGCCAGCAATTGCTGGTCGAGGCCACAGGTCACAAGCCTGTCATGGTGACGCCCGAGCGCGCACGCTACAGCCGCGAACATGTGGGCTCCGAGTACATCGGCTGGCTGCATTTCCAGCCTATTTATGAACACCTGGTCATTACCCAGCCAGACATGTTTGACTAACAACACTGTGCCCTGGTACACCGCCTTTTAAATCAGATACGCCCATGCGCCTGCAACCTGCTCAACTCCCCATCCGCAGCGATCTGGTTGAGGCCGTCTATAACGTCCTGGTGGATGCGATTACCGATGGCTCTTTGGCTCCCGGCGAACGTATCACGCAAGAGGAGATTGCAGAGCAGTTGCATGTGTCGCGCTCGCCGGTTTTGCAGGCACTGCGAATGCTTAAAAACGATGGCCTGATTGAAGACGCGCCGGGCCGGGGAGTTCAGGTTGCCCCGCTGGATGCTGTCTGGGTCGGTCAGCTCTATGAGATTCGGGGTGCACTTGATGCACTTGCAGCACGGCTGGCAGCGCAGGCGCGCGCCGTGATTGACCCATTGCTGATTGCGCAGGGGCGACTGGCTTCGCGGGGCGATGATCTGAAACACATCATCGATGCAGATGTTGCGTTTCACAATGCCATTTATGCCGCTTCAGGCAACGTGCTGATTGCAGAAAACGCCAACCGGTATTGGGTGCACTTGCGGCGTGTGATGGGTGCTGTGCATCGCCGTGCCAACATTCGCTCGGCTATCTGGGATGAGCATCAGGCAATTGCCGAGGCAATTAGCCAGGGCAACGCCGATCAGGCTGTGTTGTTGACAGAACAACACATTAACCGCGCCAGGACAAATCTCGTAAACCAGCTAAAAGAAAAGCTGGCACGCGACCTGAGCGTCAGCGCGATTGCTCAGTAACTGAGTGCCTCACTAACTGTTAACGCGCTTTCCCGCGCCGAAACAGGTTGACGATGGCCAACAAAATAACGGCACCGACCAGAGACACCAGCATGGCACCAATGCTGAATGCATTTTGGTTGATGGTAGGCACGCCCACCAGTGGCGATATCAGCATGCCACCCAGAAATGCGCCAACAATGCCCACCACGATATTTAAAATAACACCTTGCTGGGCATCGGTGTTCATGACTTTGCTGGCAATCCAGCCAATGATTCCGCCTACCAGCAGCCAGACGATGAAGTTCATAACAATTCCTTTAAAAATGCTGCCGGCCAAAGACTCAGGTTTTTGGCTCTGCAAGCGGTTACTGTGAAGCTGTATTGTTGAAGCCTCACCAAATCTTGCGTGTAGGCCAAAAGCTGCTGCTGGGGTCGTCAAATCCATGGCAGGAAGGGCATTGCAACAACGGCGCGGCCATAACCATTCAGGCCACCAGCGGCGCGGCCTGCATCGCCTCGGTCTGCTCTTCCAGCATGTCCGCCTGCCCCTTCCAGTAATCACTGGAGCCAAACCACGGAAAGTTAATCGGAAAAATCGGGTCATGCCAGCGCTGTGCCAGCCAGGCGCTGTAATGGATCAACCTTAAAGTTCGCAGCGGCTCAATCAAAGCCAGCTCGCGCCGATCAAACTCCCGAAACTCTTCGTACCCATCGATTAGCGCGCCGAGTTGCTGCAAACACTGCGGGCGGTCTCCTGACAGCAGCATCCACAGGTCTTGCACAGCCGGGCCAGTGCGCGCGTCGTCCAGGTCAACGAAATGCGGGCCTGCGCCTGGCACGCCTTCGGGTGTCCACAAAATATTGCCGGGGTGGCAGTCGCCATGCAGACGAATGTTTTTGATGTCGCCCACGCTTTCAAACACGGCGGTGGCGGTTTGCATCGCCACGTCGAATGCTTTGAGCCAGCGCGACTCCATGTCCAGTGGCAAATAATGATTGGTCAGCAAAACAGCCCGCGATGCATGGCCAAAAGTTTGCAGGTTGAGCGTCGGGCGACTGGTGAATGGTTTGGCACTGCCCACCGTATGGATGCGCGCCAGAAAGCGGCCAATCCAGGCCAGCACATCGGTACTTTCAAGCTCGGGCCGCCGCCCGCCGCGACTCGGCGACACACTGAATGCAAAGCCGTTGAAGTGGTGCAGGGTGCGGCTGTGCAATTGAAGCGCACCGACCACAGGCACCTCGGCCGCCATCAACTCATCGGCAAATGAATGCTCCTCCAGAATCTGTGCGTCTGTCCAGCGCTCTGGCCGGTAAAACTTGGCGACCACCACATCACCCGACGTACCAGCCTTGCCCACACTGTTTTCCAGATGGATCTGGTACACCCGGTTCTCATAGCTCGACAGCGCCATCAAGCGGCCATCGCCCGTCAACCCAATGCTGGCCAGCGCGTCCAGCACCACATCGGGCGTGAGCGCTTCAAACGCGTGGACTGATGGCGGGGAAGCAGATGATGATGAAGGTGACAGGCTCATGCACCGATTGTCGCGGCTACTTTCAATCCAGTGTATTTGCTATAAAAATAGTAGCTGCTTACGCGCATGTCATGCGGGATACAGGCCAAAAAGCACTTGACAGGCGATGCAGACAGCAAATATGAAGACATATCAAATAACAGTTGTCTGATTTGAATCAACTGTTAATATTGCATCTTTCGTTCTTGAAAGCAGGCCATGCCACCCACCAGCACATCCGTTGGCACATCCAACAGCGCAAACTTCAGCCTTGAGCAGCTCAAAGCCGCCACGCAGGCAGGCGGGGTGGTCGGCATCACATTGTGCGGCGACGGTGCGGCGTTTGTCATCAATGTTCAAACCCAGCGCGGCCAGGCCGTGATGGTCACATCGCGCCGCCAGCCGCGCCGCTTTGCGGATCCTCGCAAAGCCCTGCAGGTGCTGCGCGGCATTGGTTTGACCGATTGCCGCATTGACACGGCCCAGTGGCGGCCTGACGACAGCGCGCTTGAGAAAACAGCCCGGCCCGACCGCAGCCTGGCTTTGCGGGCGGCGCATGAAGCAGCGCAACACGATGCCGACTACGACCGCTGGTTTCATGCCAAAGTGCAAGCGTCACTGGATGGATTAAAAGACGGTACAAACAGGATTTTGACTGATGAGGAAGTGCAAGCCCGGCGTGCGGCATTGATTGCGCGTGTCAACAATTTCCAAGGCAAACGGGCGGCATGAGCAATACTGGCGCCGTACTAAAAGTTGATAAGTCCGATCAATTTGTGCTGGATCTTGAGGAAATCGTGCTGCATATCTGTCAGGACAACATCAGTGCCGCACTAGCACTAGAGGTGCGCATCCATCAACAGGTCGATAACTTGGGAGACCCAAACTTCCCGCGCCGCCGTGGCCGCAAAGCAGGCACGATGGAGCTGGTGGCGCATCCCAATTACGTGGTGGTTCTCCAGCAGACGAAAACTGTGGTGACAGCGCTGAACATCGTTCATGTGGCACGTCAATATCCATGAAATGCTATTAAAACAGTAGCTGCTTGCGCGCATTTCACAAGGGCTAGAGGCCTGAAACGCTATCAAAAGGCAGTCAAAATGTCAGGATGTGCCCGACACGCGGGTCGCTGCTGCCACGCAGCACTTCCTGGTACACCGCATCAAAACTGCCACTGCCCTTGTGCTCATGCACCACCAGCCAGGGCGCGCCTGGCTGCATCACTTGCGTGGTAAATGCCTGCCAGGCTGCGCTCAATCGGTCTCGCAAACCAGCAGCACCCCAGTCGGCGCTGCGTTTTTTGATTTGCGCTGGCGCAAAAAACAGCGTAGCCCGCACGCCAGGTATGTCTTTGCTTGCGCCTTTCATGCCAAGTTGATCCACATGCGTGCCGCCAATCGAGCAGCTGTATTTGAGGTTTGCAAACCGGCTGTGTATGCTGCGGCGCAAGCTGCTGTTGCCTGCAAAGTCAATGTACGTGCACGGTGTGTTGCTGGCAATCTGGTCAAGTTGCTCGTACGTCAACACGCGGTGAAAACAACCCAGGCTTTCACAAAAATCCACGTTGGCCTTTGACGTCAGGCCGATCACCTCAACACCTTTGCGCCCAGCCAATTGAAACGCCGTGCCATACGCCGTCTTGCTGGACGCGCTGGACAACATGAGTGTTGACGCGCCAAAAAAGTCGTTGTCGGCCAAAAAATCATCGATTAAAAATGAAGTGACAAACAGCGGCCTGAGCAGCGCCTGAATGTCCTCCGTGTTTGCGCTGTACAGCAGGTCAGTCCGGCTGGCTACATACTGGTTGTACACCGGGTGCAGCTCAGCGCGGTGCGGCGCTGCGTCATAAAACCCATTCTCCGTCACTCGGGTCGGTAACAGCGTCACATGGCTGGCCATCGGGTAGTAACCGTAAAAACGATCACCTGCTGCAACACCATCACACGCGGACTCAAGCACATCGGCAAAACCCCACACCGGTATGCTGCCCCAGGCGGCATCGGGCGTGGGAAAGAACTTCCAGTAATTCATCGCATCGCCAAATGCGGCGTAGGTGATGTTGTTGGCAGTCAATGCAAAACGCTGGACTGCCAGGCGCACTTCGCCTGCTTTCAGTGGCGCGTGTTCAATGTTTAATAAACGTGTTTGGTGCAGGTCGGTTTTTAAAACCTGAAAATTAAGTTGGGTCATGGCTTGAGGCTATCTAAAACCTGCAAGCCATGCAAGGAAAAATTAAACGACCGTCAGCGTCACATCGATGTTGCCGCGCGTGGCGTTGGAGTACGGGCACACCTTGTGGGTTTTTTCAACCAGCGCCTGGGCGGCTGCTTTGTCCATGCCGGGCAGGCTGATTTTCAACTCGACTGCAATGTTGAAACCTTCAGGCGCAGCGCCAGCACCGAATGGGCCGATGCCAACAGCGCCTTCCACTTTGGTGTCCGCCGGAATGGTGATTTTTTCCTGGCCGCCGACAAACTTCATCGCACCCAGAAAGCAGGCCGAGTAGCCCGCTGCAAACAGCTGTTCAGGATTGACACCGCCGCCTGCGCCGCCCATTTCCTTGGGGGTGCTCAGCTTGACATCCAGCATCTTGTCGCTCGAAGCCGCTTGACCGTCACGGCCGCCGGTGGCACTGGCGTGGGCGGTGTAGACGATTTTGGTGGGTTTGGTCATGGTGTTTCCTTGAAGGTTGATGCACCTCGGAACTGAGGCGAAGGGTTCACACGCCCCAGGACTGAGGCGTTTGGACAGCAATTTTTTGCTTCGCGGATTGTCTCGCAAACCTGTATTTTGTGTTGACGCATTGACAAAACTCGTCATTCCCGCGAAGGCGGGAATCCAGGCCGGTCTTTGAATTGCAAATAACATCACCACCGAACTGGATTCCCTCTATTGCCGGGAATGACGGATTTAGTGGATGTTTGAGCCAGCCCTCCATCAAGTCCGTACGAATGACGTCAGAACGCTATAAAAATAGGAGCTGCTTGCGCGCTATTTACGTCGGCTAGAGGGCTAAAACATCGATAAAAACCACTATTCACTCTCCCCAGGGCAGCATCAGCGTCACCACCGACAGTTTGGCAAACTCAGGCACAAACTCGTCAATGATGCGTTGCGGTTCGGGGCACAGCACGCTGTCGGTGATGACGCCAAACTGCACGCCGCCGCCGTAGCTGAGAATTGATACGCCCAGCCCGACATCGCCCGACTGCGGCACCCAGAACATGCTTTGCTCCAGCGTGCTGCCGCAAAACTTGAGCTTGGTTTTGGGGCCGGGCACATTGGTCATCACCGCAGTGGTTTTCTTGGCGAACAAGTTAAGCATCATGTCCTGAGCCGGCTTGATCAACAGGCCCGCCACCGCCAGCAAACTGAAAGCCAGCAGCGGCTGGTAGCTGCCTTTGAGCTCGGCCATGCGGCGGCGCACTTCGTACACGCGTTCAATCGGGTTTTCAACACCAATCGGCAGCACCAGCGGCACCAGGCCAAAGCGGTTGCCCAGTTTGTACGCCTGCTCCATCGGCCGCAAATTGACAGGCACCATCGCCCGAATTTCCTGGCCCTTGACATCGTCGCCTTGCGACTTCAAATATTCACCCAGCGCACCAGCAACGCAGCTTAAAAGTACATCGTTGATGGAGCAGTTCAAGGCTTTGCCGACGGCCTTGACTTCATCAAGTGGAATCGGCGCGCACCAGGCAACTTTTTTACTGCCGCCGGGCTTGCCTTTGAGGCGCGTTTTTGAATCGTCCGGCATCAGCGCCAGCGCCGCGCCGTCCTTGACAATTTGCATCATGACCCGGGCCATGTCTAAAGACATACCCAATCCTTTTTTAGCCCCGCTTTTCGGGTCGTTCAGCATGTCCAGCATTCCAAGGGAGCGCGACGCCCCTTCGCCGACCGCGCCCAGTGCCTTCACCGTCAGGTCAGTAAAGGGTTTGAGCAGTGTTTCAGAGATCCAGTCTTCAGCGCCATTTGCCACATGCTTTTTGCGCCGCTCAGGTGGCGGCGCACCGCCATCGACCAGTGACATCGTGACCGATATCAGCGCAATTCCATCAGCAATGCAGTGGTGAATACGCACAATCAGCGCGCTGCCTTTCACGCCATCAGGCCCGGTGTAGTCTTCAATCAAATGCATCTGCCACAGCGGGCGGTTCGGGTTCAGCCGTTGGGTGGCCAGTGCGGCCACGCGGTCTTGCAGGGCGGCTTGCTGATCGCCATCCTTGGCAGCTTTGGGCAAACTCTCCAGCACCACATGGCTGGCCAGGTCAAACTTGCGGTCGGTTACCCAGGTCGCACCAGCTGCGTCCTCCATCACACGCTGCTTGAAGCGGTTGTATTTGAGCAGCGTGTTTTCAATCCGCTCGCACACCGCTGCATGCTTGATGCCGGGGGCCAGTTGCCACACGCCCATGATCATCATCAGGTTGGCATCGCAGTCCATCCGCAGCCAGGCAGTGTCAACTTTGGTCATGCGCTCACCACTCAAACCCAGCGTTCCGGCGACTGCACGCTTGACGTTTTTTTGCACTTTGGCAGCAACGTCCGTGGCCATGTCCTGGGCAATTGTTCTGCCGGTTTTGATGCGGGTGACCATGGGAGCCTCGTTGTGGTTTTTATCGGTTTTGCCTAATCCCCTTGGGGTATGCCAGCTATTTTGCAACGTTTCAGGCCGCTAAGATACCGCGACTAACCCCAAGCTATACCGAGCATTTTCCGAGCATTTATTGCCTCAAATTTTCAAAGGAGCAACTTCATGTCAGCACTGAAAACCGCGTTTGACAAAGCCATGGCCGATTCAAAAAACCTGAGCGAGCGGCCCGACAACGCCACGCTGCTCAAAATTTACGCGCTGTACAAGCAGGGCAGCACGGGCGACAACGAAGAGAAAAAACCCGGCTTTACCGACATGGTGGCGCGCGCCAAATGGGATGCCTGGGCCAAGCTGAAAGGCACGTCAACCGACGACGCGATGCAGCAGTATGTGGATTTGATTGCTGAGTTGGGTTAGCAGATTCCGTCATACCCGCGTAGGCGGGTATCCAGGTTTGGCTCAGGCCGTAGACAGCAGCCATTTTTTCAGAACAGCGTTGACAGCATCCGGCTGCTCGATGGTTGATAAATGACCGCAGTCTTCAATCACCTCCAGCTGTGCGCCCGGCATGCAATCGGCGATAGCCTCGTGATCAGCCAGGGGCGTGACCAAATCTTGTCTGCCGCACATGACCAGCGTGGGTACAGCGACCTGTTGCAGGTCTTTGTGTGAGTCGGGTCGGGCCAGCATCGCTGTTTGCTGGTTGTATTGCCCTTTGGCGCCTACGCTGTGCGCCATGCTGTCCATCAGCTTGACCAGATCAGGCTTGACCGCATGCGCTGGCAGCAGCCAACGCGCTGGAAGTTCGGGCGACAGCGCTGCAATGCCGCCGTTGCGCACCTTGGCAATATCATTCAAGCGGCCCTGCATGCGCTCGGGGTGGTCGGGTTTCGCGGTGGTGTCAATCAAGACCAGGCGCTCTATTCGGTGCAACGCGCGGCGGATGACTTCAAAAGCGACGTAACCGCCGAGAGAAAGCCCGATCAACGTGAATTTGTCAGGCGACTTGCTGAGCAACTCAGCGGCCATGCCGCCCATCGTGTCATGCTCCCGAAATACAAAAACATGGCAGTCATAGTCAGCCTGCAAGACGGCCAGTTGCGCAGCGTACAAGCGTTCGTCAGCCATGTGTGCGCATGCAAATACAAGCGAAGGTCGGGTTGTCATGTTGCCTGCTCCAATTCAGAAATTTCAATTAAATTCAAGTCCGGATCACGCACATAGACAGAACGGATTTTCTGCGTCGCGCCTGTGCGCATCACAGGCCCTTCAATGATGGGCCAATTGCACTTTGCAAGCACTGCCATCACTTCTTGCAAAGACGTGCTGGCAATAAAGCACAGGTCCTGCGAGCCGGGTACTGGCAGGTGCGCTTTGGGCTCAAACTCTTTGCCTTTGATGTGCAGATTGATCTTCTGGTTGCCAAACTTGAAAGCACGCCTTTCAGCAGGCGGCGTACCGCCAGCAAAGCTTTCAAGTTGCATGCCCAAAACGCGGGTGTAAAAGTCAATGCATTCAAATTCTTTGGCTGTTGTCAACACCAGGTGATCCAGGTGGTCAATCATGGTTGCGCTTTCGGAGCAGGATGCAACTGGCTGATGCGCCCCGCCTTCGCCGCCTGACCTGGTACTGCATGGCCAACGATTTGTGGCAACTGGCGTGCCAGTTCCAACAGCTTGTCAACGTCCATGCCCGTGTCATAGCCCATCGCGTCCAGCATGTGAATCGCGTCTTCACTGCATACATTGCCGCTGGCGCCTGGCGCATAGGGGCAACCGCCCAGGCCACCCAGTGACCCATCAAAGCGTGTGATGCCGCTTTGCGCTGCCGCCAGCACATTGGCCAGGCCCATACCGCGGGTGTTATGAAAATGCATGGTCAGCTGCAGTTGCTTAAAACGCTGTTGCAACAGCTCGGCCATGCGCTGAACCTGCGCCGGGTGCGCCATGCCGGTGGTGTCGCAAATCGTCAGGCCGCGCACGCCCGCATCGGCAAAGCGCTGCGCGTGGCTCAGTACCACTGCCTCTGGCACATCACCCTCCATCGGGCAGCCAAAAGCGCACGACAGCGAGACATTGACAGCGGCCAGCCCTTGGGCGCGTTTGATGATCTCAATCAGCGCCGCAAAACTTTGTTCCATGGTCATCCGCAAATTGGCCTGGTTGTGCGACTGACTCATCGACATCACCAGGTTCAGCTCATCGGCTTTGGCTTCAAACGCGCGCTCTGCACCGCGCAGGTTGGGCACCAGCACGGTGTATTCAACGCCAGGCAAACGCTGGATGAGGCCCATCACCTCGTCGGCATCGCGCAGCATCGGAATCGCTTTGGGCGACACGAATGAGGTGACTTCAATCTTGGCATAGCCGCAGGCACTCAGCGCATTGATCAGGGCAACTTTGTCATCGGTGGGTACAAAACTGGGCTCCATTTGAAACCCGTCGCGGGTGACGACTTCGTTGAAATAGAGGCGCGTCATGGTGTGCTCCCTTGCACAATGCCTTTGTCCTTGAGCGCCTGAATCTGTACAGCATTCAAACCAATGCCCCGCAACACCTCGTCTGTGTCGCGCCCCAGCTCGGGCGCGTTGCGGCCCTGCCTGCCAGGCGTGGCCGACAGCTTGGGCACAATGCCGGGCACTGTCAGTGTGCTGCCGTCATTCATGTGCACGCTTTGCAGCATGCCGCGCGACTGATAGTGCGGGTCGGCTGCAATGTCGGCAACGGTGTAAATGCGCCCGGCAGGAACCGCCGCTGCATCAAGTGCAGCCAACACTTCGGTCACACTGCGCTGCAAAGTCCATTGGCCGATTGCATGGTCAATTTCTTCAATCCGCGCCACACGGCCTGCGTTGTCTTTCAACCCTGGGTCATTACCCAAGTCTTCCCGGTCGATGGTTTTCATCAAGCGCTTGTAAATACTGTCTCCGTTGCCAGCAATGAGCGCATAGCCGCCGTCACTGCACAGGTAAGCATTGCTAGGCGCAATGCCGGGCAGGGCGCTGCCGCCAGGGCCGCGCACCGCGCCAAAGGCTGAGTACTCGGGCAGCAGGCTTTCCATGCAGTTAAAGACCGCTTCGTACAGCGCCACGTCAATGACCTGACCCACGCCGGAACTATTGCGGTGCTGAAGCGCCATCAAAATGCCAATCACCCCATGCAGCGCCGCCAGCGTGTCGCCAATGCTCACGCCCACCCGCACCGGCACGCGGCCTGGCTCGGCGGTCAGGTGGCGCAGGCCGCCCATGGCCTCAGCCACCACGCCAATGCCGGGCCGGTCGCGGTACGGCCCGGTTTGCCCATAGCCGCTGATACGCAGCATGATGAGGCGCGGGTTGAGTGCTTGCAAAACGTCAGGGCTTAAACCCCAGCCTTCCATCGCGCCGGGCCTGAAGTTTTCAATCAGCACATCGCTTTGCAATGCCAGCTTGCGCACAATGTCTTGCGCCTCTGGCTGTTTTAAATCAAGCGCCACTGACTGCTTGCCACGCGACTGCACCTGCCACCAGACTGAGGTGCCGTCTTTGAGCATGCGCCATTTGCGTAACGGGTCACCGGTTTGGGGCGTTTCGATCTTGATGACATCGGCCCCAAACTCGGCCAGTGTTTTGGCCGCAAAGGGCCCGGCAATCAGCTGGCCCAGTTCAAGGACTTTGAGGCCAGCCAGCGGGCCTGGTGTTGTTGGTGTGGTCATACTTTTTTGGCCGCTGCTTTCTTTGTAGCAGTCTCTTTTGTAGCTGTCTTTTTTGCAGCAGGCGTTTTGCCAGCAATAAGTGCGTCCAGATTTTTGACAATTTCGCCTTCAATTTTGTCCTTGAAAGCGCCAAGTAAAAAACCCAGCTTGGCCGTCAGTTCAAAAGTGTCCTTGTCAACCCGCAGCGTGCCTGCAACACCAGACCGGGTAAAGCTGCAAACGTCTGCGGTTTTGCCCTCTTCATAAGTGCATTCCATGTCAAACTTTTCTTCCGCCTGCTCTGCCCATTTGAAGGCGGCTTTGCGTGCCTCGCCAAACGTCATGCCGTGCTGGCGGGTGATGTCGATGTCGGCCATATTTATTTCCTGATGTCTCTTTTTAATGCCTCGTGGCGTTCGTTTTTGGGCAGTGCAGCCAGCTGCCTGACAGCATCATAAAACCGTTGCCAGTCGCGTCCCTCTGCTTCAAACAGCGCTTCAAAGCCGGGCACCAGCTCGTCATACGCAGCTTGCGCGCCAAAGCTGGCGTTGTTGGCCCTTGCCACCCAGGCGTCGTAGCCGGATGTGTTTACCAATGCACCTTGTGCGCTGTCACTCCAGCTCTTTTTAAGTATTGCGTAGTCATCCTTAAACTTTTGCATTGCTATTAATTTAGTAGCTGCTTGCGCGCTGTTCATGTCGGCTAGCGGCATATTTGATGCATAAATACGGGCTAAATCACGCCTGGTAGAAGCTGTCAGCGCCTTGAACTGCTGGCGTCGCAGGTTAAACCCGGCGTACTCATCGCGCGTCGCCTGGCTGGCATGTAGCGTCAGCCAGGCCGCGCTGCCCAGCCGCTCCACCGCAGTAGCAAACGACTCGTTAAACATCGTGTCATCAGCCGCATAAACCACCTGGTGCGCCAGCTCATGAAAAATCAGCCGCGCCAATTCGCCCTCTGGGTAGTTGATAAAGGTGTTGAGCAGCGGGTCACCGCCCAGCCAGTCAAGTTTGCCCAGCGTTGAATAGGCCGGCACGCCGTACACACTGACTTCAAGCCCCTCGGCCTTTAACAATTCGGCCTCTGCCTGCGCATCTCCTTGCGCAAAGTAACCGCGGTAACCGACACAGCCCACCATGGCAAAGCACCAGGTTTTAAGCGTCAAGGAAAACTCGGGCGCTGCCACCACATTGAACACCACCGCGTTGCGCCGCAGGTCGGCGTAGCGGGTGTAGCTGGCGTTGTCGGGCAGCTTCAAGTCAGTGGCGGCAAAGCGGCGAATGCGCTGGCTAAGCTCCAGCCTTGCTTTTAGAGTGCCTGGTGTTTGCGGGTCACTCAGCACCTCAGCCACCGGCCGGGCCGCGTTGACCATCTGCATATGGCCGCTGACCGACTGCCAGTAATAGCCCAGGGTGCTGCAGCCGCTTAGCAGCAGGGCCGTCACAAAACTGACGAAAATTTTCATGCCAGGCTGACCTGCACCAGGCAGTCATAAAACACCGGGCCGCGCCCCAGATCGGTCAGGTGCTGGCTGGTCAGCTCATTGACGTTAGTGCCAGCCAGGCCCATCTTGCGCCACCAAATGCCAAGGCCGTTGACGACGCCTGGTCTGGCACGGTCAGAGACAACAGCCTTGACCTGATAGCTGCCGCGCTGGTTGTACACATTGACCACTGCACCGGTGGTAATGCCGCGCGGCGTTGCATCGCCCGCATGAATTTCCAGCACAGGTTCGGTTTCAATATTACGCAGACTGGTCACATTCACAAACGTCGAGTTTAAAAAATTGCGTGCGGGTGGCGAAATCATCGCCAGCGGATAGGCGCTGGAAGCACCTGTTGGTTCATGGTTTGCCACATGGTCGGGCAAGCCGTCCAGGCCCCGGTCTGCCAGGCGCTGGCTGAAGAATTCACACTTGCCTGACGGCGTTGTGAAGTTGCCGTTTGCAAAAGGCGCTTCAGGCAGTTTCAAGGTTGAAAAGCCCGTAGCCAGCAGCTTGTTGAAATCAACACTGCCCGCAAAGGCCGCACGGCACAGCGTTTCGTCATCCTCCGCAAAACACGGCTCGGCGTAACCCATGTGCGCAGCCAGGTCGCGGAAGATTTGCGTATTGGTTTTGGCCTGGCCCAGCGGCGCAATGGCCGGGCGGTTCAGCAGCACATCGGTGTGGCCATACGAGCCATGAATGTCCCAGTGCTCCAGCTGCGTGGTGGCCGGCAATATGTAGTCGGCATAGTCTGCGGTGTCGGTTTGAAAGTGCTCCAGCACGACGGTGAACAGGTCATCACGCGCAAAGCCCTGCACCACCTTGCCAGACTCGGGTGCCACCGCCACCGGGTTGCTGTTGTAGACAATCAGTGCTTCAATTTTTGGGCCAAATTCAGCGGATGTATCCCGCAGCAAATCGTTGCCAATCGTGACCATGTTGATCGTGCGCGGCGTGCGCCCGGCCAGCAAGTCAGGCCGCTGTAGCGCTGCCTTGTTAACCGGAAACTGCCCGGACGAGCTCATCAACAGTCCACCCGCCCTGTGCCGCCATGCGCCGATCAAGGCAGGCAGGCAGGCCACAGCGCGGGTCGCATTGCCACCGCCCTTGACCCGCTGCATGCCGTAGTTCAACCGGATTGCTGCGGGCTGCTGGTTTAAAAAACACTGGCCATAGTCACGCGCCAGGCTTTTGATCTGCTCTGCAGGCACGCCGCAAACCAACGCTGCCCGCTCTGGTTTCCATAGCAGCGCACGCGCTTTTAATGCTGGCCAGCCAACCGTATGCTGCTCAATGTAGGCATGATCCAGCCAGTCATGGGTGATCAGCTCATGCATCACCGCCAGGGCCAGCGCTGCGTCGGTGCCGGGCAGCAGCGCAATGTGTTCGTGGCATTTTTCAGCGGTTTCGCTTTTGCGCGGGTCAATGCAAATCAGCTTCGCGCCATCACGTTTGGCCTGCTGCGCATAGCGCCAAAAATGCA
Source organism: Polaromonas sp. (assembly GCA_043754255.1). Lineage (GTDB taxonomy): Bacteria > Pseudomonadota > Gammaproteobacteria > Burkholderiales > Burkholderiaceae_C > Polaromonas. The sequence goes on along the minus strand of JAYUVG010000046.1, from coordinate 9,243 downwards.
GGTTGCTGCCAATCGAGTTGCTGCCCCAGATGATGATGAGTTTTGATTCGGCAAAAAACTCGACCCGCATGCCGACCTTGCCGCCAAGCGTTTGCGTCATGCCTTCGCCCCCGGCTGATGAGCAAATGGTGCGCTCCAGAAACGACGCGCCCAGCCGGTTAAAAAACCGGCTCGCCATTGCCTCACCCTGCACAAAACCCATCGTGCCCGCGTAGCTGTACGGAACAATCGCCTCCGGATTTTTGGCTGCAATGGTTTTAAGTTTGCTGGCAATGTCTGCAAGCGCAGCGTCCCATGGCACCGCTTCAAACTGGCCAGAGCCTTTAGGCCCGCTGCGTTTGAGGGGTGTGAGCAACCGGTCAGCGTGGTGCGTGCGTTCGGCATAGCGCGACACCTTGGTGCACAGCACGCCGCCGGTTTGTGGGTGGTCGGGGTTGCCTTGCACCTTGATGGCTACGCCGTTTTCAACCGTGGTCAGCAGCGCGCAGGTGTCAGGGCAGTCATGCGGGCACGCGCCGCGAATTGTTTGCACGGTTGCCTGCAGCGGTTTGACAGCAGTCGAGGTAACCAGGTTGGTGGTGGCGATTTCGTTTTGCATGAACGCATTCAATATGTGATTTATACCCAAAGAGCTGGTTTAAATACTACGTTACTTGTCCAACAAACGGATGTGAAATCAAACCTGACCACATCCATCAGAGCTCAATCAAAGTTTGCGATGCGAGCTGGCTCGACTTGCCGCTTTGTCCAGTGTCAGCACAGCATCGCAGCCAAGCGATTGCATTTGCGCGCCCAACAAGTGGTCAGTCCAATCGCCGCCGTGCTTTTCCCAGGCCTTGTAGGCGACCAGTACAACTGAAGACGCCTCAAATTGCAGCCCTGCAAAACCTATCAGGCTGCTGATGGTTTGCTGGCACTGCTGCAGGCTGTAGCCGTACAGGCGCTGCAATACCCAAACCAGTTCACATAAAACGATGTGTCCGACCATGCATTTGTTGCCCGCCGCCAGCTCGGCGTCCAGTGCCAGTTGTATGCGCTGGGCTGCCACCGGGTCGTCATTGGTCACCAGCCGCACCAAAATGTTGGTGTCAAGTGCCAGCATGTTTATGCACCGCGCTTGTTGACTGCAGCACGCGCTGCGGCTGTGTCCTCTACGGCCTGCCTCATTTCTTCAACGCTGTACGCCCGCTTGGGTGTGGGCAGCAGCCCGCGCAAAGTAGCAAACGATGCCTGGCTGGCATGGGCGGCTTTGCTAACCGTGATGCGGCCATCAGGCAGCGGCCTGAAGTCAACTTTGTCGCCAGGTTCTAATTGCAGCAGCTCACGTATGCCTTTTGGAAGTGTGATTTGCGCTTTGCTGGTTAAGGTTGCGATCATAAAATTCCTTACGAATTGGTAAGGAATTTTAGCTGTTTCAGCAGTTGGCTGGCAAACCGCTGGCGGGGCTTGCAACGCTGGCAACCTTTACGTCAGCTATGCTAGCGATAGCATGACAACTCTGCCATTCTTCGCTGTCCCATGACGCTGCCCCCCCTTCTAGCTTTAGTCAAACTCTTGCGCCCGCACCAGTGGCTTAAAAACGGCTTTGTATTTGCCGGGCTGCTGTTTAGCCAGCTCTGGAGCGACTGGGCTATCGTTCAGAGCGTGTTACTGGCGTTTGCTGCGTTTTGCTGCGCAGCCAGTGCGGTATATGTGCTCAATGACTGGCTGGATCGCAAGGCCGATGCACAACACCCCACCAAACGCCTGCGGCCGTTCGCCAGCGGTACGGTGTCGGCGGTGGCTGGATTGGCCCTGGCAGGGTTGCTGGTTGGGCTTGGCTTGTGGCTGGCTTGGGGGAACATTGTTCTGCTTACCCTGACGGGCGTTTACCTGCTGCTGAACCTGGCTTATTCGCTGTATCTGAAAACAGTGCCTGTGCTGGACGTTTTCATCATCGCCACCGGCTTTATGCTGCGCCTGCTGGCCGGAACAGTTGCGGTCGGCATCGCGCCATCGCACTGGCTGCTTTTGACCGGCATGTTTGTGGCGCTGTTTTTGGGCTTTGCCAAACGCAAGGCCGAAACTTTTCAGGCGCCTGCCAGCCAGCGCGCTGTGCTGGCGCACTACAGCCCTGGTTTGATCGACACGCTGATGGCTACCACCATGACCGCCACGCTGGTGGCTTACAGCCTGTTTGCCATCAGTCCGGAGTCGCAGCTTCGCCATGGCGAACGCCTGACTTTTACCGTGCCGCTGGTGGTGTTTGGCATGCTGCGCTACACCTACCAGGTGCACCGGGGCCGCGGTGAAGACGTGGCGCGCGACTTGCTGCGCGACCCGTGGATTGTGGCCACCGGCATTGGCTGGGTTGGCTTTTTTGTACTGAGCCGATTCTGGAGCCAGTTGCAGTGAACGCGGCACGTTGGTTAAGCAGTTGCCTGGTAGCGGCAGCATTAGGCTCGCTGCTGCTCAGGCTGACAGTTGCCAGCACCTTTCCCATCACCGGAGACGAAGCGTTTTTTTACTGGTGGGGTGTGTACCCGGACTGGGGTTATTACGACCACCCGCCGATGGTTGGCTGGCTGATAGCGGCCATGCGCGCAACGTTGGGGAGTAGCCTGTGGTCGATTCGGCTGCCAGTCGTGTTGCTGCCCTTGGCGATTGGCGCTGCGCTGTGGTGGGGACTAAAAGGTGTTGACAGAACCCGCGCGGCCTGGGCTGTGGCGTTGTTCTGGCTGGCGCCTTTGAATTGGCTGAACATGCTGATCACCACCGACACACCGCTGATTTTCTGGTCAGTGTTGTCGGTGGCTGCCCTGATGCGAGCCGAGCAATCTGCGCGCCCTGCATATGGGTTCTACGCGCTGTCAGGTGTGTTCATCGGCTGCGCGTTTTTGTCCAAATATTTTGCGGCTGTGCTGGGCCTGACGTATATCGTGTACTTTGCGCTGTACCGGCGCGACCGGCTGGCTGGCTTGGCGCTGCTGGTAGCCTGCTCGCTGCCGTTTGCTGCTGTCAACATCGGCTACAACGCATCGCACGGCTGGCCCAACATCATGTTCAATGTGTACAACCGCAACGAAGGGGCAGTGTTTGAATGGCGCAAGCCTCTGATGTATGTGGCCATGATGGCGTATCTCATCACACCAGTTGCGCTGTGGCTGGGGTTCAAACATCGCGGCGCTATTGCCCGGGTTGGCAAGCAGTCCGGTGCGCACCGTTTGCTGGCTTGTCTGGTGGTCGTGCCGCTGGTATTTTTTGCGCTGCTGTCTGCCAAAAAAGTGATTGGCCTGCACTGGGTGCTGTCGTTTTACCCCTTCGGTTTTGCGCTGCTGGCGTTTGCGCTGCCACTCGACAAATTAAAAACAGCGGCGGTGGGTCTGGCTGTTTTTACGGGTCTGCATGTGGCTGTAATCGGCGGGCTGTACCTGACCACGCTGGACACCTGGCAAAACGTATCACCGCTGTCCAAAATTTACCCACAAGTCATTCGCAGCTACAAGACGGCCGAGATTTTGAAGCAGGTTGAAAGCCCTGGCGTGGTGTTGATGGCAGACGCGTATACCGCTGCATCAATCTACGGCTTTGCGCGGCGCCAGTACATGCCGGTGTTTGGCGTCGGCCGCTTTCATGCGCGGCAAGACGACATGCTGGTGGACTTTTCGGTTTACAACGGCAAAACGATTCGTGTCATCACAGGTGGCTCGCCTGAGCTGGACACATTCAAGCCTTACTTTGAGCGGGTTTCAAAGCTGACCGTTATGCAAAACGGTGTTGCTTTTTATGTGGTGGAAGGCATCGGATTCAACTACCAGGCTTACCGCCAGGGCGTGCTGGGCGATATCTTCAAACAGTTCTACAACATCCCCATATGGCTGCCCATGACAGGCTGCCCGTTTTGCGAGCGCTACTGTGGGCAAGTCCGGTGTCCATGACCAAGTCGCTGGTTATTGCGGCGTTTGACTTTGACGGCACACTCACGCACCGCGATACGCTGCTGCCGTTTTTGGCGCGCGGCTTGGGCTGGCCAAAATTATTTTTGGCTTTGCTTCAGTGTTCGCCCTGGTTGCTGGGCTTTGCCTTGCGGCTGATCCCCAACCATGTTGCCAAGCAAAAGCTGCTGCTGGTCGCTTTGAGGGGGAAAACCACAGCCCAAATGGATGACTGGGCTGACCGCTGGTTAGAGCACGACTTCCCCGGCCAATTGCAACCCTGGACGATGGCGCAACTGGCCGGGCACCAGCAAGCCGGCCACTGCTGCGTGATGGTCAGCGCATCGCCTGATATTTATTTGAAGTGCGTCGCAAAGCAACTGGGTTTTGATGCGCTGCTGTGCACTGAAATGGAAGTGATGGGTGGGCATTTGACAGGCTGGATGGCAACGCCCAATTGCCACGGCGAGCAAAAAGTGCTGCGCCTCAAAGCCTGGATGGCCGAGCGATTTGGCGCCGATTTTGACGGTGTCACGCTGCATGCCTACGGCGACACAGCAGGCGACAAACCCATGCTGCGGATGGCAGCGCATGCGTTTTATCGGGGCAGGGCGTGGAAGGCGTGAGTTTGGTTTTATAAGCCTATTCTGTGCTGTAGCCCAGATAAATAGCGCGCGAGCAGCTCCTGATTCAGTAGCATTCACATGTCTGTTGTATCGCCTGATGCGGCAGGAACGTCTGCCACGCTGCGCAGGTAATGGTCAAAATCACTGCGCTGGCCTCTTTTAGCTCCAACCTTTTCGGCTTCGGCCTTCAGGTAGTCCAGCGTCATGAACGACGCCATTTTTTCAGCAGCGGCACTGGCAATAAACTGGTTCACGGAAACGTCGTCGCGCTTGGCCAGTTCCTTGATTTTCTGATGCACTGAATTAGGCAGGCGAATAGTAAGGGCGGTCATGATGGGCTCCTGATCAGTTGTAAAAAATCGGCTGGCGTGACGGCTGAAACACCCAGCGAATCAGCCTGACGAAAGTCTTTGGTGTTGTGCGTCACGATGAGCGTACTGCTAGAGGCCACAGCGCATTCAGGCACCATGTCGTCGCCAGGATCGCGGAGCATTGGTCTCCATAAAAAATACACATCACGCAGCGTTGCAATAGACGCAATATAACGAACAAACCCGAGCGCGGCATCAGGAGCCATGCCTTGCGGCAAATGCTCTGGCTTATAGGGGCAGGTTGTTTAGCCGCAGTCAACTGGTGCAGTTGCGGTTTTACATCAGTTTTCAGTGTTTTTCAGTATCAAATAGGCCTGTACCCCACATAAAATGAGCGCAAGCAGCTCCTGATTTGATAGCAAATCTGCATCACCACAAACCTGAAACCTGCCAATTACCGCTACTGACCGGTAGCGGTAACGCCGCACACCACCAAAAAGCTCAAACTTGAATTGGCGGGAAACGCCGGTATCAAAAGGCCGCTTTGCAGGCTGGCAATCGCTATCGGCGCAGTCGGACAAGTTGCAGTTGACGAGCTGCAAGTCACGCTGGTGCACTGCAGGCCAGCCGTTGCCGGGTCTGCCAGGCGCGCATTGTCAGCCGCCGATGGGCCAAGGTTGGACACGGTGATGGTGTAGGTCGTGGTTTGACCTGCAACTAGTATGTCAACACCGTTGCTTTTTGTAATCGTCAGCACTGTGGTGGGCAGCACCGCTACGGTGTCGGTGCCCAGGTTGTTGGCAGTGCGGGTGCTGCCTTCGCAGGTTGCGCAGGCCACTGTCACGGTGTTGGTAAAGGTGCCGCTGTTGGCGGCGGTGACTGCCAGCGTGATGGTTGGGTAACTGCTGGCTGTAGCCAATGCATCTGTGCGGGTGCACTGCACGGTGGCCAGCACACAGGTCCAGCCGGTGCCAGCCACCGACAGTGCGGTGAACCCGGCAGGCAGCAGCTCGGACACAGTGACTGTGCCAAAACCCGGCGCTGTGCCCGAGTTGCTGACAACAATCGAAAAAGTTGGCGTTACGGGCAACAGGCTTTGCTGGAAAAAGGTTGCCGGACTGTGGGTTTTGGCTACCACCAGATCAGGCGATGCCACCACGACCCTGGCTGGCTGGTCACCGGGTACGGTCAGGTTGGCATCTGAAACGTCGCTGAAGTCTGTGCCTACCGTCAGTGCCCGAAAGGTGACGGTTGCAAAGTTGTCAATTACCGTGTCGCCGGGGGTGAATGCGCTCACCGTGACCCGGTAGCGCACGGTCTGGTTGTCGCCGGGATTCATTTGCCCGCCCAATGCCGCAGTGGCATTACGGCCAACACGTGCGGTGATCCGGTTGGCAACAGCGTCATATTCAGCAATGTCGTCGCCTACTGCATCAGTACGAGTCCCGGTGGGCAGCCCCGAACTGGTAGATGAATAAATGATGCTGCCCGGCACATAGGTGGTGTTGGGTGGCAATATGTCTATCACCACCGTGCGGGTGGCCGGGTCATTGCCGGTATTGCTAAAGCTGATGGTGTATTCCAGAACATCGCCCGGCAGCACCAGGCCGCCGTTAATGTCGGTGACGGTCTTGACAAAGGAGTCTTTGATGTTGGGTACAAAAATATTGGTGGCCAGCGTCACCACGCCCAGGTCGATGGTCTCGTTGCTGGAGCTGACACGAATGATCGCTGTGGTTGCGCCATTGGGCAACTGCGTGTTGGGCGTAAACATGTCCACATCAAAGCCCAGCGTATTGATGTAGTTGGGCTCGCGCGTGCCTACGTTTACGCCCAGGTTGCTGATAGTGCTGTTAAACACATCGTTTTGTGGATTGACCGTATTAAAAACGGGGCTCAATGATGTGGTGGATGTGCCAAACTGCAATCCGGCAGTACCTTCTAAAAATCCCTTGTCGCCGTCATAAGCCACAACGCCCAATTTGCTGGTGACAGTGCCAAACGGCGGGGTTGTAAAGCCGCTCAGGGAAATGTCAACCATGGCGGCGTTCGTGACCCGCTGGTAGCCGTCAAACACCACCATGTTTCTGGTAGGCTCCGTCGCCAGGCGGTAAACCACCACCAGACTCCAGCCGGAATAGTTTTCTATAACCCCTACGTTGGTTGCGATGTTGGCAACGGTGTAAGTGCCTGCACCGGCGGATGAAACAGCGCTGGTGACATCGACAAAACCCTGATACGCGCTAGCGGATCCGGTGGCAGCGCTGTCATCCACAACGCTGGCAGTCAATGTGGTGTAGACGCCGCTACTGATGGGCGTGGCCAGCCGAACGGTATTGCGGCTGGTGGCCAAAGAAAAGCCACCCCAGTACAAACCGGCAAATGCCACCGTAGCGCCCGCAGGTACGTTTAGCCTTGCCCGCGAAGAATTAAAAGTGCTTGCATCAGCATCCACGTCCACGTTGACAATCGTGTGCCCGTTGTTTCTCTCGTCAAGTGTTCCAAGTGTCTGCGCATTGGTACAAGTAGCACCCGCCCCAGTGTCTTTGGCAATTTGACTGCACGTGGTGTTGGCGTTCGCAGCAATCGTGATGTCGCCAGCGGCATTAAGCGTAAAACGCGGCGCGAATGCTCTTTGCACAGCCTGCGCCGACGAGCTCCATGACAACACGCTGAAAGCCATCAAAGCCAACAGCACAGCGCAAAAATACCGCCCGATCCGTTCAAAATTCAGCATACCCAATGATAGTGTGCGCTCGCTTGAATTGTTCCCAGCCCTTATGGTTAGGAAGCTCCAATGACGCGCATATCAGGCAATAAATCACGCAGCACCGCAATCAATTTGTCCGCTGGCGGTTCCTGAAAAAGAAGCAGCAGAGTTTGCGCGCACGCAAAGCTGGCAACTATTTACACAGCGGCGCAGCAGGCAGTCTTTAGCCCAATGAATACGGGTGCAAACAGCTGCCAATTAGGTAGCAATAAATGACTGCTTACTTGGCCTTGCTGCGGCTTTGCACCAGTTCAACCACTGCCTGCGTCAGTATCTTGAGGTGTTCAATCTGCTCGGGCAATAAATGGCGAGGCCGCACATCGTAAGCACACAGCGTGCCCAAAGTCTGACCATTGACGACCAGCCGGGCTGCGGCATAAAAGCGGACGTGTGGCTCGCCCGTTACCAGTGGATGCCGGCTTAACGCTTCATTTTGCAGGGTGTCTGGCACCACAATTACATCCTTGCTGGAGGTGAAGAAGGATTCGCAAAATGAGGAATGAGCGGATGATTCGGTGAACGCAAGACCAACACGCGATTTAAACCAGTCTCGATCAACATCCATGAAGTTAACCATGGCAATGGGAACTTCAAGGCTTTCAGACAACAATTTGGTGATGTCGTCATAAGCCTTTTCAATGGAAGTGTCAAGAATCAGTTGACGACGGAGTTCAGCCAAACGGCTTGGGTCTTTACGCATCAAATCATTATATGAAGCTATCCCGGTACAAAAAAAGGGGATAGCATAATCATTTTGGCGTCAGTATGGGGATTAATTTTCACAGCGCGCTCCAATGTCCGGCGTTATTGCGCCGCGCACGGCCCAGGGCTTCGAGTGTTTCCAGAATGCGGGGCAGGCCTTTTTTCCACGGGCCTTTGCCTTTGAAGCTGGCTTCTATTTCACTCAGGCTCAGGGCTGCGGTTGCGGTTGCGTTGGCTAGTAGCTGGGCTGTGGCGCTGACTTGCAGGGGCAAGGTGGTTGGCCAGGATTGGGCTGTGCTTTTGCCGGTTTTGGGTGTTTCAACGGCGTTTTCAGGCATCGAATCGGCCTTTAGCCCTTATTAAATGCGCGCGGGCAGCTCCTGATTTAATAGCGCCCGGGCTCCTGGAGGCCACAGCGCATTCAGGCACCATGTCGTCGCCAGGATCGCGGAGCATTGGTCTCCATAAAAAATACACATCACGCAGCGTTGCGATGAACGCAATAAACGCCGTCGTCTCAAGCAGCTTTTTTGAACAAAGCCAAATGAATCTCTACCGATTCGAAAGGCACAAACACCAAATCATCTGGAGTGCGCATGACCAGACCGTGTTCTTCGAGTTTTCCTGTATCGGCATGCACGTTGGAATAGTTGCGCGCCACGCTTTTTGCCAACGCATAAACCGAGCAGGGCCCGCATTTGCGCAGGGCATCCAGCAAGTCTATGCGTGAAGGGCTCAGTTCTTTAAAAAGCGCTTTGGCTGATTCAAAGCTCAAAGCGTAGTCCGCGCTGTACGCTGGGCTTGCCTCTGCGGCTTTCAATTGATGGCGCGCGGCGCTGAAGACCGAGCCGCGTGGTGCTATCTCGATGATCGCTTTCATAACTTAGCTCCAGGTTTCTACGTCGTGCTGAAAGTCAGCC
>JAYUVG010000045.1:0-6509 GCA_043754255.1 Polaromonas sp. | reverse complement strand
ATACCTGTCCATGCCCTGGTATTGCGCCGGGCCGTTTTCATTGATCTTCGCGTCGAGTGTGAAGATAGTGATGAGTGGCAGGTTGTGCCGCTGCGCCACTTGGTAGTCGTTAAAGTCATGCGCGCCGGTGATCTTCACGCAGCCGCTGCCAAAAGCCGGGTCCACATATGCGTCGGCAATCACCGGTATGGCCCGGTCGCACAGCGGCAAATCAACCATCTTGCCAATCAGGTGCTGGTAGCGTGCGTCGTCCGGGTGCACGGCCAGTGCGCCGTCGGCCAGCATGGTTTCAGGCCGAGTGGTGGCAATGTGCATGCCGCGCATCGGGTTGCCATCAGCGTCATTCTGCGGGCCATCACTGAACGGATATTCAATGTGCCACATGAAGCTGTCGCGCTCTTCGCTTTCCACTTCCAGATCGCTCACCGCTGACTTTAAAACCGGGTCCCAGTTAACCAGCCGCTTGCCACGGTAAATCAGGCCTTGTTCGTACAGCTTTACAAACGTCGATGTGACCACGGTGGACATTTTCGGATCCATGGTGAAGTACTCATGCTTCCACGCCACCGAATCGCCCATGCGGCGCATTTGCTGGGTAATGGTGGCGCCAGACTCTTCCTTCCACTCCCAAACCTTGGCGACAAAGTTCTTGCGCCCCAGGTCATGGCGCGTCTGGCCTGCTGTCTGCAACTTGCGCTCCACCACAATCTGTGTCGCAATGCCCGCGTGGTCGGTGCCCGGCACCCACAGCGTGTTGTGGCCGCGCATACGGTGGTAGCGACTCAAGCTGTCCATGATGGTCTGGTTAAACGCATGGCCCATGTGCAGCGTGCCCGTCACATTCGGCGGCGGCAACTGGATGGAAAACGAAGGCTTGTTGGCGTCAAGCGTCGGCTCATACATGCCGCTTTGCTCCCACAGCGGGCCAAAGTGCGCCTCAATCGCCGCAGGTTCAAACGATTTGGCCAGGCTGTCAAGGCCGGGGGTTGCGGGTGTAGGGTTAGGAGCAGAGTCGGTCATAGTGGAATAGAAAACGGCATCCATGTGATGCCGTTGTGTGAGCAGATAAGTAGCTGTGATTTTATTCGACTGCTACAAGCCAGTCAGTAGCTATTAAATCAGGAGCTCTTTGCGCCCGTATTTATTGGGCTATATGCCTAAAACATACCTAAAAACACCCAAATTCAGATCCCGACGGGCTTTTTCAGGCTCAACATGCGGTTTTGGGGTGCCAAAGCTGCTTTAGCAAACGCTCTGCACGCCTTTACACTCAGGCGACTGCTCAGCTCCTTTCACAAGCTTATACACATTTCACCCATGCAAGGGCAACTTTTCACCCAAGACTTTTTGATGCGTGGCGTGCAGGGCACGCCGCCGTATCAAGACTTCGGCGACACCGCTTTTGCGGCTTTTCAAAGCGCACTCCAAAGCATTTTTACCGGGCTAGACGCCGCATCAACCATCAACGAGGCGCAAACCGAGCAGCTGGTCATCAACAAGGTGTTGGCAGAACTCGGTTGGGCTGATGACACGCTGCCGCAAGTCAACGCCGACCCCAAAGGCCGTGAGGCCGTGCCTGACTGCCTGCTCTTTGCCAACCCGCAGCAAAAAGCGCTTGCGGTGGCTGAGGCCAAAGACGACCGCCGTTACCGCCATGGCCTGGCGATCTTGGAGGCCAAGCGCTGGCTGCGTCCGCTAGACCGCAGTGCTGACAGGGGTGATGTCAGCAACGCGTTTGACCCCGACGCGCCGTCGTCGCAAATGCTGCGCTACCTGAGCCGGATTGACGTCGCCTCCGACCGGGCCATCAAATGGGGCATGCTGACCAACGGCGCAGTATGGCGGCTGTATTGGCAAGACGCCCGGTCACGGGCTGAAGAGTTTTTTGAGATTGACCTGGCCGCTGCGCTTGGCGTGCAGGGCATCCAGCATGAGCTGGACGAAATAAAACCAGGTGACGCACTGCGCCTGTTTTATTTGTTCTTTCAGCGCGAAGCGTTTTTGCCGCAAGCTTGGGATAACAGCAATAGAACCTTTCACGCCTACGCGTTGAACGAAGCCCGGCTGTATGAAGAAAAAGTCTCGCAAGACCTGGGCGCACGCGTTTTTAGCGACATTTTTCCGCAACTGGCCGACGCGCTGGCGCGTGGCGACTTGCACGCCAAAACGCATGAAGTCGGCTACGGCCAGTTCAAACGCCCGCAGTACACGGCAGAGTACTTGGACGAAGTGCGCGAAGCTGCACTGGTGCTGCTGTACCGCCTGCTTTTTTTGTTTTACGCCGAAGACCGCAACCTGCTGCCGGTGCGCGATGCGCGCTACGCGCCCTACAGCGTGCGGCGCTTGCGCGAAGAAGTGCGGGACAAGGTGGATGCGGGGACGCGGTTTTCTCGCACCGTTGGTTGGGCTTGGCTAACTCTTCAAAACACTTTTACGTTGATTGATAAAGGCGATGACGAAGTAGGTATGCCTGCCTACAACGGCGGTTTGTTTGATCGCGCCCGTTCACCTTTGCTGGAGCGCACAACTGTTTCAGACGCAGTATTGGCGCCCATCATTGATGCCCTGTCGCGCCGTACTGAAGACGTGCTGCGCGGCTGGATCAACTACCGCGACTTGTCCGTCTCACACCTTGGCGGTATCTACGAGCGCCTGCTTGAATACAGCCTGGTTCACGAAGTACAAGCCGCAGACAGCTACAAAGACAAGCCCGAGGTCAACCGCATCACTGCTGCCCCGGCCAGCTTTGCGCGCAAGGTGTCGGGCAGTTACTACACACATGACGACTTGGTGCGTTTGATCTTGCGCGAATCCGTCGGCCTGTTAGCCACTGAACGCATGGAAGCGTTTGAAGTACACATTAAAAAGGCGGGTAAAAAAGGCTCGGTCAACCCCGGCGACTGGGACACCATTGATGCGCTGGATCCAGCCAGCCAGATTTTGGAACTCAAAATTTGTGACCCCGCCATGGGCAGCGGCCACTTTTTGGTGGCGCTGGTGGACTATTTGGCCGACCGCGTGCTGGAGGCCATCACCACCGCCACGCATTTGGTGGGTGGCCAGCCCTGGGCTGCGCACCTGGTGGAATCTGGCCGCCCATGGCAAAGCCCGGTGCTGCAACGCATGGCCAGCATTCGCAAAAGCATCAAAACCACGGCCAAAGACCACGGTTGGGCCGTGACAGATGCGCAGCTGGACGACCGCCATATCGTGCGCCGCATGATTTTGAAGAAAACCATCTTTGGCGTTGACAAAAACCCCATGGCGGTTGAACTGGCCAAAACCGCGCTGTGGCTGCACACCTTTACCGTGGGTGCGCCGCTCAGCTTTTTGGATCACCACCTCAAAATTGGTGACAGCCTGCATGGGGAAAAGCTGCCAGACGTGCAGCGCGGCCTGCAAAACCTGGGCGCGCTGCTATTAAGCAGCGAGTTTGACCGCTTGGCTCTGGCTGCCAAAAACATTGCGCAGGTTGCTGACCTGACCGATGTAGACATTGCCGAGGCGCAAATGTCCAAACAACTGGCCACTGAGGCCGCTGCGCAGGTGGCACCGATTCACGCCGTGTTGGACTTTTGGCGCGCCCTTCGCTGGTTGGTACCCGGCTGGCCGGTTGACAAAATCAGCAAGTTGCCTAAGTTGCTGAAAGCTGCCAAGGAGGAATCTAATCCGCTGCTAGACGGGCTTGTCAAATTGCTGGAGCCAGGTCAGAACCTGGTCACGGTTATCAGCGCAGGCAAGCTTGTGGGCAAAGACGCAGCCACGCAAGCCGCCAACGATTTAATAGCCAAGGCGCGTGCGCTGGCTGCACAGGAAACCTTTTTCCATTGGTGGACAAGCTTTCCGACGGTGTTTGGCGCAGGCTCAAAGGGTGGGTTTGACGCCATCATTGGCAACCCGCCGTGGGACCGTATCAAGCTGCAAGAAGTTGAATGGTTTTCAGAGCGTAGCCCCACTATTGCAGCGCAGAGCCGTGCTGCCGACCGAAAAAAAATGATTGCTGCTTTGCAAAGCGTGCAAATGACTCAGACGGGCAACAACACGCCGCCAGCAGTTGACTTGTGGGCTCAGTACCAATTGGCGTGTGCACGTGCCGAGGCAAACGCCCGCGTAGTCGGTAACGGCAAGCTGGGTAGCGGCGACTACCCGCTGCTCGGCGGTGGAGACGTGAATTTGTACAGCCTGTTTGTGGAGCGTGCGCAATCACTGGCAGCAAACAATGGACTTATTGCTTTGCTTACGCCAAGCGGCATTGCAGCTGACAAAGGGGCGTCTGAATTTTTCAGCAGCCTGAGCGGTACGGGGCGACTGGGCGCGCTGTTCGACTTCGAGAATCGCAAAGTGTTTTTCCCTGACGTCCATGCCAGCTTCAAGTTTTGTGCTTTACTATTTGGCGGGCTGTCCCGCACCTTCGCGCAAACCCGTTGTGCTTTTTATCTGCATCAGTTGGCAGAGCTGGACGACCCGAGCAGAACGCTCACGCTTACGGCCAAAGACTTTGCGCGCGTGAATCCCAACACCGGGGCCGCGCCCATCTTTCGTAGCCAGCGCGACGCTGACATCACCTTAAAGTTGTACGCCACGCACCCGGTGCTGGTCAAGCATGGGGTCGAAAGCAAGTCCACAGGCAAGCAGCCTGACGTGAAGATGTGGCCTGTAAAGTACGTGACCATGTTTCACATGACAAGCGATTCACACTTATTTTTAAAAACTGAAGAATTAAAAAAGAAAAGTTTTAAACCAATTGCGTCAAATCGTTTTGTCGACGAAAAGGGCGTGGAGGTTATGCCTTTGTATGTTGGTCGTATGGTTCATCAGTACGACCACCGACATGCCAATGTGACCGTAAATGAGGACAACTTGCAAAACGCCGCCTTGGGCACTCTGCTTTCAGTTGCTGAAAAATCTAGTCCAAATACTGTTGCAGCGCCGCAGTACTGGGTGACAACTGAGTCTGTTCCCGTTGCCGTGCGCAGCGAATGGTCCTTGAGCTTTCGCGACATAGCAAGAGCGACTGACGTTCGCACAATGATTGCTGCAATTGTTCCGGGCTCCGCAGCAGGTAACACTTTGCCGCTTTTACTCAAGGAAAGCTTAACTGCGGATGAAATTTCTTTGTTATTGGCAAATTTAAACTCTTTTGCCCTCGATTTTATTGCTAGGCAAAAAGCTCAAAGTACTCACCTTAATTGGTACATCGTTGAACAACTTCCCGTCATCACCCCAGCCCGTTTCAACGACCCACTGCCAGCCGCCTTCGCCCAAGCCATGCGCGCCGACAAACTTATGAATGGTCACCACCCGCATCCCACAGTCGCTGACTTTGTCATCCCGCAAGTGCTGGCGCTGACCTACACCGCACACGACATGGCGCCATTTGCGCGTGACCTGGGTTATATCGATGCAGCAGGCCAGGTGTTGCCGCCGTTTGTGTGGAATGACGAAGAGCGCCGCACCCGCCTGGCTGCGCTTGACGCGCTGTTTTTCTGGCTTTACGGGCTAGGCGCTGACGACGCTGCTTACATCATGGACACCTTCCCCATCGTGCGGGACCAGGACACCAAAGCCTTTGGCCGCTACCGCACCAAAGACGATGTGCTGGCAACGCTGGCGATTTTGGGTAATTGAGGGTGCTACTATTGTAATAGCTGCTCGCGCCCGAATCCATTGGGCTAGAGGCCTAAAACATGCCTGAAAAGGGCCTGAAAACACCCAAAATCAGATTCCGGCGGGCTTTTTCAGGCTCAGCATACGGTTTTGGGGCTTGATGTTGATGATCCTGGTTTCTTCACCATCACGCACGGTGAGTTTGACCGGGTCGTCCTGCGCGTCGTGGGCCCAGAGCTTTTTGTAAAACGCTTCAAGTGTGGTGACAGGCGCGCCATCGATGGCCTGCACCACCAGGCCTGGCGTCAAGCCTGCCTCGTCTGCCGGGCTGCCCTCTGCCACCCGCATCACGCGCACACTGCCGCCCTGGTCGCTGGACGTCAGCCCCAGCCAGGGGCGGTTGCTTTGCTTGGTGCTGCCTGATTGCTGCATCTCGGCCAGGATGGGTTTGAGCAAATCAATCGGTACAAACATGTTGCCGGGCATGCGTTTGTTTTCACCCAACGCGTCCATCACAAACAGCGAGCCAATGCCCATCAACTGGCCTGCACTGTTGAACAGAGCTGCACCGCTGTGGTTGCCCCGTCCAGCGCTGACGGGCGGGCTGGTGAACAAGGCGGTGTCGAGGTGGTATTCCCATGTGCCTGAAAACGCGCGTTTGCTGACAAGCTGCGTCAGGCTGGCACCGCCGTTGTCACCGTCTGCGGTGGCGCCAGTGGCAGCCATCAGCGGCTCGCCGGGGTTCACGTCTTGCAGGCTGCCCAACGCCACCGGGGCGATGCCGCGTATGGGCAGCAGGGGCTTGATCAGGCCAAAGCCGGTGGCCTGGTCATAGCCTACAGCCACAGCAGGCAGGGTCTTGCCGGCCTGGGTGGTGATTTCAATTTGCTCGGCCTCCAGCA
>JAYUVG010000044.1:0-19152 GCA_043754255.1 Polaromonas sp. | reverse complement strand
GTCGATATGGACAACAACTTTGCCCTGGAAGACTACGAAGTCGCCCGCGGCTTTGTGCTGTGCTGCCAGAGCTTTCCGGTGTCCAATAAACTGCTGATTGATTTTGACCAGGAGCACATTCATGCATGACTACCAATACATCGACTACAGCGTCGCCCATGGCGTAGCAACGCTTACCCTGAACCGCCCGGACAAGCTCAACAGCCTGATGGGCGCGATGATGCTGGAAATGTTCAGCGCGCTTGGCGATGCTGCGCAAAACGACACTGTGCGCGCCGTGGTGCTAACCGGCGCAGGCCGTGCCTTCTGCGCCGGGCAAGACCTGGCCGACCCAGCCATGTCGCCCAAGCCAGGCTCCAGTACGCCAGCAGATGTGGGCGATGTGGTGGACACGTTTTACAGCCCGCTGGTGCGCCGTTTGCGCGCCATGCCCAAGCCCGTGCTGTGCGCTGTAAACGGCGTGGCAGCGGGCGCTGGGGCCAACATTGCACTGGCCTGCGACATCGTGATTGCCGTTGAAACTGCCAGTTTTATTCAGCCGTTCTGCAAGCTGGGCCTGGTGCCTGATGCAGGCGGCACCTGGTTGCTGCCGCAGCTGGTCGGCCGGGCGCGCGCCATGGGGCTGGCGCTGCTAGGCGACAAATTGACTGCAACCCAGGCAGCTGAATGGGGGTTGATTTACAAATGCGTTGCTGCTGCTGATTTTGAAGCAGAGGTCAACACCACGGCACGCACGCTGGCTGCGGGGCCAACTTTGGGTTATGTGCGAACCCGCGAAGCGATTGACCAGGCAGCTACCAACACGCTGGACTCGCAACTCGATATAGAGGCGGTCATGCAGCGCGAACTTGGCAACAGCCAGGATTACGCCGAGGGCGTACGCGCCTTTATTGCCAAACGCCCGCCGGTGTTTGTGGGTCGATAGCCGTTTAAACGCCCATGCCTGTTCACACCACCCCCACCGATTTGCTCGACCCGATTGAGAAGGCCAGCCGCGACGAGATCACAGCGCTGCAAACACAGCGCCTGAAAGCCACGCTGGAAAACGTTTATAAAAACGTGCCGCACTACCGCCAGGCTTTTGACGCGGCAGGCGTTCACCCAAGCGACTTCAAGGTGTTGGCGGATCTGGCCAAGTTCCCTTTCACCACCAAAAAAGACCTGCGCGCCAATTACCCGTTTGGAATGTTTGCAGTGCCGCAAAACCAGGTCGCGCGCATTCATGCGTCGTCAGGCACGACTGGCAAACCCACGGTGGTGGGCTACACCGCCAATGACATCAGCAACTGGGCGGATCTGGTGGCCCGCTCAATTCGCGCAGCAGGCGGGCGCGCGGGCGATATGGTGCATATCTCGTATGGCTATGGTTTGTTTACCGGTGGTCTGGGTGCGCATTACGGCGCCGAGCGTTTGGGTTGCACTGTCATCCCCATGTCGGGCGGGCAAACTGAAAAGCAGGTGCAGCTGATTGAAGACTTCAAGCCGCGCATCATTATGGTCACGCCTTCGTATATGCAGGTCATCATTGAAGAATATGCACGGCTGGGCCTTGACGTTAAAAAATCATCGCTGGAGATTGGCATTTTCGGCGCCGAGCCGTGGACCAACGCAATGCGCCGCGACATCGAAGCCGCCGCTGACATGGACGCGGTGGATATTTACGGCCTGTCTGAAGTCATGGGCCCGGGCGTGGCGAGTGAATGCATTGAATCCAAAGACGGCCCGGTGATTTGGGAAGACCATTTTTATCCTGAAATCATCAACCCCGAAACGGGGGAACTGGTGGCTGATGGTGAAGAGGGCGAGCTGGTTTTTACCTCGCTGACCAAAGAGGCGTTTCCCATCATTCGTTACCGTACGCGGGACTTGACGCGGCTTTTGCCGCCCACGTCGCGCTCGTTCAGACGCATGGGCAAAATCGTGGGCCGCTCTGACGACATGCTGATCATTCGCGGTGTCAACGTGTTCCCCACGCAAATTGAAGAGCTGGTGCTGGCCCACCCGGAGCTGACGGCGCTTTACCAGCTGCTGGTCACGCGCACTGGGCATCTGGATGAGGTTGAGGTGCTGACTGAATTGCAAGGATATGCGGCCAATCTGGCTCCCGCTGAAGTGGCAAATATCAAGGCAGCGCTTGAATCGCGCATCAAGAACCTGGTCGGCATCAGCGCCAAAGTTACGGTGCTGCAACCAGGCGGAATTGAACGCACACAAACCGGCAAGTCACGCCGCGTGATTGACAAGAGAGCCAAAACATGAATGCCCAGGAAAATGCCAACGCCGTGGCGCTGCACGTTGGCAAAGGGATGATGGCCAAAGACGAGGCATCAAAAGCCATGGGCATGCGGCTGACCCACATCAGCCCTGGTGCGGCTCATCTTGAAATGCTGGTTCGCCCCGACATGCTGAACGGCTTT
This sequence comes from Polaromonas sp., assembly GCA_043754255.1. GTDB lineage: Bacteria > Pseudomonadota > Gammaproteobacteria > Burkholderiales > Burkholderiaceae_C > Polaromonas. Next base: position 16,735 of record JAYUVG010000044.1, on the reverse strand, counting down.
GCGACGTGCCACGGCGGCATGATCACCACGCTGGCCGATTCTGCTTTTGGCTTTGCATGCAATTCGTACAACGAGTTGACGGTTGCGTCGGGGTTAAGCGTTGATTTTGTTGCGCCTGCATTTGAAGGCGATGTGCTGACGGCCAGAGCGAGTGAAGTGACTCTGAGCAAGAGCACCGGCGTGTACGACGTGATGGTGTTCAACCAGAATGCGGATTGCATTGCCGTGTTTCGCGGGCGATCGCATCGGATCAAAGGCAAGCAGGCGGTTGAGTTAACTGCTTGACTTCGTTCAAGCTCCTTCCCCCTCTGGGGCTGCGGCCTGCGGCTCCGAGTCCGCTAATGCGGACTTGGACAGGCCAAAGAGCTGTCGCCTCTGGCGACTGCACGTGAGGCAGGGATGGGGGCATCTACGCAGCAAGAACTGTCTCTGCACTGCCCCCACCCCTGCCCTCCCCCAGCGGGGAAGGGAGTAAAGAAAAAGCGCCCCCAAAACTCAAAAATATATATAAATAAGGCTATAGCCCCCGTAATATGCGCGCAAGCAGCTATAAATTAAATAGCATTCTTGCGCAGCGTCGGCAACCCCACCCCCGACGCATCAAACCCGCCATCTACCGCCAGCACCTGCCCGTTGACGTAACTCGCACCCGCACTGCATAAAAAGCCAACCACCGATGCAATCTCATCCGGCGTGCCATAACGGTTTAGCGGAATCGCGTCGTAGTAGTCAGACCGTATCGCCACGCTGTGCACCAGCTTTGACATTTCAGTATCAACCGGGCCAGGAGCCACCACGTTGCAGCGAATGCCTGCATTGCCGAGCTCGATGGCTTGCTGCTTGGTCAATGCAATGATGGCGGCCTTGCTGGTGCCGTAAGCCACGCGCAACGTGCTGGCGCGCAGGCCGGAGATCGAGGCAATGTTGACCACTGCACCGCGCGAGTTGCCAGCCTGTGCTGTGTTCTTCAGCATGTACGGCGCACAGGCCTGGGTGCACAAGAATGCTCCGTCCAGATTGACCGACAGCACCGACCGCCATTCAGCAAATGTGGTGTCGCCAATCGGTTTGAAGACAGCAATACCCGCGTTGTTGACCAGCGCATCGATGCGGCTAAACGTTGCATAAACCTGCGCCATCACTGCATTCACGCTGGCCTCGCTCGACACATCACAAGGCAGGCACACAACCTTTTCAGGGTCATGCAAGGTTGCTGCTGTTGCAGCCAGCGTAGCTTCATCAACATCAACCAATGCAATGCGGTAGCCATTGGCCAAAAACCACTGGCCAACAGCCAGCCCAATGCCGCGCGCGCCGCCAGTGACGACAGCAACGGGTGACTGCAGCGGTGTAAGTTTCATGGTGCTTTTTCCTTTTTTATCAAGTTTGGAATCCGGTTTGCTCAGGGTTTGACAGGTGCTTTGTCAATTTTGCGCGGCTTGCCAGAATCATCAATCGCCACATAGGTCAGGTTGGCCTCTGTGACTTTGATGATCGGCTCTGGCTGGCGCAGGCGCTGGGCATACACCTCGACCTTGACCGTAATCGACGTGGTGCCCACCCGCTCCACTTCTGAGTAAAAACTGAGCAGGTCACCCACCTTGACAGGCTGCTTGAAAATAAACTGGTTGACCGCCACAGTAGCAATGCGCCCATGGGCCATTCGCGCCGGAATCACAGAGCCCGCCAGGTCAACCTGTGCCATTACCCAGCCGCCAAAAATGTCGCCATTCACATTGCTGTCGGCTGGCATGGTGATGACTTTAAGCACCAGCTCTTTGTCAGTGGGCAATTGCACTGGCTCTGCGATTGGTAAATTACCAGCGGCGGCACTTGTTTGGGTGGTCATAGGCACAATCTGCAAGTAAATTAAATAACAGGTTTGATTGTCTCTTAAGGTTTGCCCGTTTATGCGTTCCATGGCTCCCGGCTCTGCTTCCTCGCCTGTATTACCTGCCACTACGCCTGCAAGTGCTGCGGCTCACCGTTCAGACTGGGACACTCTCAAGCGCCTGTTTCCCTATCTGTGGGACTACAAATGGCGCGTGCTGGCGGCACTCACTTTCATGCTGTTTGCCAAGCTTGGCAACGTCGGTGTGCCGCTGCTGCTTAAAAATCTGGTGGACACGATGAACATCAAGCCCGGTGACGCGCAAGCGCTGCTGGTAGTGCCTGCCGCACTGCTGCTGGGCTACGGTTTGCTGCGCTTGTCAACATCGTTGTTTACAGAGTTGCGTGAACTGGTGTTTTCAAAAGCGACTGAAGGCGCGTCGCGCAAAATTTCGCTGCAGGTGTTCAGGCACCTGCACGCACTTAGCTTGCGCTTTCATCTGGAGCGGCAAACCGGCGGCATGACGCGCGACATTGAGCGTGGCACGCGCGGCGTGCATTCGCTCATTTCTTACTCGCTGTACAGCATCATTCCTACGTTGATTGAAGTGGGCCTGGTACTGAGTATTCTGGCAATCAAGTTCGATGTGTGGTTTGCCTGGATCACGCTGGCGGCGCTGGCTTGCTACATCACCTTCACCGTCACGGTCACTGAATGGCGCACCCAGTTCAGAAAAGAAATGAACGAGCTGGATTCAACAGCGCACAGCCGCGCGATTGATTCACTGCTCAATTACGAAACTGTCAAGTACTTCAACAACGAAAATTTTGAAGCCAACCGCTACGACGAAAACCTGGCCAAGTACCGCAAGGCCGCGATCAAAAGCCAGCGCACGCTGAGCCTGCTTAACAGTGGCCAGCAACTCATCATTGCCATTGGCCTGGTCGCCATGCTGTGGCGCGCTACCCAGGGCGTGGTGGATGGCCGCATGACCCTGGGCGACCTGGTGATGGTCAACGCGTTCATGATTCAGCTGTACATTCCGCTCGGGTTTTTGGGTGTGATTTACCGTGAGATCAAACAAAGCCTGACAGACCTGGACAAGATGTTCACGCTGATGGAAAAAGAGCGGGAGATTGCGGATGAGCCTGGTGCCTTGCCGTTGGTGTTTAGAGTTGCCAGCAACGCTAGCCCCTCACCCCAGCCCTCTCCCCAGAGGGGCGAGGGGGCAATACCCGAATTGCTCCTTCTGCCTCTGGACTTACTCCCTCTCCCTCTGGGAGAGGGCGGGGGCTTCAAGCTGCAGCTTCAGGAGCGCTTGAGCGCTCCTGAACAGCTTGAAGAAGACCGGGCTCTGACCGGTCTGCGGTCTGCAAGACAGGGCCTCCCCGAATTCGACTCGACTGTCAAATTTCAAAACGTCAGCTTCGCCTACGACCCAGCCCGCCCCATCCTGAAAAACATCAGCTTCGAAATCCCGTCCGGCAAAACAGTAGCCGTCGTCGGCTCATCAGGCGCAGGCAAATCAACCCTGGCACGTTTACTGTTCAGGTTTTATGACGTGCAACAAGGCAGCATCACCATCGCCGGGCAAGACATCAAACACGTTACCCAGCAAAGCGTCCGGCAAGCGATCGGCATCGTGCCGCAAGACACCGTGCTGTTCAACGACACGGTTGAATACAACATCGCTTACGGCCAAACCGGCGCCACCAGAGCGCAGGTTGAAGAAGCTGCCAAGTCAGCCCGCATTCATGACTTCATTGCCAGCACGCCGCTGGGCTACGCCACCATGGTCGGTGAACGCGGGTTAAAACTTTCTGGCGGTGAAAAGCAGCGCGTGGCGATTGCCCGCACGCTGCTCAAAAACCCACCCGTGATGATTTTTGACGAGGCTACTTCTGCACTCGATTCAGCCAATGAACGCGCCATACAGGCCGAGCTGCGTGCGGCTGCGCAAAACAAAACCACACTGGTGATTGCGCACCGCCTGTCAACCGTGGTGGATGCGCATGAGATTTTGGTGCTGGATGCAGGTGAAATTGTCGAGCGGGGCACCCACGGCGAGCTGCTTGCGTTAAATCAGAAATACACCAAAATGTGGACACTGCAGCAATCCAGTGACTAAATTAATATACAAACAGGCCTGTAGCCCACGTAAAATGCGCGCAAACAGCTACTAAATATATAGCGCCTGAGTTTTGAAACACTAAACCTCAGTCTTATATCGAGTGTCAATCATCATCGTCAACTGGACTTAATCCGGCACCAAAGACTGGTTTGCGTGGCTGGTCATGTGGCTCAATATTCCGGTGTGTCATCGTCAAGTTTAAAGCTCCTGCTGCCTTGCTTGCCTGGTTTTTTCTTGCCTGATTGGGTGGGCAAACTGCCTGCGTCAAGCCCCACGATAATCCAGACACCCGCATCTACTGATGAAAAAATTCATGAACATTCTTCTCACAGGCGCTGAAGGCAATTTTGGCGCTGAATTCAGTCGCCAGGCCATTGCCCAGGCCGATGTGCGGGTTCTTCCTGTTGGCCGGGGCGACTGGCCGCAATTGCACGACAAGCTTGCTGCGTGTGATGTGGTGGTGCATGCTGCCAGCGATTTGCGTACCTTGGCCAGCAAGGAACCCAGCCGCTTGCTGGATTCGAACGTCATGTCCACTGCTGTGTTGCTGGAGGCAGTGCTGAAGTGCAGGGTTAAAAGATTTGTATTTTTAAGCAGCTGCGCAGTCTATGGCGAAGACATGCGAACTGGCGAGGACAGCTTGTGTTGCCCGATCAGCATCAACGGCATATCCAAACATCTGAATGAAAAACTGGTTGCCGAGTTTTGTATCGCCAATGGCATTGACTACCAGATCCTGCGGGTTTTCAACAGCTACGGCGGGAACGACAAATTTTCAATTTTCAGTCGGCTTGAGCAAGCCCTGCTCCATGGCACGTCGTTTACGCTGAACAATTTGGGGCGCATGCAGCGGGACTTTGTTCATGTGGCCGATGTGGCGTCAATCGTGCTGAAGCTGGCGCTTGCCGCACCAACCCACACGCATATCAACATTGGCACCGGTATTGCGACCAAGGTAGGCGTGCTGGTAGATATGCTGCTTTGCCATTTTCCTCAGTTGGAGGTTCAGCAGGGCAACACGCAAGAGGCCGAATACTCTCGTGCAGAAACTTCCCGGTTGCGCGAAGTCTGGACGCAGGAGTTTATTCGGGTCGAAGATTTTGTAGCGCAAACTTTTGTGCCTCAGATAGCAGCGGCGCTCGGTCGAGCCGCCTGAAGCTTTTTCCAAGCGCCAGTCGCGCAACATTCTGACTGCCCATGCGCCGCATTGCCCACCTGGACATGGATGCATTTTTTGCATCGATCGAGCTGCTGCGCTACCCGCAACTCAAAGGCCTGCCTGTGGTGATTGGCGGCGGCAGGCGCAAGGCTGACGATGCGCTGCTGGCAAAGCAGCCCGGGCGTGAGCTGCGTTTTATTCCAGTGGCGGATTTCCCGCTGCTCAAGGACTACGTGGGGCGCGGCGTTATCACCACTGCCACCTATGCAGCGCGCCAGTTTGGTGTTGGCTCGGCGATGGGCATGATGAAGGCTGCCAAACTGTGCCCACAGGCCATCGTGTTGCCGGTTGATTTTGACGAGGTGCGCAAATATTCGCGCCTGTTTAAAAGCACCATCATCGAGATTGCTCCGCTGATGGAAGACCGGGGCGTTGATGAGGTGTATATCGACTTTACCGACGTGGCGGGCGGTCAGCGTGAAGGCGGCAGGGTACTGGCGCGACTGATTCAAAAAGCAGTGACCGCTGCCACCGGGTTGACCTGTTCGGTCGGTGTAGCACCCAACAAACTGCTGGCAAAAATGGCCAGTGAGTTCAACAAGCCCAATGCCATTTCCGTTGTGTATGACGAAGACTTGCAAAGCAAAATCTGGCCGCTGGCCTGCCGCAAAATCAATGGCATCGGCCCCAAGGCGGATGAAAAATTGCAGGGTTTGGGCATTCACACCATTGGCGAACTGGCAGCGCTTGCGCCTGAACTGTTGACAAAACACTTTGGCAAAGCCACGGGCGCGTGGATGCACGAGGTTGCCTGGGGCAAAGACGAGCGCCCGGTGGTCACCAGCAGCGAGCCGGTCAGCATGAGCCGCGAAACCACTTTTGAGCGTGACCTGCACGCGGTACGCGACAAGGCTGCCCTCGGCCTGATATTTACCGGGCTTTGCAGCAAACTGGCAGACGATCTGGCACGCAAGGGGTATGCGGCCAAAACCATTGGCATCAAGCTGCGCTATGACGACTTCAAAATTGCCACGCGCGACCAGACGCTGGACGGCTACACGCAGGACGCCACCACCATCCGGCAGGTGGCGGGGCAGTGCCTGAAGCGGGTGCCGCTGGTCAAAAAACTGCGGCTTTTGGGCGTGCGGGCTGGGACGCTTGAAAAGCTTGAAAATCTCGCTAAAAACTCTGAAAATGCCTTATTCTATGTATCAAATGATGCTCTAGCCAGCGTAATATGCGCGCAAGCAGCTCCTGAAAGCATAGCAGACGCAGCGTTGAAGGATCAGCTTTTTTAAGGTCAAATGGGCTGGCATTGCTTATTTCAACGTCGCCAGGTAGGCAATCAGGTCGCCGCGCTCCTGCGCATCGTCGATAGAAAAACCCATGCGCTGACCAGCAACCAGCTCTTCCGGGTCGCCCAGCCACTTGTTTAAAGTTTGGGGTGTCCAGCGCAGGCGGGAAGCGGCCATTTCGACAGAATATTTATAGCCCGGCAGACTGCCAATGCGCCGGCCCATCACGCCCCGGTGCGCTGGCCCTGTTTTGTTGCTGTCGACGCTGTGGCAGGCCGTGCAGTGGGTTTGGTACAGCGCTGCCCCGCGCTGCGCGTTGCCTGACAGCGGGTTTTGCCAGTCGCGTGGCTGGCCGCTTGCCATTTGCGCAAAGCTCAAATTGCAAACTAAAACCAAAAGGGTTGTCAGGCAAATGGGTTGGGTCATGTATTGCAATACGAGCGGATGTGGCAGTTTGGATTCAATTTGTTGGCCGATATGCAGGTCACAGCCAAGAAGTTGAATCTGCCAGCACCCGAAGTGCGTATTCAACCTGTCCTGCAAGCCAGACGCCACAAGCCAACCCATCCTGATTGCCGAGCCAAAAAACCATGAACCAAAAATCAAAAACCATAATGAAAAAAAATTCAGTCGCTATTTTATTGATAGCAGCCAGTACTGCAACATTTTGCTCAAGTTCCCTGGCTGATACCGGCAAGCTGTTGCTGACCAGCGGCGTCAGCAGCGTTGACGGTGCGGCGGGTGGTGGCCTCACGCCCTGGGCTGTGATTGGCAGCAATGCGACAGACGGTGAAATCGGTGCGTCTGCCAATGCGTCCCACCTGGGTACCAAAGACTATGGCTTGAATATTGTTGGGGCCACGGTCGGCATCCATGATCGTTTTGAGTTGTCGATTGCCCAGCAAGACCTGGACACACGCAGCGCTGTGACCGCATTGGGTTTGCCCGGCCTGCATTTAAAGCAGACCATCATCGGCGCCAAGGTACGGGTGGCCGGTGATGCGATTCTGGACAGCGACACCTTGATGCCGCAAATCGCAGTGGGTTTGCAATACAAAACACTCGGCAGCACCGGGCTGGACGCAACCCTGGCAACCCTGGGTGCCAAGCGCAGCGGCGTTGATGTATACGTCAGTGCCACCAAATTGATTTTAGGCTCTGGCCTGCTGGTCACTGGCACATTGCGCGCCACCAAAGCCAATCAAAATGGCTTGCTGGGCTACGGCGCTACGCTGGGTGGCAATGAAAACCGCTACAGCCTGCAACCTGAATTGTCAGTGGCTTATCTGGTCACTAAAAACATCGTGGTCGGCGCCGAATACCGTTTCATGCGCAACAGGCTTGTACAAGCCGGTGCGGCGGCTGGCCTGGGCAATGGCCTCAGGTCTGAAGACTGGAAAGACATTTTTATTGCCTGGGCACCCACCAAAAACGTCTCGCTGACGCTGGCTTATGTAGACCTCGGCGTGATTGTTCCGGCAACGACTTCCAGTCGCAAGCAGCAAGGCGTGTACGTTTCTGCCCAACTGGCGTTTTAAATTTAACCCGCACACTTTTACCAATCCATTTCGGGAATAAAAATGAAAAACTCGCTTGTATCTTTTGCCATCGCTGCATCAAGCCTGCTGCTGGCCAGTACATCGTTTGGCCAGACCATAGTGGCCAAAGACGACCAGCTATACAAGGCCTTTGGCGAAAAGCCTGGCCTGGTTGCATTGATGGATGACTTTATGTCTCGGTTGTTGGCGGATGCGCGCACCGGCCCGCACTTCAAGCCCAGCGACCAGCGGCGCGTCAAGGAGCAACTGGTTGACCAGCTCTGCATGTTGTCTGGCGGGCCTTGCGTTTACAAAGGCGCTGACATGCAAAGCTCGCATGCCAACCTTGACATCAAAAAGTCAGACTTTCATGCACTGGTTGAGATACTGCAAAACGCCATGGATGCCAAAGGCATACCGTTTCGCAAACAGGGTGAAATGCTGGCATTATTAGCGCCCATGCACCGCGACATCATCACGCCCAAATAATCAAAACTTCAAACGCCATCATGAAAAAAACCCTGCTTTTTACCGCCGTGTCGTGGTTAGCCATGGCAGCAACTGCCGGCAGCCTGTCAGTCGCAGTGGTCGACAAAGACGGCAAACCCGTGCCGGACGCAGTAGTCGTCATCATGCCAGCCAACAAAACAGCTCTGCCAAAAAAGCCTTTGCCGATGCAGGCCGTGGTGACCCAGGAAAAAATGCAGTTCATCCCCGGTGTCACGCTGGTGCCGGTGGGTGCCAGGATAAGTTTTATCAACAATGACCCGTGGGATCACCACGTGCGTTCGTCGCCCGCAGGCATGGGCCAGTTCAACACCACCAACGCCGGCTTTGAGCTGCGCCTGGAAGGAAAAACCGATGGCAAGCCCGCCAAAACCAGCGACGTCACACTGGACAAGGCAGGCGTGCTGGGCGCAACGCTTTTAGGCTGCTTTATCCACGGCTCCATGCGGGGCTATGTGTTTGCCAGCGAATCGCCGTGGGCTGTAAAAACTAGCGCAGATGGCATGGCCATGTTTGACGACCTGCCCGACGGTTTGGCGCAGATCAAAATCTGGCAGGCCGACCAGTTGCTTGACGTGCCGTTGCAAAGTGCCATCATCGGCGCACTACCTGCAAAAAGCACCTTTCAATTGACCGTGGTTCCACGCAGGCGTCGGGGTTAGTTTGCATCAGGCTTGCCAGGAGCCCTGACCTGGGAGTACCGTGCAAACGTTGATTGAACAGGCAAGCGCACTATGAGCAAAAACATCGTGATTTTTTCGGACGGCACCGGACAGGCAGGCGGCGTACGTCCGGATCAGCACCTGAGCAATATTTACAAGCTGTACCGCGCCTGTCGCGCCGGGCCTGACAGTCCGATTGACCCAGCTCAGCAAATTGCTTTTTACGATGCGGGCCTGGGCACTGAAGCGGACGAAGGCAGTGTCCCGCTACGTGCAGTGCGGTTGCTGAGCAAGGTGGCCAGCTCTGCGACAGGTCGGGGAATCAGCACAAATATCGCCGACTGTTACGAGGCAATCGTCAAGCACTACGAGCCCGGTGACCGGATTTTCCTGTTTGGCTTTAGCCGCGGAGCGTACACGGTTCGTTGTGTGGGCGGCGTGTTGAGTCTGTGCGGCATTCCCACAACGGGTCAGCACGGCTCACCTTTGCCGCGCTACGGCCGGGCCCTTCGAGATATTGTTGAAGAGGCAGTTGCCGAAGTTTATGAGCACGGAGCTGGCCGTGACCGGACAAAATTTGAGCCAGAACGAATGGAGAAGGCGAGACGGTTTCGCGCCGCGTACAGCTCGGACATTGAGGGGCAGGCCAATGAGGTTCCCTACTTCATCGGCGTTTTTGATACGGTGGCTGCCTTGGGAGCAAAGGGACTGCGGCGGGGCTTGGAGTTTTTGCTGCTGGGCGGCATGGTTGCTCTGCCCTGTGTGACCATTGCCGGATTCGCCCAACTGGCATTTGGCATTGGTTTTTGGCCATCCTTTTTGGTGTTGGCATCGGTGGTGGGCTTATGGACAGTTATCACGACGTTTTTCTCCAGCATCAAGACCATTAAAGACTTCCCGCAGCCGGGCCAGACCCAGAGGCATTTTGCGAAATGGAGGTCAGGCTTTTACAACATGAATTTGAATTGTCGAGTGCGCGCTGCGCGGCATGCGCTTGCGATCGACGAAACCCGTTGCGACTTCGCCAGGGTTCCGTGGGGTTTTAAAGGGGCTCAAGAGCCGCGACCTGCTGGCGAACCAGAATGGATGCAGCAGCTGTGGTTTGCCGGCAACCATTCGGACATTGGCGGGAGCTACCCGGAAGATGAGTCGCGGCTGTCGGACATTTCGCTGGAATGGATGATGGGGGAGGCGTCCAAAATGCCGCATCCCTTGCTTTTCAACCGCCGTGATCTGCATTTGTTCTCCCACCCTGGTGGCATGCAGCACTCCGAAGTAGAAAGCGCCAGGCAGAAATGGCCCCGCTGGGTTCCTGACCGGTGGCGGCCCACCTGGAAAGAAAACCCGCGAGTGGACGCGCTTGGTGCTACATGGCATTCCAGTGTTGAAGAAAGGTTCGCACTGAAAGCGGTTACGCAATACGCAACAAGAAAGCCGTACAGGCCAGACGCGCTTCGCGGCGATTTGCGTGTGGCGCATCTTTACACCCACGCTGCTGCAGCGCATATTCAATGATCTTTTTAAGGAGTTCCCCTGTGAAAAAACTTTTCGTTTGTACCTTTGCGGCTTTGCGTCTGCTCGGCTTGGGTGTTGCCACCAACGCTTCGTCCGCTGATACTTCGCCTGCACCTACCTTCACAGAAAGTGCCAAAGCCGATAACTTTGCGATTGGCAAAAAGGCTCTTGCGGCCAAAAACTGGAGCCTTGCTGCTGACAGCTTTAAAAAAGTGGTGGCAGACAATCCCAAAAATGCTGATGGCTATAACCTGCTGGGCTATTCCAGCCGCTGGCTTGGGAAGTACGACGAAGCCTTTGCGGCTTACGACAAAGCCCTGGCACTGGATCCAAAGCACATAGGCGCGCTGGAGTATTCAGGCGTGGCGTATCTGAAGGTCAAGCAACTGGACAAAGCACTAGCGCAGCTGGCAAAACTGAAAAGTATTTGCGCTGCCTGCGAAGAAACTGCCGACCTGGCCAGGGAAGTTGCTGCCTACAAGCCATAAGGCCTGAAGAATCGGTGCTTTCGCATGCGCGGATGGCGCACGTTGGTCGATAGGAAACAAGCACTAAAAAAGTTAATTTTTAAGCAATTTATGCCTTTAGCCTATATAAAAAGCGCGCAGGCAGCTCCTGAATATATAGCAAGCCTGAAGCCTGTCCGCAGCGCAGCGGGAAGGCTTAATGCAAGGTGTCACCCGGTGCTGGCAAGGCCATCGCTTCCAGCTTGAAAAAACCGGTGCCCATGGAGCCTTGTTCGGCTTCAGCACTGCTTGCCGCACGCACCGAATCGACAGTCAAGGCAAGCCTGAGCGCAATGCCCGCCAGCGGATGGTTGCCGTCCAGCACCACGTGTTCGGGGTAAATTTCGGTCACGGTGTAAATGTGGTCGGCAGGCGTGTCGCTGTTGGCACCAGCAGGCAGCGCAGCGCCGTCGTAGGTCATGCCTTCTTCCAGCTCGGCCGGGAAGATAACCCGCTGCTCCAAAAACACCAGACTTTCGTCGTAGTCACCAAAAGCTTCTTCCGGCTCCAGCTGAAAAGCCAGTTTGTCGCCCGCCTCGTGGCCTGCCAGATGCTCTTCAATTTTTGCCAATAAATCCTGCCCGCCGACCAAAAACTCAACCGGCTCGTCCAGATCGTCCAGCACGTCGCCCAAAGTGTCTTTTAATGTCCAGGTCAGGCCTACAACGCAGGGGGGTGTGATTTTCATCGCACAATTGTCCCATGGATATTGATCACCCTTTAGCTCTGCTGGCTGGCTTGACACCGGCGCAGTTCATGCGCCGCCATTGGCAAAAAAAACCCCTGCTGGTGCGCGCCGCCATACCCGGATTCAAGCCGCTGTTAAGCCGGGCCGAACTGCTCAAGCTGGCCACGAGTGAAGAGGTTGAGACACGCCTGATTGTCAAGAACAACGGCAGTTGGCAGATGAAAAATGGCCCTTTTAGCGCTCGCAACATGCCGGCCAGAGACCGCTCTGGCTGGACGCTGCTGCTCCAGGCAATGGACGGGCACTCCAGCAGTGTTCACCAGCTGCTGGAGCAGTTCCGGTTTGTGCCGGATGCGCGGCTTGATGATGTGATGATTTCCCTGGCGTCTACCGGCGGTGGCGTGGGCCCGCACTTTGACAGCTACGACGTGTTTTTATTGCAGGCCAGTGGCCGTCGCCGCTGGCAGATTGGCAGGCAAAAAGATTTGACGCTACAGACCGGCGTGCCTCTGAAAATTCTGCAAAATTTTGAGCCAGAAGAAGAATTTGTATTGGATGCAGGCGACATGCTTTATCTGCCGCCACGCTATGCCCACGACGGCACAGCGGTTGCCATGGTCGATGCCGCTGGCAAAGCGGTTGACTGCATGACGTACTCCATTGGTTTTAAAGCGCCTGTTGAAAGCGAGTTGGCCGCTGAAATGCTGAACAAATTTGCCGAGTTTGCCCAAGATGCCGAGCACGCTCCCAGGCTGTACCGCGACCCTCAACAAGCTGCAACGCCAAACCCCGCAGAGCTGCCGGATGCGCTCATTGATTTTGCAAAGTCTGCGATGGCTAGAGCAATGGCAGACCCACTGGGTGTTGCCTGCGCGTTGGGTGAAATCATGACGGCGCAAAAGGCCAGTGTCTGGTTTGACGAACCCCTGGAGCCTTGGTGTCTTGCTGAAGATTTCGGTGTTCGTCTGGACGCAAAAACCCGCATGATGTATGACGCCAACCATGTGTTCATCAACGGCGAAAGCTATCGGGCCAAAGGTGCTGACGCAACATTGATGCGGACACTGGCAAACACCCGCGGCCTGACACATTCAGCGCTGGCAAAGGCCAGCAGTGGGGCTGCTGATTTGTTGTCTGACTGGCACGCAGCTGGCTGGATTCATCTTGTACAAGAAAGCGTTTAATGACTAATACGCCACCTGCTGTTACCTTGCCGGATGGGCGCTTTGGTGGGCCTGCTGAGTTTGCGCAGCTTGTCCGGCTGGCTTTTGCTGCGGCAGCAGGTCAGGGCTGGCAAAGCATTATTTTGAGTGATAGCACGTTTGAAGACTGGCCGCTGGGCGAGCGGGCGGTTGCCCAGAGCCTCAATGACTGGTCAATGTCAGGGCGCAAGCTCATCATGCTGGCCAAAAACTACAACGAAGTGACGCGCCGGCATGCACGCTTTGGCGTATGGCGCCGAACCTGGTCACACATCGTGGATTGCCGCGCCAATACGGCGATTTCGCAAGATGATTTTCCCAGCGCATTGTGGGCTCCGGGCTGGATGCTGAGAAGGCTGGACCTGGCCCGCAGCACTGGCATATCGACCAGCGAGCCAGCTCGTCGGGTGGCCTTGAAAGAGCAGCTTGATGCTTGCCTGAAGCTCAGCTCACCCGCTTTTGCGGCAACCACGCTGGGTCTTTGATGTTTGTTTGACGCAACATTGCACAGGCTCGGTCGGGACTGGCCGGGCTATAATCAGAAGCTGGACAAAAGTGCTCGAGTCCCTTTGTCTGGTCAATTGATTTCTGACACTTCAACGATTTACCAATGATTTGACAGTTTGATTTTTGACAATTTCCGGAAATTGTTTTTATTTTTTAATTTTAAGGATAGTGAAATGAACAAATCTCTCGTTTTGGCAGCCGTTGTTGCTGCATTCGCCCTCGTTGCCTGCGGCGAGAAAAAAGTTGAAATGCCAGCCGCTGTAGTGGTTCCGGTTCCAGCACCTGCACCAGCACCTACCGTTGTTGTTGTGCCAGCACCTGCACCTGCTGCTGACGCAGCTGCTGCTGCCGCTTCAGGCGCTGCCGCCATGGCCACCAGCGCAGCATCTGCTGCTACCGGTGCAATGGCCGCCGCCAAGGACGCCGCTGGCTCCGCCAAAGATGCAGCCAAAGACGCTGCTGGCGCCGCCAAAGACGCAGCCGGTGCTGCTGGCGATGCAGCCAAAAAAGCTGTTGACGCTGCCAAAGCTGCCATGCCAGCCATGCCTGCCAAGCCTTAATTTTTTTCTGGCTTAGTGCACTAAAACCGCCGCAAGGCGGTTTTTTCATTTCCGCCGCAAGGTGGGTTTTCAATTCCGCCGCAAGGTGGGTTTTCAATTCCGCCGCAAGGCGGTTTTTTCATTTCCGCCGCAAGGCGGTTTTTTTATGGGTTACTTTTCAGTTCAGGCGCTGCGAGATAAACCAACGCACTACACATCCAGCCATCTGCAGCCTTCGTCTGCTGTGGCCACCACAATGTCGTCAACACTGCATGACAGTGCTTGTGCCAGCGCATGCCCTGCAAGAGCTGGGCGATTGTTTTGCTGGCTCAGATGTGCCGCTACCACTTGCCGCAAATTGCCTTGCTGAACTGCGCGGGCAATACCAGCAGCCTGCGCATTGGAAAGGTGTCCGTGATCGCCTCCGACCCGCTGCTTTAGAAATCCCGGGTAGCTTGAAGCATTGAGCATGTCAGTGTCGTGGTTGCACTCAAGCAGCAACGCATGAGTGCCTTTGAGATGGTGCAGAACATGGTCTGTTGCATGGCCCAGATCTGTCAAAACGCCAAATTTGGCGTTGCCGTCAGTGCATGTCAATTGCAGCGGCGCGCGTGCATCATGCGGAACCGTAAAAGGCGTGATTTCCAGCGAGCCAACCTGGATAGTCTGGCCGTCGCTTGCCAGGTTCAACAAGCCAGCCGGATCAACAAAATTGATCCCGGCACAGGTGCCTGCACTCATCCACACCGGGATGCTGTACCTGGCTGACAGTGCCTGCACGCAACCGGTGTGGTCGCCATGCTCATGGGTGATAAAAATACCGCTGATGTCCTGCGGCTGCACACCGGCTTGTTCCAGCTTGGCCTGCATTTGCCTCAAGCCAAATCCGCAATCAATCAGCAGGTTACAGACGGACAACCCCGTTGTCTGTACAAGAGTTGCATTGCCGGTACTGCCACTGCCCAGGCTCTTAAAACGCATCACCGCGCATGCGCAGGTTGCTCACCATGCAATTTGCCCTGACTTATCTGAGGTCGTCAACAATGACCTGAACGATGCGCTGAGCATTGACTGAAGATTCAGGCAAACCCTGCGCATTCAGCACCGACACAGTGGTTGCATCGCCGGCACTCTTCAGGGCGATGCGGTACTTCAAAGGCGCAACAGATGGTGCAGCAGAACTGAACAGCTTGCCGAAAAATCCAGACTCTTTCTTGTCAGAGGTGATGTCTACATAACGCACAAAATAGACGCCTTGTGCCCGGTCGCGGTCTTCAACTGTGAAGCCGGTTCTGTCCAGCGTCAAACCCACCCGGCGCCATGACCGCTCAAAGCCTTCGTCAATCTGGATCACAGGCACACCATTGACATTGGCCAGGCGGGATGTGGTGCTGCTGGGGCCGGATGCAACCAGCGCTTTGGACTGCTCCTGGGTCACTCCAAGTTTGACCATCAGACGCCGCAAAAATTCAGCCTCAAGCTCGGGGTTTGGCGGCTGCGGTTGCCACACCGTTCCGTCGCCTGAGACAGCGGCAGATTTGACGCTGCCAACAACGGTTTCTACCATGCCGCGGTGGCTGATGTAGATTTCAGTACCCCCTGCGGCGTTGCGCTCCAGCCGGGTGCGAAATTTGTCGCGCTCGCCGGTTGAATACAGACCATCAAGCACCTTGCCAATTGCGTTGCGGATGAAATCCTGCGGCAATTTGGCCCGGTTTTCCGCAAAATCTGTTTCCATGATGCCCAGGTTTTCCTGGTCCAGTGCCAGCAAAAAACCGCTTTCCAGCCAGAAGTCCCGCACCGGTTGCCACAGCTTGTCAGCAGGCCGGTTGACCACCAGCCAGCGCTGGTTGCCAGCTCGCTCGATGCGAACGTCGCCAACCGCCAACGCTGCTGTTGGCAACGCTTGCGGCCCCTGACCGACCTGAAATGCATTGGCGCTGGCAACCGTGCCTGGCACCACATAACGGGTTTCACGGCTGAGCTGCGTCAAGTCAGGCGGAACATCCAGCGAGACCCCGGCTTTGCCGCTTGACTTGTAGTCAACCTTGTCGCTTTGCAGAAGGTTGCTGACAGATGAGCAGCCTGAAAGATGCAGCGCTGTGCCGAGCAATGCAACAGTACAAAATTTGAACGCGGTGTTTTTCGTCGATGTCATCACAAGAAAATCCTTAAAAATCAGATCAGACCGCACAGGCGCAAAGCGCCCTCAACAGCGGCTTCGTTGGTTGTGTCCAGCGGTGTCATTGGCAAACGCAGTGCGCCATTGCACAGGCCCATGCGCGCCATCGCCCACTTGACGGGAATCGGGTTGGCTTCAATAAACAAATTTTTGTGCAGCGGCAGGAGCTGCATTTGCAGTTCCATGGCCCGCCCGACATTGCCAGCGATCGCAGCCAGGCACAGCTTGTGCATCAGAGCGGGGGCCACATTGGCCGTGACGCTGATGTTGCCCTGGCCGCCACAGAGCATCAGCGCTACAGCGGTCGGGTCGTCGCCAGAATAAACAGCAAAGCCCTTGGGCACTTCCTTGATCAACCACTGCGCGCGCTCAAGGTTGCCAGTGGCTTCCTTGATGCCCACGATGCCCGGCAACTGCGCCAGACGCAGCACGGTGGCATGCGCCATATCGGCCACGGTGCGGCCAGGCACGTT
>JAYUVG010000043.1:0-2787 GCA_043754255.1 Polaromonas sp. | reverse complement strand
ATGCAGTGGTGGAAAACCAAGCACGGCGCGGCGTCATCGCTTCAGTCTGAAGAGCCGTCTAATTTTCAGCAGGGTGATGCGATTTTGCCCTCCCGCCCTGTATCTGCTGCGCGTGCGCTCGATCTGCCAGATTTGCCTGCTGGTTATGGCATTACACAGCCTGTCGGGTTACAGCCAATAACGCCAGCGACGCCTTCAACACCCTTGATTCCCGTTCCTGTCCGGCCAGCAGCGCCTGTGGCTGGACTGGACAAAACACAATCGCAGCAGCCACCTCAAGCAGCCAGGCCCGTGGTGATGAACGCTTTGGCGACTTCAGCCAAAGCTCCTGAGGCTGGGCCTTCCGGCTTCAGCTATACCCACATGATGGCCATGGATGTGCAGGAAATTGCACACGATGCCGAGCTGGAAGAGGCCTCCATCAGTTTTGCCAACAGCGACGATGCCGCTGCCGAGGCTGCCTTGCTTGAAATGGTGGCGCCGGGCGGTTCGCGAACCGGGCAATCAGAAGTCTGGATGGCGTTATTCGATTTATACCGCGCGACCGACCAGCAGGAAAAGTTCGAGAACGCGGCAATCCGGTTTGTGCAGAAATTCGACCGCTCCGCACCGCAGTGGTTTTCAATGCCTGCGATGGTCAAGCAATTGGCGGGTCCAGCGGCACAAGCTGCCTCGGGTGGTCAAACAGCTGACTGGATTTGCTCCTCCACCATGGGTATTCAGACCGTTGCCGCGCTGAAAGCGGCTCTGGCCAGAGTGCCCATGCCCTGGCGGTTGAACTGGACCAACCTGAAAACCATTGAGTCCAATGCTGTCGAGCCGCTGTGCAAAGTGTTTGCAGGCTGGTCTGCCCAACCCGTGCAATTGCGTTTCATGGGTGATGTTCACTTACACCATATTCTGCAAAACGCCACCCCGTCAGGTGATCCCAACACGCCGCAGGACTGGTGGCAACTGCGCATGGAGGCCTTGCGGGTGACGCACAGGCCCGATGAATTTGAACTGGCTGCGCTGGATTTTTGCGTGACTTATGAAGTCTCTCCACCGGCGTGGGAGGTTGCACGCTGCGAGTACAAGTCGATGGACCAGCAGGACTTGGCGGTAGCTGGCAACACCATCATCGGCGATGTTTACCGGGATTCGATTCCGTCCATTCTCAGCGCTTTTGATGGTGACACGCACATGGATGCGCAGACATCGCAAATGACCAATTTGTTGTCGGTGGAGCTGTCGGGTCACATTGAAGGCGACGCTGTCGCCATGCTGGAGAAACTCGAAGCCAAGTTGATGGGCGCAGACATCATGATCATTTCCTGTGCCAAGCTGATTCGTGTTGACTTTTCAGCTGCAGGAACCTTGCTCAATTGGGTATCGGCACGCGAGGCAGAAAACCGGGCAGTACAGTTTTCCGAGGTTAACCGCCTGGTCGCGGCTTTTTTCAATGTGATTGGCATCACCGAGCATGCCAAAGTCATCACGCGAAGAGACTGAAATTTAATTTCACCTCGTCTGGCCTGGCATGTGCGCCTGCAATGGCCATTTATATTTTCTTTTTTCGTTTCCAGCCTTCAGCTTAAACAAACACTTTCACTGCGCGTGCTAAGTGGTTAATTCATAACATCTTTTTGTTTTTGCGTGCCTTGAAGACGCTTCTAAGTCCTTGATTTCATTGAAAACATTTGTTTCAAACCACTTGCATGCGAATTCTTTCCTGATAAAGTGGGAGGAAGTGCAATTTAGTGGTGAAATGTGCTTTTTAAAGGTTTTTAGTTGTGTTTCAAGGTGCGTCATCTTTAGCTCTCGACACCAAAGGTCGGCTTTCTGTGCCGACCCGGCATCGTGACGTCCTGAGCGCCACTTCAAGCAGCCAGCTCACGATCACCAAACACCCGCACGGCTGTCTGATGATCTTCCCGCGCAACGAGTGGGAAAAGTTTCGTGACCGTATCGCCGCCTTGCCCATGCAGGCCCAGTGGTGGAAGCGGATTTTTCTTGGCAATGCCATGGATGTTGACATGGACGCCACTGGGCGTGTACTCGTCTCACCCGAGCTGCGCGCATCGGCCGGGATCACCAAAGACACGGTGCTACTCGGCATGGGCGGTCATTTTGAGCTGTGGGACGCGGCAACCTACGCCGCCAAAGAAGCTGAACAGATGAAAGGCGACATGCCTGACGTTTTCAGGGACTTTTCATTTTAGAAAGATGATGGTGCAGGACACATGGACACACCGCACCGTCTTGTTGAACGAAGCAGTCGCAGCGCTTCGCATCTTGCCAGACGGACACTACATCGACGCGACTTTTGGGCGCGGTGGTCATTCGCGGCTGATTCTGTCGCAGCTCTCGGCGCAAGGATCGCTAACGGCTTTCGACAAGGATCTGGAAGCCGTTGCAGAGGCGGAAAGCATCATCGACACGCGATTTTCAATTCGACACGAAAGTTTCAATCAGTTGGTGCAACTTGCGCCTTCAAGCGCTGCCGGCTTGTTGATGGACCTGGGCATCAGCTCACCGCAAATCGACAACGCAGCGCGGGGCTTTTCATTTCGCGGCGATGGGCCGCTGGACATGCGCATGGACACCACACGGGGTCAAAGCGTGGCCGACTGGCTGGTCGATGCATCAGTAGAAAGCATGACAGAGGTGATTCGTGACTATGGCGAAGAACGGTTTGCTGGGCCGATCGCAAAGGCGATTGATCGTGCAAGGCAGGAGCGGGGGCGAATCGGCCGCACACATGAGCTGGCCAGCATCGTGGCTGGCGCGGTCAAAACCCGCGAGCCG
>JAYUVG010000042.1:0-3777 GCA_043754255.1 Polaromonas sp. | reverse complement strand
GCAATCGCTATCGAGGTCCCTGCCACATTGCCGACTAACACCCTGAAGCCTGCAGTGACCGGTCTGGATCAAGCAGATCGAAGTTTGTATGACGGCATTCAGTCTGGAGGTGGCAATTCTTTGACGGACTGAAAGGGCGCGAAAGCGGACATTTTCGATGACTGCTTTCCGGCGAAATCAGCAAGTACCCAGATAGCAGCCGTTCCCTGCCGACTCCTTTCGCGCCCTAAGCAACCGTTCGATAAACAAATTGTGCAGTCATTAGCTCTGCGCCCAAACGGCGCAGGCGATGCCATGGCAGCCCCTGCACCGATCCCGTTTGCGGCGGATACGATTCCATTTGACCTGATCGGCACCGTGGCGGATGATCGGCTCATGGTACGTAATTTGCCGAATTAGTCTGGCTGCCTGAGCGGTTTGAATCAATGTATCTGTCCTAATTTTTGGGGGAACCAATATGGTCAGCAAGAACACGTTTTGTCTCTGGTACGACGGCACCGCGTTGGACGCCGCGAAGTTCTAAGTTGAGACGTTTCCGGATACCACGGTGGGGGCTGTTCTTCGCGCGCCTGGCGACTATCCTGCGGGCAAGCAGAAGCAGGGAGATGGCTAGGCGTGGCTGATACTGTCTGAAAAATTAATTTTGGTCCCCTCGACAGGAATCGAACCTGTATCTAGCACTTAGGAGGCACTCGTTCTATCCATTGAACTACAAGGGGAAGCTTGGATTGTAGTGCCTACTTACTTGCTGATTTACTTGCTCAAAAGTCGCATAGCCTCTTCCAATCCTTTGATCGTCAGCGGAAACATGCGCTGGTTGACGATTTGTTGAATCACGCTGATGCTCTGGCGGTATTGCCACACGCCTTGCGGCTCGGGGTTGATCCAGGCAAATTTGGGGAAGGCGTTGGTCAGGCGCTGCAGCCATTCGGCACCAGTTTCTTCGTTGTTGTATTCGACACTGCCACCCGGTTGCAAAATCTCATACGGGCTCATGGTGGCATCGCCGATAAAAATGAGTTTGTAGTCTTTGTTGTACTTGCGGATCACATCCCAAGTGTCAAACTTCTCGGCAAAGCGGCGGCGGTTGTTTTTCCACATGAAGTCATAGACGCAGTTGTGGAAATAGTAAAACTCCAAGTGCTTGAACTCGGATTTGGAGGCTGAAAACAGTTCTTCAACGCGCTGGATGTGGTCGTCCATGGTGCCACCCACGTCCATCAGCAGCAAGATTTTGACGTTGTTGTGCTTCTCGGGCACCATTTTGATGTCCAAAAAGCCCGCATTCGCAGCCGTGCTGTGGATGGTGTCGTCCAAATCCAGCTCTTCTTCATGGCCCAGCCGCGCAAACTTGCGCAGTCGGCGTAACGCGACTTTGATGTTGCGGGTGCCCAGCTCTTGGCTGTCGTCGTAGTCTTTGTAAGCACGTTGATCCCACACTTTCACCGCACTGCGGTTGCGGCTTTTGTCTTGCCCGATGCGTATGCCTTGTGAGTTTTGTCCATACGCGCCAAAGGGCGACGTGCCACCCGTGCCGATCCACTTGCTGCCGCCTTCGTGGCGCTCTTTTTGCTCTTCAAAACGCTTTTTTAGCGTCTCCATCAGCTCATCCCAACCCATTTTTTCAATTTTGGCGAGTTCTTCAGGCGATAGATTGAGCTCTAAATTCTTACGCAACCAGTCCAGCGGCACTGCTTTGGTGAAGTCGGCGATCGTTTCAATGCCTTTGAAATACGACGCAAACGCGCGGTCAAACTTGTCATAATGCTTTTCATCTTTCACCAAGACCAAGCGGCTCAGGTAGTAAAAGTCGTCAATGCTGTAGCCGCTGCCAGTGTCACTATGCTCCGCTTCATCAGAGGGTGTATTCGGCCCAAGCACCCCCACCTTGAGCGCGCCTAGCAGGTCAAGATATTCTTTGACCGAAACAGGCAATTTGGCGTTTCTGAGGGTGTAGAAGAAGTCGATCAACATAGTTTTTAGTCAATTCACGCGGTTTGCTTCACGTCGTTTGCTTTACGTGGCTTGCTCAGCGAATGCAACAACTGCGCCTTCACCTCTGGCCACTCGCCGCTGCGCAGGCTGTACATCACCGAGTCGCGAATCGTGCCGTCGCGGCGCAGGGCATGGCCGCGTATAATGCCGTCTTTGCGTGCGCCCAAGCGCTCTATGGCGGCTTGGCTGGCAAAGTTGAAATTGTCAGTGCGCCAGCCCACGACGTGGCAGCCCAAAGTCTCAAACGCATGCGTCATCATCATCAATTTGCAGGTGGTATTGACGTGGCTGCGTTGGCTGCTTTTGCCGTACCAAGTGTAGCCAATTTCTAAGCGTTTGACCGCTGGCAGGATATCGTGGAAGCTGCTTGTGCCCAACACATGGTTGGTTGAATCTTCGAGCACGGCAAAGGCAAAACGGTTACCGGCTTCGCGCATGGTCAAAGCATCTTCGATGTAGGTGCGCGTTTGCCCAGGCTCGGGCACAGACGTCACCCGAATGTTCCACAACGCACCATCGGCAGCAGCCAAGCGCAAACCTGCTTCGTGCGCCAAGCTAAGCGGCTCCAAGCGAAGCTTGTTGCGGCACAGGGTGATGGGTTCTACAAAAGCCATACTGCGTTGTTCGTGGGCGATTCAAAAAAACTTGGCATCCGGCGCTGCGCTGCGCAAAAAGCTTTGAATAATGGGCGATTGCAAGTTCATAAAAACTGATCGCTCGCCAACCACGCACGTTGCGGAGTCGCCATAGGAGGTCGTGCCACCAATGGTTAACTGGCTGCCAATTTGTAAAAGCAAGGGGCCGCCAGAATCGCCAGAGCACACATTGCTGGTGCCGTCTTGGTAGTCCGCAAAAATTCTACCTTCATCAACCGCTGCAATCTTCATGACGCCTGAGCGCAGCTGCCCGTAATCATCAGGTGCTCCCGTTGTGCCAAAACCAAAAACAACGGCTTTTTGACCCACTTGTGGCGCCGCGCTGACAAGAATGGGCACGGACGGCAGCGGCAAGGGAACGGGTACATGGATCACGCCCACATCGTTGCCCAAAATACCATTGGCGCTGCGCGAGAAATTGGGGTGAATTTGCCATGAATCAGAGGTGATGTATGCCAAGCTGTTGGCCTCAACGCCGAGTAATACATCGATGGTGACAGCATTTTCCAAACAGTGTGCAGCAGTCAGCACTTTGTTCGCTGAGATCATGGTGCCCGAGCAAATGCCTGCACTGCCATCGGCCAGATTTTTAACAACCATCACCACCGGCGACTTGTTCAAATCGGTGCAATCTGTTCCATTGGCAATTTTTGCAGTCGCAGAAGCTGTACTCGCTGAGGCGGCACTCAACCCCAGTGCACCACATTGGTCAATGCTTTCTGCGCCGCCGCCATCGCTGCCGCAAGAGACGAGCAATGCTGTCGCTGAAACAGCTATGAATTTTAATAGTTTATGCATTGATTTTCCTAACATCTATGATTGAGAACGCAAGTGCCGCGCCAGCTTTAAACCTGCGCCGCCGAAAATCAGCATGACCACAACCGTGATGATGCCAGTGCTGCTGGTGTTGCCAGCCATCGCCATATCGAATCCCAAAAGTTGACCGACCCAGTAACTCAAAAAAGCGCCACCCGCGAAGCCTGTGCAATCGGCCAATCCGTCAAACAACAATTGTTTGAGGGTTTTGTCGCTGCCATCCTTGTTTTTTTTAACTGCCATGTTCTTGGTGATTTGCAAACAAAAAATAATCAACGATTGCGGCTTTGCATGAACACCAGTTTTTCAA
>JAYUVG010000041.1:0-6301 GCA_043754255.1 Polaromonas sp. | reverse complement strand
TGCAAAATCCGCTTGCAGGCCACGATAAACGTCGCTGTGCGCAGGCTGACTTTTTGGTCCTGGGACACTGCCCACACCCCTGCAAACGCATGCTTCATTATTTTGACCAACCGCGCGTTGATCTCTTCTTCATCCCAGAAAAAGCTTGAAAAGTCCTGCACCCATTCAAAGTAGCTGACTGTCACGCCGCCTGCATTGGCAATCACGTCGGGCAATACCAGAATGTTGCGGGACTGCAAAATGTCGTCGGCTGCCGGTGTGGTCGGGCCGTTGGCACCTTCGATCACCATGCGGGCCTTGATGCGGCCAGCATTGGCGGCAGTAATTTGCTGCTCCAGCGCAGCCGGGATCAGGATGTCGCAATCGACGTCCCAGAAGCTGTCGTTGGCAACCACCTCACCGCCCGCATAGCCGCCTACGCCGCCGTGCTCAGCCACATGCTCCA
Organism: Polaromonas sp.; assembly: GCA_043754255.1. Taxonomy (GTDB): domain Bacteria; phylum Pseudomonadota; class Gammaproteobacteria; order Burkholderiales; family Burkholderiaceae_C; genus Polaromonas. The sequence continues at coordinate 5,856 of JAYUVG010000041.1, read as the reverse complement.
GCAGCACGGGCACATTGAAACCAGCTTCTTTATAAATCGTGCCGCTGTGGTCTTGCACCGCCACTATGCGCGCACCCGCCTCGGCAAACAGTTTGCCTGCCACGCCGCCCACATTGCCAAAGCCTTGCACCGCAATGCGTGCGCCTTTGATCTCCAGCCCGATGTGAGCTGCTGCCTCGCAGCCAACGGTAAAAACGCCGCGCCCTGTAGCCTCTCGCCTGCCCAGTGAGCCGCCCAGGTCAACCGGCTTGCCAGTGACTACGCCAGTGGCAGTGGACCCGGTATTCATTGAGTAGGTGTCCATCATCCACGCCATGATTTGCTCGTTGGTGTTGACGTCGGGTGCGGGGATGTCTTTGTTGGGGCCGATGATGATGCCGATCTCGCTGGTGTAGCGGCGCGTCATGCGCTCCAGCTCGCCGCGCGAGAGCTTTTTGGGATCCACGCGAATGCCGCCTTTTGCACCGCCGTAGGGCACATTGACTGCCGCGTTCTTCACCGACATCCAGGCCGACAACGCCATCACTTCAGACAGCGTCACGTCCTGATGGAATCGCACACCACCCTTGCCCGGCCCGCGCGACACGTTGTGCTGCACCCGGTAGCCTTCAAAATGCGCAACGGTGCCATCGTCCATGTGAATCGGCACGTCAACAATCAGCACCCGCTTTGGGCGCTTGAGCGTTTCAGCCCAGCGCGCCAGGCTGCCCAGGTGCGGAATGACGCGGTCAACCTGCTGCAAATAGTTGCCCCAAGGCCCCAGGTTGCTGGCGTCCAGATACGAGGGCAGGGGGTGTGCGCTGTGGTCTACAGCAGACTTTTCGGCGGGAACGGTGCTTGCTTGTGACATGAAAACTCCAGGGTTGGTGCAACTTGCAAAGGAGTTGCTACTGTAGGAGCCATTGGCTGAAAAGTCTAAGGCCTGGTTGCTTTGTAACTATGCATTAAATGCATAGAATTGAATTGCAGGCTGTCAGAGCAGTTTCACACCCGGCAAAGTTTTCATTTTTTTATCGAAAGTTCGCAGCGCATCGCAACCTGCGTGGCTGGCCTTGACGGCCAGCAGGCAGTCTGCAAAGCCTGCTGGGCCTTGCTCGTACAGGGCGATACTGTGTTCAATGGCTAAGCCTGATTCCAGAGACACCGTCGCGTTTCCTGCCAAAGCTTTTAACGCGACACATATTTCCGCGCGCGGAAAGTCATAGATTCTGTCCAGCGTCCAGGCCAGCTCAAGCATCACAAGGTCGGCGATCCACAGCGACTCGCTTGATCCAGCGTGCGAGTCAAATAAGACACGGACTTTTTGACATTGCATCGAGTCATCGTTGACAAAAAGCCGTATCAGCACATTCGTATCAACAGCGGTCATTGACATGTTGCAAGTACTACTTTTTGACTTTGCTGCGTTCGGCAACCATCTGCGTGATGGCGTCATCCATCTCTTCAATGCTTATGGTTCGCTGTCCAGGCCGATGCAGCAAGCCAAACAGGCCCTCGGAGCCGCACGTTTGAACGTGTGCCGTCAGCTTTTTGTCGGCGGTGACCTGAAAGTCAATACGTGAACCGGGGCGGATGTTCAGCAGGTCACGAATCGCTTTTGGAAGGGTGACCTGGCCTTTGTCTGTAACGGTAGCAATCATGGTAAAACTCCTAAAAGGAGCTGTGAGTTTACCATTCAGAGAAAGTAAGGACAAGTCGCAGTAGTTGGAAGATTTCAACTTGTAAACTGCAAAGCCGCCAGCCGCGCATACACCCCGCCCTTGGCCACCAACTCATGGTGTGTCCCCTGCTCGACCAGCTTGCCGTGATCCAGCACCAGAATCCGGTCGGCTTGCTGCACGGTGGCCAGGCGGTGCGCCACCACCAGCGTGGTGCGGCCTTTCATGGCCGATTCAAGCGCGGCTTGCACCATGCGCTCGCTGGTCGAGTCCAGCGCGCTGGTGGCTTCGTCCAGCAGCAGCAGGGGCGAATTTTTCAGCATCGCGCGTGCAATCGCAAGGCGCTGGCGCTGCCCGCCGGACAGACGCACACCGCGCTCGCCCAAAAAGGTGTCGTAGCCTTCAGGAAGCAGCTGAATAAACTCATCGGCAAATGCAGCCTTGGCCGCGGCCTTGACTTCGTCGTCAGTGGCTTCAGGCTTGCCATAGCGAATATTTTCGAGCGCACTGGACGAGAAAATTACCGCATCTTGCGGCACGATACCAACCCGCTGGCGCAGATCTGACAGTGACATGTCACGCGTAGCCACACCATCCAGCGCAATGCGGCCGCCTTGAGGGTCATAAAAGCGCAGCAACAACTGAAACACCGTGCTTTTGCCCGCACCGCTGGGCCCAACAATGGCAACGGTTTCACCAGGTGCGACCTGCATGCTGAAGTTGCTTAATGCCTGCTGCAGCGGGCGGGATGGGTAGTTAAAGTTGACTGCTTCAAATTCAATAGCACTGCCTGTATTGATAACCGGCGCTGGCGTGGGAATCAGTGGTGAATAAATGGGCGACGCAGTATCCAGCAGTTCCATCAGCCGTTCCGTGGCACCGGCTGCACGCAGCAGGTCGCCATAGGCTTCGCCCAGCACAGCCGATGCGCTTGCCAGAATAATCACATACACCACCGTCTGGCCCAAATGCCCGGCGGTAATGTCGCCGCGCATCACCGCCTGTGTGCCCTGGTACAGCCCCCACAGCAGCGCTGCTGACGTGGCGATGATGATGAAAGCCACCAGTACCGTGCGCGCTTTTGACCTGCGAATCGCCACATTGAAAGCCTTGGTTGAAGACTCATTAAAACGCGTGGCCTCACGGCCTTCGGCGGTGTAGCTTTGCACCACCGGTATAGCGTTCAGTACCTCAGCAGCAATCGCGCTTGAATCAGCCACCCGATCCTGGCTGGCGCGTGACAGCTTGCGCACGCGCCGGCCAAACACGATGGACGGCACCACAATCAATGTCAGCGCCGCCATGATTTGCAGCATCAAATAAGGGTTGGTATAGACCAGCATGCCAATGGCACCCACGCCCATCACCAGATTGCGCAAGCCCATGCTGAGCGATGAGCCCACCACGGTTTGCACCAGCGTTGTGTCGCCCGTCAGGCGCGAAAGCACTTCGCCGGTTTGCGTGGTTTCAAAAAACTGCGGGCTCTGCTTGAGCACATGGCCGTACACCGCGTTGCGCAGGTCAGCGGTAACCCGCTCACCCAGCCAGCTGACCATGTAAAAGCGCCCGGCTGAAAACAAACCCAGCGCAGCAGCCACGCCAAACAGTTCAAAAAAGTGCGTGCGCAGCAGCATCAACTGGCTGCCTTTGTCGGCTGCGCCCGCATCTGCGTTGATCAGCCCGCCATCAATCAAACTGCGCAGCGCCAGCGGGAACACCAGAGTTGCCACCGCTGCCATCACCAGAAAAAACCCGGCCAGTGCGATACGGGCTTTGTAGGGGCGAAGAAAAGGCACAAGCCCAGACAGGGATTTGGGGCTTTTGGCTTTGGCGCGTTCAGAGGTCATGTGCAAGAGTGTAGGCGTGGCTGCCAGATTGCGAATGGGCCTGCACCATAAGTTTTAACCTGAAAACGCTGTGATTCGTGGTCAAATATGGCTCTAGCCGGTATAAACAGCGCGCAAGCAGCTCCTGATTTGATAGCAATCAGCAATCAGCTTTCTGCAGCTGCCAGCGCTGTAGCCCGCTGCACTTCAACCCGGATCTCTTCTGTCAGCTGCGCCTTCAGCTCCATGAACATTGGCGTGGTTTTGACCGAATAGTGGCGCGGATGGGCAATGGCGACAGGCAAGTCGCATTTGATGCGGCCAGGCCGGGCGCTCATCACCACCACGCGATTGCCCATGAAGATGGCTTCGTCAATGTCGTGCGTGACGAACAAAACGGTCTTGCGCTCTGCCTCCCAAATGCCTTGCAGCAGCTCCTGCATCAGCTCGCGAGTTTGATGGTCAAGTGCGCCGAAGGGCTCGTCCATCAGCAGCATGCGGGGATTGTTGGCCAATGCCCGCGCCAGCGCCGTGCGCTGCTGCATGCCGCCAGACAGTTGCTTGGGGAAATGGTTTTCAAATCCTTTCAATCCAACCTTGGCAATGAAGGGGTGGGCAATGGCCAGTTGCTCGGGTAAGCCCAAGCCTTTTTCACGCAAGCCAAAGCCCACGTTCTCCAGTACCGTGAGCCACGGGAACAGCGTGTAGCTTTGAAACACCATGCCCCTGTCCGCTCCTGGGCCTGTAACCAGCTTGTTGTCTAACGTGATGCTGCCACTTGTAGGAGTGTCCAGCCCGGCCACCATCCGGAGCAGCGTGCTCTTGCCACAACCTGATGGGCCGAGGATGGTGATGAAATCGTTTTCTTGAACGCTAAGGTCAGTGGCCTCAAGCGCCAATGTGCTTTTGGCTGCGCCTGTGCCCGTGAACGTTTTGGAGACGCCTTTGATCGAGAGGATGTTCACATCAGCCTTCACAATTTCGCCCACGGGAACAGTTTGCGGTTCATGAACTTGAAAGCCAAGTCTGTCACCAACCCAATCACACCAATCACGATGATGCCGAAAATAATCTGATCAGTCGCCAGCAGCGCCTGGCTGTCGGTGATCATGTGGCCAATGCCGCTGGACGCGCCAATCAGCTCGGCAACAATCACATACGTCCAGGCCCAGCCCAGCACCATGCGCAGCGTTTCAAAAATCTCAGGCGCGCTGCTCGGTACCAGCACCCGCAGCACGATGCCCTTGTCAGTTGCACCCAGCGTGTAGGCAGCCTCCACCAGGTCACGCCGTGTGTTGCCAACGCTTACCGCCATCATCAGCACCAGCTGGAAGAACGAGCCGATAAAAATCACCGACAGCTTTTGTGCCTCGCCGATGCCCGCCCACAAAATCAGCAGCGGAATAAAAGCAGACGCGGGTAGGTAGCGGGCAAAGCTGACAAAGGGTTCAAAAAAAGCCTCGATCGGCTTGTATGCGCCCATCAGTACACCCAGTGGAATGGCCAAAATGGCAGCCAGCAAAAAGCCGCCAAAGACACGCCACACCGTCATGCCAATGTCTTTGATAAAGCCCTGGTTGACCAGCAGGTCGTACCCCGAACGCACCATGGTCAGCGGGTCAGCCAGGAAAGTTTTAGACACCAGCCCGCCAAACGTTACCGCTGCCCACAGGGCGAAGAACAGGATAAAAAAGCTGATGCCTAGTGCGATGCGGGTGCCTGGGCTGACGGGCTGAAGAGGTTTCATTCTGAAATATGAAAAATAGTCTCAGCTACCCGTCATTCCCGCGAAGGCGGGAATCCAGAGGCGCTGACTGGCAAGCGGAGCAGGCAACGTATCGAGCACCGGTCTGGATTCCCGCCTTCGCGGGAATGACGGTGCAAAAAGGCTGATGCCCAGCGCGATGCGGGTGCCTGGGCTGACGGGCTGAAGTGGCTTCATTGATAGATAGAAAATTGGCTCAGCTAGCTGTCATTCCCGCGAAGGCGGGAATCCAGTAGCCTGGGCTGGCAAGTGGAGCGGCCAAGGTATCGGGCACCGGTCTGGATTCCCGCCTTCGCGGGAATGACGGAGTTAAAAAGCGACGACCCATTACTTCAAAAAGCGCGTGTCGGCCAGCTTCGCCATATCAGGCAAACTCTTGATGATCCCAGCCTCCATCAGCAAGTCAGCAGCTTCCTTGCTGAACGCAGCATGCTCACCAGCAAAAAACTTCTGGTTGGCAGCACGGTCTTGCCAGCGCAAGAACTTCTGGCTGCCTTCAAACGCCTCGCCCGTTTGCTTGACATCCGCACCCATGATTTCAAAGCTCTTTTTCGGGTCTTTTTGAATCATCTCCAACGCTTCAAAGTAGCTGTCAGCAAGAGCCTTT
>JAYUVG010000040.1:0-3055 GCA_043754255.1 Polaromonas sp. | reverse complement strand
CGCCATGGGCAAGCCGGTCGAGGCGGATGCGCAGTTTAAAAAAGCAAAGGACGCGGGCATTCCGGTGATCACGGTCATGAGCGGCGCCAGCCCGCATGCGGCGTTTGACATTGCGGTCAATGAATATTCGGTCGGTGCACGTGCCGCCATTTATTTGATGGACCAGTTGGGCTACCGGGGCAATGTGCTGACGCAGCGGTTTGAAGGCAACACCGCCACCCGCATTCGCGGCAAGGTGCTCGATGCCGTGCTGAGTGAAAACAGCGCCGTGAAGTTGCTGGGCAGCCACAGCATGGCGCGCACCGCCGCTTTCAGGGACGACGTGCGGGCTGGCATGTCGGCATTGCTGCTGAAGAACCAGGGGCAGATTGACGGCATTTGGGCCAGCTTTGATGCGCAGGCTTTTGTGATTGATGATTTGCTGCAGCAAACGCCCGGCTTGGCGCGCGGCAAGCCAGCACTGGTCAGCGTGGATGGCGGGGTAGAGACCTACCGCCGCATTGCCGACCCGAAATCATTTTTAATGGCCACGGTGGCGATTCCGTTTGAGCGCATGGGCACGGAGGCCATCAACGTGATGGACCGCCTGGTCGTGAAGAAAGAAGCGCACGACGCCATCAACGCCGGGCCGTACATCTACATGGCGAGCGACCTGGTGGATAAAACCAACGTGGCGCAGTATCTGAAAAGGTAAACCGCAGACATGCAAATAGCATTGGAAACCCGCGGTCTGGCCAAGTCGTATGGCGCGGTTCAGGCGCTACGCGGCGTGGACTTTTATGCCGCACAAGGTCAGGTCACAGCACTGTGTGGCGACAACGGCGCGGGCAAGTCCACGCTGATACGCGTGCTGTCAGGCGCACATGAGCCTGACAGCGGCCAGGTGCTGCTGCATGGCGAACCCGTCAGCTTTGCCACGCCGCACGATGCGCTACAGCAGGGCATTGCCACGATTTACCAGGACCTGGCGCTGGCGCCGTCGTTAAGCATCTGGCAAAACATCTTTATGGGTGCTGAGCGGACGCATCGTTTGCTGGGTGTGGTGACCGTGCTGGACATCAAAACCATGCGTGAAAGATCTGCCGAACTGCTGGCCAGCCTGAACCAGACGATTGACGACATGAACCGCCCGGTCAGCGAATTGTCTGGCGGGCAGCGGCAAGCGGTGGCCATCAGCCGCGCCCTGCTGTGGCAGGCCAAAATCATCATCATGGACGAGCCCACCGCCGCCCTGGGCGTGAAAGAAACCGCCGAGGTGCTGGCGTTGATTCTGCGGCTCAAAGCCAAAGGCGTGACCGTGATTTTGATCAGCCACAGCATGCAGGATGTGGTGGCCGTGGCTGACCAGATTGTGATTTTGAAAGCTGGCCGCAAGGCAGCAGAATCTGAAGTGGCAGGCTTCACGGCCCAAGACCTGAGCCAGGCCATTTTGTCGGGTACGCTTGTGCCCGCTTTGCCAACTTTGCATTGATTTTTCGATTTTTCGAGTCTTTTTAAGCCTTTTTTACCTACCTTTTACTGCTCCAGCCCAATAGATTCGGGTGCAATCAGCTACTATTTATATAGCACTTTATGGAACTTGGCGCGCTTAAACCCCTGATCACTGCGCTGGTGCTGCCACTGATGTCGCTCATGCTGCTGGCTTTGGCTGGCTTGTGGCTGGCTGCCCGAAAGCAACGCAAAGGGCTGGTTATTGCCGCCCTGGCTCTCGCACTGTTGTGGCTGATCAGTTGCCACGGCACAGCGGTATGGCTGGCGCGCACGGTGTTGCCGCAATTTGCCCCCCTGACCCTGGCCCAGCTTAAATCGCAGCAGGTGCAGGCCATTGTGGTGCTGGGTGGCGGCATGTTCCCTGAGGCGCCTGAATACGGCCAAGCCCAACCCAGCCCGGCAACCGCCGCACGGCTGCGTTACGGTATCTGGCTGTCTAAACAGTCTGGCCTGCCGATTGCTTTTACAGGTGGCAGTGGCTGGTCAGCTAAAAACGACGCACAGACCTCTGAAGCCGCGGTGACGGCCAGAGTTGCACGGGAAGACTACAACGTGACCTTGCGCTGGCTGGAATCCCAGTCACGCGACACGGCTGAAAACGCACGCTTGTTGGTACCCCTGCTCAAACGTGACGGCATACAGCGCGTCGCCCTGGTCACCGATGCCTGGCACATGCCGCGCGCCGCCGCGGCTTTTGAAAGAACCGGGCTGCGCGTCAGCCCCGCGCCCATGGGGTTTTTGCTGGCGAACCACCAGGGTTATATGGAGTGGGTCCCTACCGTATCCGGCCTGTCAACCTCTACCCGCGTGCTGCAAGAGCTGCTGGGCATCACGGTGGCCAATCTGATGGCCAGGTTTTCTACGGCCTGAACCTGCCCGCTGCGTCGGTTTTCAGTTGACGTTTTGATGGCGAGACGCTATATTACTAACCAGTCAGTCAGTAATCATGTCGCTTTCCAAATTATTTTGTCCCATCAACGCGGCGCTCACCGTCAAACGCGAGCGCCGCAAAGAAGCGCGCCCCGGTGAACTGCTGGATGCTGCGCTTGATTTGTTTGTTGAAAAAGGCTTTGCCGCCACCCGTGCTGAAGAAGTCGCCGCACGCGCAGGCGTGTCCAAAGGCACGCTATTTTTGTACTTTCAAAGCAAGGAAGACCTTTTCAAAGCCGTGGTGCGAGAAAACATCTCAGGCCGCTTCAAGGAATGGGGTGAAGAGTTTGAAACTTTTGAAGGCACGACGGCCGAGATGGTGAGCTACTGCATGAACGTCTGGTGGGACCGCGTGGGTGCCACCAAGGCATCAGGCATTACCAAGCTGATGATGAGTGAAGCGACCAACTTTCCTGATCTTGCGGCCTTCTACCAGCAGGAAGTCATTCAGCCCGGCCACGCCCTGATACGGCGCATTTTGCAGCGCGGCATAGACCGCAAAGAGTTCCGCCCGCTGGACCTGGACTACGCCGTCTACAGCATCATTGCACCCATGATTTACCTGATCATTGCCAAACATTCGACCGGCGTTTGCGTGTGCAATGGCATTGAACTTGACCCTAAAAAATACATT
>JAYUVG010000039.1:0-38094 GCA_043754255.1 Polaromonas sp. | reverse complement strand
GATGCACCGGACGGCACAGCAGCCCGGCCCATCACGCCAGATTCAAGCAGCACATCACATTCAACCGTCGGGTTGCCCCGGCTGTCCAGAATCTCGCGGCCTACGATGTCAACAATTGCGCTCATGATTCAGAATCCTTTTTTGGCTTCAACGCCTTAAACATAACAAAAAATGAGGCCGCAGCCGTTATAGCTGCTACAGCTGGGGTCAATGTAAAAATACAAATAAGGCGGCAAACGTCAGAACCAACCGGACTTCTGCACAGCAGCCCGATAGCTAGCGGGGTTATCTTCATACCCCAATAAGCGCCAGGAATCAGCATAAAACTCGCTGCCAAAAAAGCTAAAACAAAAGGAAGCACTTAGACGCCTTCCACCACCACCATGCGCATCACCGACGCACCCTGGCGAGCCTTGATGGCGGCAGTGTATTCAACCGAGTGATAGTAGGTTTTGGCTTGCTCCAGCGACGGGAATTTTAAAATCACCACACGGTCTGGTGTCCAGTCGCCTTCCAGCACTTCAACCGCACCGCCGCGTGCGCAAAACTCTGCACCGTGCACCTGAGTAGCAATTGTCGAGAGCCTTCGGTACTCAGCGTACTGTTCCGGGTTTGTAACTGTGATGTTGGCAATGATGTAGGCAGAAGGCATGGTCGTTGTATTTAATTTACAGAAAGTTGTTTTGGGGTGGATTTTTCTACCAAGTGACGGGTAGGTATGTATTCTTGAAACCGCAGCAAAAATGGCTGTCCTTTACGTCCGGTTATGAAAGTGCGGCCATCCGGCATTTTCTCGGCATAGGATCTACGGCCGCCTGGCGAAACAATTACGATGCTGTCTTTCTGCTCTTCCACAATATCCCGGCGGCTTGCCATTTGAGATATCCATTCCCCTTTTTTGAGTTTGAATTCATATGATGTACTAGTGGTAGTGGCTTCATCTTGCTTTCTCCAGGTAAAACGCACGATTCTTGAATCTAGTGAATCTACAGCAAAACCGCAATCTCCTAAACAAGTTTGAGTGGGCGATGAGCGAGACGTTGCAGCAACCTCATAGTGTGAATCACTATTTTTAGTCGTGGCGATAACGGCGAGGGCTTGCCAGCCTTCTACAGTGGGAGTTTTGATAATACCTGCCCAGTCTAAATAAAAGTCAGCGTTTAAATGTCCCGTCCAACCAGCAACAACACTCAAATGCTCTCCAAATTTCTGAATCAATAATGTTCTTAAGGCGGGGCTTAGTTGATCAGCTAGAAAACCTTCGGGCCATTGGTTCATTGATTGACTACTAGCGGGCAGCGCAAAAGCATTTAACGTCCAAAAGAATAAAAAACATTTCGACCTTACCAGTTTCGTAAATTTCATTTGTAGTATTTGGAAGATTGATTTTTAAATTTAACTAAATCGCGCTCTAAACCAGGCGTGCTGCGAGTTAAGCAATGCTGCATCAGCGCTCAACAACTTTGGCTTTATGCAAAAGCACTTTGTCATAAGCCTGAACGTTCATCCGTACACCTTGCCCGTGCGTGCGATTCGTTCAAATTCTGAAGCGTTGCGCTCATTGAATTCGCGGTATTGGCTCAGAGCCTGGAGTTCAGCATTGCCAACGAAAAGCGTGTCTTTTGAAAAAAGAGGTTTGCCAGCCATCAAAATTTCTTTTTGCAACACGCACGATACGTTTGAGAAGTTAACCAGATCGACTTCTCTATGCCATTGCTCGGCTAAAGCTTGAGCCTCAATTCGTAGCAACCAGGATGTTTTGCGTTTATCAGTTGGCGGTAAAAGTACAGCGATATCGATGTCACTTTCTGCATTCATGGATCCGCTTGCCGCACTACCGTACAGCCATGCGGCAACTGCATCAGGCAATACTTTCTGAATATCAGTCACCAGCCTGGCAGTTGTTGGCAATGTCGTCATTCGTTGAAATGATTTTCAAGAAATCTGTTTTTCTTTGTCACGCGATCAAGTTCCAGCAGTGTTTCAAGCAACGCTTTCATGTGTTTGAGCGGTACCGCGTTTGGCCCGTCGCACAGGGCGTTGGCCGGGTCTGGATGGGTTTCCATAAAAAGGCCTGCAACACCGACTGCCACTGCAGCGCGCGCCAGTACAGGCACCATGTCGCGTGCACCACCACTGCTGGTGCCCAAGCCGCCGGGCAATTGCACCGAATGCGTGGCATCGAACACGATGGGTACGTTGCATTCACGCATGATGGCCAGCGAGCGCATGTCGCTGACCAGGTTGTTATAGCCAAAGCTCGCCCCGCGCTCGCAGGCCATAAAGTTGTCGGCAGGCAGGCCAGCAGCAACAGCTGCAGCGCGGGCTTTGACAATCACGTTTTTCATGTCGCCAGGCGCCATGAATTGCCCTTTTTTTATGTTCACTGGCTTGCCCGACAAAGCCACCGCGTGAATGAAGTCAGTCTGCCTGCACAAAAGGGCAGGGGTTTGCAACACATCGACCACTGCAGCAACCTGAGCGATCTGGTCTTCGCGGTGGATATCAGTTAAAACCGGAACACCAATCTCGCGCCTGACTTTCGCAAGAATCTCAAGTCCCGTTTCCATCCCCAGGCCGCGATAGGCTGACTCGCTTGTTCGATTGGCCTTGTCGAAACTGCTCTTGAAAATAAATGGAATGCCAAGGCTGGACGTGATTTCTTTCAAAGTGCCTGCAGTGTCCATCTGCAATTGCTCGGACTCGACCACGCAGGGGCCGGCGATCAAAAAAAATGGCTGGTTCAAGCCAACCTCAAATCCGCATAAATTCATGTCAAGCCACCGCTTTCAAGGCCTTGCCTTCTTGTTGATGATCCAGCGCTGCTTTGATGTAAGCGTTAAACAATGGGTGACCGGCCCACGGCGTGGACTTGAATTCAGGGTGAAACTGCACGCCCACAAACCAGGGGTGAACACTTTGCGGCAGCTCAACAATTTCGGTGAGTTGTTCGCGCTGCGTCAGGGCGGAAATCACCAGTCCTTTTTCACGCAGTTGATCCAGGTAATTGACGTTCGCTTCGTAACGGTGGCGATGCCGCTCAGTCACCACGTCACCATAAATTTTGTGCGCCAATGTGCCGCTGGCTACATCGGAGCTTTGCGCGCCCAGGCGCATCGTTCCGCCCAGGTCAGACTTTTCGTTGCGGGTTTTGATCGTGCCGTCCGCGTCTTTCCATTCGGTGATGAGCGCAATGACCGGGTGCGGCGTTTGCGGATCAAACTCTGTGCTGTTGGCATCTTTCAGGCCAGCTACATGGCGTGCAAATTCAATCGTGGCCACCTGCATGCCCAGGCAAATTCCGAGGTACGGAACTTTGTTTTCACGGGCAAAGCGAGCCGCGCAAATTTTGCCTTCCACACCGCGCACACCAAAACCGCCAGGTACCAATATGCCGTCAAACTTGGCCAGGCGCGACACGTTGCCTTCATTGATGGTTTCTGAATCAATGTACTCAATCACCACTTTGGCATGGTTCTTCATGCCCGCGTGGCGCAGCGCTTCATTCAATGATTTGTAGCTGTCGGAAAGGTCAACATATTTGCCCACCATGGCAATGTGCACTTCGTTTTTCGGATTCGCAGTCTCGTACACCAGGTCGTCCCAGCGCTTTAGCTTGGCGGGTGGTGTGTTCAGGCGCAGCTTGTCGCAGATCAGCCCGTCCAGGCCTTGCTCGTGCAGCATGCGCGGCACTTTGTAAATGGTGTCCACATCCCACATCGAAATGACGCCCCATTCAGGCACGTTTGAAAACAGCGAGATTTTCTCGCGTTCTTCAGCCGGTATCGGCCGATCAGCACGGCACAGCAATACGTCGGCCTGAATGCCGATTTCACGCAGCTGCTTGGCGGTGTGCTGGGTGGGTTTGGTTTTGAGTTCGCCTGCAGCGGCTATCCACGGCACATAACTCAAGTGCACAAACGCGGTGTTGTTGGCGCCCAGACGCAGGCTCATTTGCCGCACGGCCTCCAAAAACGGCAGCGATTCAATATCGCCTACCGTGCCGCCGATTTCAACGATTGCCACGTCCACCGCTTCAGGCGTCTGAAAGCCCGCACCGCGTTTGACAAAGTCCTGAATCTCATTGGTCACATGCGGAATGACCTGCACCGTTTTGCCCAGGTAATCGCCACGGCGTTCTTTTTCAAGCACGCTTTTGTAGATTTGCCCGGTGGTGAAGTTGTTGGCCTTTTTCATGCGCGTTTCAATAAAACGCTCATAGTGGCCCAGATCCAGATCGGTTTCTGCGCCGTCGTCGGTCACAAACACCTCGCCGTGCTGAAAAGGCGACATAGTGCCGGGGTCAACATTCAGGTAAGGGTCGAGCTTGATCAGGGTGACTTTGAGGCCTCTGGATTCAAGCAGTGCTGCTAAAGAGGCTGAGGCGATTCCCTTGCCCAGGGAAGACACCACACCGCCGGTGACAAAGACAAATTTGGTCATTATTTAGTCGTATCAAGCACGAACTTGCGCTCGCTTAGGTGGGAAATGTTGATTATAGTTTTTTCGCGGAATGACTACTGCACGAACTGATACATTGCGAGGCATGACTTCTCAAACCGAACCCTTTGCAACTGACGCTGAACTGGAACTGGCAGGAAAACACATTGTTCTGGGCCTGTCTGGCGGCATTGCCTGCTACAAGGCCGCCGAGCTGTGCCGGGCATTGATCAAGGCTGGCGCTACTGTGCAGGTGGTGATGACTGAGGCAGCTGAGCAATTCATCACGCCGGTAACGATGCAGGCACTCAGTGGCCGGCCGGTGTTTACCAGCCAGTGGGACGCTAGAGAAAATAACAACATGGCGCACATCAATTTGTCGCGCGAAGCCGATGCCATTGTTATTGCACCGTGCAGCGCCGATTTCATGGCCAAACTGCTGCATGGGCGTGCGGATGATTTGCTCAGTTTGATGTGTCTCGCCAGACCCATAAACACTGTGCCACTTTTGATTGCTCCAGCGATGAACCGCGAGATGTACGCGCACCCCGCCACCCAGCGCAATCTGGCGCAGCTGCAAAGTGATGGAGCGGTGGTACTGGGCGTGGGCAGTGGCTTTCAGGCTTGCGGCGAGACGGGGGACGGCCGCATGCTGGAGCCTGACGAACTGTTTGAAGACATCATTGCTTTTTTCACACCCAAAGTGTTGGCAGGCCAGCGTGTGCTGGTCACTGCCGGGCCAACGTATGAAGCGATTGACCCGGTGCGCGGCATTACCAATTTGTCGAGCGGCAAGATGGGTTTTGCCATCGCTCGTGCGGCGCGTGAAGCCGGCGCTGATGTGACATTGATAGCTGGGCCGGTCAGTTTGCCCACACCGCGTGGGGTAGCAAGAATTGACGTCAAATCAGCATCAAATATGCTTGTAGCCGTTGAAAATAGCGCGCAAGCAGCTACTGTATTCATAGCAACAGCTGCGGTGGCTGACTGGCGGCCTGCAGCGCCGTCGAACCAGAAAATCAAGAAAGATGGCTTGGGAAAAGATGGCTTTAGTACAGCGCCGCAGCTGGACTTTGTAGAAAACCAGGACATTTTGGCTACTGTTGCTGCATCTGCCGCAGCCAAAAGCGGCGCGTTGTTCTGCGTCGGCTTTGCTGCTGAAAGCCACGACCTGCTGGAAAACGCGCAGGCCAAGCGGCTGCGTAAAAACGTGCCACTGCTGGTTGGCAACATTGGGCCCGACACGTTTGGCCAGGATCACAATGCGCTGCTGCTGGTTGACAGCCAGGGCACACTGGAAATGCCAAGAGCCAGCAAGCTGACACTGGCGCGGCAATTGGTTAAAGAGATTGCCAACCGCATCAACAACGTTTAGACAAATTCATGAAAATCGACATCAAAATTCTAGATTCACGCTTGCAAGGCAACCTGCCCAACTACGCAACGCCTGGCAGCGCAGGACTGGATCTGCGGGCTTGTTTATCCGAGCCACTGACCCTGGCCGCCAATGCCTGGCAACTCATTCCCACCGGCATCGCCATCTACCTGCACAACTCCAACTTCGCCGCTCTCATCCTGCCGCGCTCAGGTTTGGGCCACAGGCACGGCATCGTATTGGGCAATTTGGTCGGCTTGATTGACAGCGACTACCAGGGCCAGTTAATGGTCAGCGCCTGGAACCGCAGCGACGTGCCGTTCACTATCGAGCCGATGGAGCGAATCGCTCAATTGATGATCGTGCCCGTGGTGCAGGCTGAGTTCAATGTGGTGCAAGACTTTCCTGCTAGCGAGCGCGGGGAAGGCGGGTATGGTTCTTCGGGGAAGAGCTGATCTTTTGCTAGCAACCCCCGCACGGCGACTGGGCCATGCGCTGCGGTTTTGGGGTGAAATCACCCGCGAGGTCGAAAAATAGTGCAAGCTTTCGCTTGGCCATTTTTTTTGTTGATTTGGGCATCGCTACCGCGCGCCTTTCACCCCAAAGCCCGGTCGCATGGCCCAATCACCGCGCTCAGTTAGCGGTTATCGGATGTGGAGTGTTCATAGTTTGTAGGTCGGGTTAGCGAGGCGTAGCCCGACGTTTGCCTTAAAGCTTGCAAACTACGCTTGGCTGCCAACCGAGCTTGGTCGCTTTGTTTGCAAACTTCTTATCCAGCGTGACAAATTCGTGCTGTACTGGCGCTGCAGCCCACAACAACGCGTCAAACCAATCCAGGCCAGCGTCAACTCCCGCCAGGGCTTGAATCACACGACTTTCGTGCTCAAATCTCAGGTTTTTTTGTCGCATCAGGCTTCTGGCATAGGCAACGACTTCTGCAGCTTTGGCTTCGTAAACCGAGCCTAGAACAAAACCCATCTCGGCCAGTGCCAGCAAGGGCACGTAGCAGGTATCGCCCTCAACGATGTGTTTTGCTTTGGCCGATAGTTTGGCGTTGTCGTTCAGGGCGTAGCGCAGCAAGATGTTGGTGTCAATGGTCAGCATGCTTGTTAACTTGCTTGCTTGGCTGTGTTGCGTTGTTCCATGTACCGGCGTTTGGCTTGCGCAGCTTGGGTGGCACTGACGGGCTTGGCCAGATGACCCAACAAGCCAAATGCAGTGCCAGCTTTGGCTGCCTCAGGACTACGCAAGTACGGGCGTATAGCATCGGATACAAAACGACCAATGTTTCCACGGCCAATCTGACTGTGCAGCATGGCGTAGAGCTTGTCGTCGATGGATAAGGTAAGTTTTTGCATACGCGCAATTGTACGTATGAAAAATAAATATACGTAAGCATACGGTTTTTTATACGCTGATCTGCAGGTCGGGTTAGCGAAGCGTAACCCGACGTTTGCTTGCAGCGGCTGCTAGCAACCACCGCACGGCGGCTGGGCCATGCGCTGCGGTTTTGGGGTGAAAACACGCGCGGGGTTGAAAAATGGGACAAGTCTTCGCTTGGCCATTTTTTCGTTTGATTTGCAAGCTGCTGCCGCGCGCCTTTCACCCCAAAGCCCGGTCGCATGGCCCAATCACCGTGCTCTGCTAGCCATACACAGATGTTCGTCAAATGTTTTTCGATTGGGAACATGAATTGAATGTCTTATTGCCCACGATTGATCGGCTTGCATCCCTACGTGTGCGTTTGTAAATAGCGTTTGTAATTTGGTCATCAAACCTGCGCACTGGTTTGTCCGTCAACGCACAACCAGCACAGAGCGTTATAGATCTTTCAACAGGAGATATTTATGTTTCACACAACCCGCTTATTTGCATTGGCTTCATCAGCTCTGGTGATCGTTGGCCTGACTGCCTGCGCGCCAATGGCCCCGGCTAATCAGGTTTCAAACTTTCCTGCAACGTCGATTCCATCGTCCAATACGCAAGGTGCATTTGTTGAGTTTGGGCGCATTACGAATGTGGAAGTAGTTCGCTTGCAGCAGCCCAGCACAACTCCCGGTCTGGGTGCGGTACTGGGCGGTGTGGCAGGCGCGGTAGTTGGCAGCCAGATTGGCACGGGCGGTGGTCGTACCGGCGCAACCATTATTGGTGCGGTCGGCGGTGCTGTAGCAGGCAATGCGATTGAACGCAGCCGTACTGCCAACGCCAGCGCAGGTGAGAGCTATCGGGTGTCTGTTCAACTGGACAACGGCACGATGCGAGCCTTTGACATGGCGTCTTATGGCGACATGCGCATCAACGATCGGGTCAGAATCGAAAACGGCCAGATTGTTCGTGTGAGGTAATTTCAGGCAGTTCAAATCATGGTGCCTGCTTTTGCAGGTACTACTGATTTGATAGCTGGTTGCGCGCGTTTTGCCTGGGCTTTGATTCGTTTTAACACTGAGGTTGAGGGTTTTTATCAGGCAGCCAGGTCGCACCCACAAGTTTTACTTCATAAGGCAACCCAAGGCCTTTTTCTTCGTAGCTGGACAAGCATTGTGTTGCGCTTGGCGCATTTTGAAGAGCGATTTTGCTACAAATATTTTAAAGAATAGCGCCTGCAGACCATACAAAATACGCGCAAGCAGCTATTAAATACATAGCGTATCAGCTACTCTGCAAGCGGCCGGGAAATCTCATCTATCCGCGCCATCACATCCGGGCTTAAGCGTGCAATCACGTCTGCCGCGCCCAGGTTGGCTTTGAGCTGCTCGATTTTTGATGCTCCAGTAATGACTGTGCTGACATGCGGATTGTGTGCAGCCCAGGCGATGGCCAGCTGGCCAGTGGTGCAGTCAAGGTCTTTGGCTATTGCTCCCAGCAAACCAACCGCAACATTTTTCTTGTCATGGGTCAACCCTTTTACCAAAAACTCCATGTCTTTTTGAGAGCCCCGACTGCCCTTTGGCACGCCTTTGGCATATTTGCCCGTCAGCAGGCCACTTGCCAGCGGGCTCCAGGTGGTCAGGCCCAAGCCGAGGTCTTCATACAGCCGGGCGTATTCAACCTCAACCCGTTTGCGGTGAAACAGGTTGTACTGCGGCTGCTCCATCACTGGCTTGTGCAGGTGGTGCTTGTCGGCAATACACCAGGCAGCACGAATCTCGTCAGCTGACCATTCGCTGGTGCCCCAGAACAGCGCTTTGCCCTGGGTGATCATGTCGCTCATGGCGTGCACCGTTTCTTCAATCGGTGTGTTGGCATCAGGCCGGTGGCAATAGACCAGGTCAATCATGTCAAGCCCCATGCGCTGTAGCGAGCCGTCGATGGCCTGCATCAGGTATTTGCGGTTGAGGGTGTTTTTGCGGTTGATGGTGGACTTTGTAGCGTCCGGTTCCTCCAGCCCCCAGAAAAATTTGGTCGAGATAACGTAATTCAGGCGTGGCCACTTCAAAGCCTTGATCGCGTCGCCCATTACCGATTCGCTTTTTCCGCTGGCGTACACCTCGGCGTTGTCAAAAAAATTGACGCCGCTGTCCATTGCCACTGCCAGCATTTCTTTGGCTGCCTTGACATCAACCTGATTGGCATAGGTGACCCATGAGCCCAATGAAAGCTCGCTGACTTGCAGGCCGCTGCGGCCCAAACGTCGGTATTGCATGACTGCTCCAGAAAGTTGCCAAAACAAGGCGGGAAATTGAAGACATCAGCCTATTTGAAATGTCACTGGTTTGATGTAGTCTGAAAGTAATGTTTGATGTCGTCTGCAATGTTTGGCCGATCTGCCATGACTGAATTTGAATTGAAGTTTGAAGTTACTCCAGCCAACCTGACAAGCGTTGCTGCTGCCGTCAAGGAAGGCAAGGTCACGCGCCAGCGGCTGCAGGCCAGTTATTTCGACACCGCTGACGGAACACTCGCCAGGCACGGGATCGTGGTGCGGCTGCGCAAGGAAGGCCGGCGCTGGGTGCAAACAGCCAAGGGGCCAACTGCTGACCTCCTGGCGCGGCTGGAGCACAACGCTGGTGTATCGCTGCCGGGAAGGGGAAGGGCAGGCACGGTACCCATGCTTGATTTGGCCCGACACCGCGGCACAGCCGTTGGCGAGGCAATCGACACAGCCTTGAGCCTGAATGCGGATGCAAGCTACCCCAGCTTGAGACTGCTTTACGGTACAGACATCAAACGCATCACAACCCGTATCACCGTCAACAGCTCAGTTGTTGAAGTCGCGCTAGACCAGGGCCGCGTGTTTGCCAATAGCCCGGCACAGCCTGAATCGCAAGCGGTTTGCGAGCTTGAATTTGAGCTGATCAAAGGCGCGCCGCTGGATGCTGTAAAGCTGGCGCGCCAGTGGTGCGCCACGCATGGACTGTCCATCAGCACCATTGCCAAGTCCATGAAAGGCCAGCGCTTGCAGCAAGCTGTGCCTTACGGAGCCGCCACATCAGCAGTTGCTCCCGGCTATTCACAAGATGCAGGCAGCAACGACATGCTGACTGCAGTTGTTGCCACCTGCCTGAGCCAGATATTGCCGAACATGAGCGAGCTGGCGGGAGGCAGTGGGAGTGGGAGTGGGGGTGGCAGCGAACAGCCAGACCACATTCACCAGTTGCGGGTGGGCATACGCAGGCTGCGCACCGCGTTGCATGAACTCGGTGATTTGACAGATGCGATTGACCCGCAGTGTGAAGCTGCACTGGTCAGCGCCTTCAGGGCTTTGGGCGCGCATCGTGACCAGAGCAATCTGGCGCTTAGCCTGCAGCCGCAGCTGTTGGCTGCGGGCGGGCCCGGCCTGCACATGCCTGCAACCGATGGCAACCAGATTGCCAGTCAGGACATTGTGCGGGCGGCAGATTTTCAGGACGCCTTGCTTGGCCTGATTGCCTTTTTGCACCGTGATGTGATGGCGCTGCCTGACGATTCTGAACCCTTGAAAAAAACAATTTCGCGGCGCCTGAACAAGCTGTACAAAAAGGCAATGCGTGATGGCAAAAAGTTTATGAACCTTGAAGAACAAGAACAGCACAGTGTGCGTAAACGCTTGAAAAGCCTGCGATACCTGATTGAATTTACCCAGCCTCTTTTTGCTGCCCGCAAGGTTGACCGCATGATCACAGCGCTCAAGCCCGTGCAGGATGCGCTGGGGCTGTACAACGATGAGCTGATGGCTCTGCATGCATGGCGGGTGCTGGCTGAAGCAGACCCCAAGGCCTGGTTTGGCATTGGCTGGTTGACTGCACGCAAACCGTTAAATGCCGAACGCTGCTTGAAAGAAATCAAGGCTCTGGCAGACATCAAGCCGTTCTGGCGCAACTGACTGAAACTGCAAGGGGTTACCTGACTGCTATTAAAATAGTAGCTGCTTGCGCGCATTTCATGCTGGCTACAGGCTTAAATGATGCATAAATGACTAAACTGAAACATTAAAAAGCCTGCCCACTGCCGCAGTAGCCAGCATGGCCAGCAAGCCCCAAAAAGTCACCCGCCAGACACTGGGCCACACGGCTGATCCGCCAGCCCGCGCGGCTACCACGCCCAGCAGTGCCAGGCTGATAAATGATGAACCGGCAATCCATACCATCACATTTTGAAGTGGCGCAAACGTCACCGCATAGGCAGCCACACCCAGCGGCAATGCCGCGCCGGCTGCAAAACTGGCAGCGGAGGCAACGGCAGCCTGAAGCGGTTTGGCGCTGAAGGCGCTTGAAATGCCCAACTCGTCGCGTGCATGAGCGCCCAGCGCGTCATGCCTTGACATTTGCGCTGCAACTTCTGCAGCGAGTTCATGCTTCAGCCCGCGCCGCATGTAGATGCCCGTCAACTCCTGCAGTTCCAGGGCGGGGTTTTCGGTCAGTTCTGCCTGCTCACGAGCCAAATCTGCTTTTTCACTGTCGGCCTGCGAACAGACCGATACATACTCGCCTGCCGCCATCGACATCGCACCCGCCACCAGCGCAGCAACGCCCGTCAAAAGCAGCGTGGTTTGGCTGGCGCTTGCAGCCGCTACTCCCACCAACAAGCTGGCAGTAGACACAATGCCATCGTTGGCGCCCAGCACAGCTGCGCGCAGCCAGCCCGTACGGTGGGTACGGTGTGCCTCAAGGTGCAGGCCTGGGTGGTGTCGGCTCATGATGTGTCAGACCTCAAACTTTGGTAATTCGGTTGTGATGCCGATCCCGATTCTTATGGAAAAAAAACAGGTGAAAAACCAGCGGTAAAAAAACGCCCAGGCAAACGGCCGCCAGCACGTCAGTAGGCCAGTGCACGCCCAGCACCATGCGGGACAGCCCCATCAAGGCAGTCCACAGCACAGCCAGTGGCAGCACCACGCGGCGCGAAGTCGGCCAGATTTGCGCTGCTATCAAAGTCATAGCCGTTGAAAACGCCGCTGTGCTCAAAGTATGGCCACTGGGAAAGCTTGAACCCCAGTACCAGGTTGTGCTCCACAGCTCCGGCCGGGAGCGGCTGACCGCTGTCTTGATAAGGTAAGTCAGCGCCCAACCGCTAGCCATTGAAGCGGCAAGAAAGGCTGCTTCTCGCGGACAGCGTTTTGCCAGTAACCCTCCACACATCACCACGGTTGCTGGAACCAGGAAAATCGCAGCACCCGTCCATGTAACGGCGGTGAAAAACCCCAACAAGGCCGATGGTACGGTCTGGCGAATAAACCACAAAATGGCTTCGTCCACAGGGCCAGACTCCTGGGAAATCACATCTTCAAAAACCTTGACCGCTACAACTGAAAGCGTCAACAACGTCAAAACTGCCATTCGCCGGGTTGCCAATGCCAGAGCCCACGGTGCACTCGTGCGGCGCGCGTAGGCAGCAAATGCAAAGTAACCGCAAGCAACAAACAGCACAAGTTTGAAAAGATCGAAGAATATTGCACTGTTCGCTATTGATTGCATAGCCGCTTGCGCCCGGATCGTTTGGCTTTGTTCAATTAAATGGCAGACACGCGCAACTTTGCCTTCAGTACCTGTAGTTCTTCCATCAATTCCAGCGCCAACGCCGCCCCCGCAAAGTTAACACCCAGGTCGCGATGCAGGCGCAGCGCAACCTTGGCGCGGTGCAGGTGCAGGCCGGTAAATCGCCAGTGCTCAGGGGCTTGACCCGGTTCTGCGTGCGCGCTGTCAATCACGCCTTCGCTGACCAGCTCAATGACGATGTCTACGTGCGCGCTACAGGCGCGGCAAAGGTCGTTCAGCGTCAGCTCGGTGATGTCCTCCATCACAAAGCTTGTGGCCTGAAGCGGCGAAGTGATGATGAAGTTGGGTGTCATCTAGATGAGCTCCTCAATCTGGCTGCGGGGGTTGAAGGTGTTAAATGCAGTTTGCAAATCGGCGTAGGCTTTCTTTTCACGCTCGCTGCCTGCAGGCGGCTGGGAAATTTTCAGCACAAAGTAAAAATCGCCTGGGGTTTTAGCTGGCAAACCGCGCCCCTTGACTCGCAGTTTGCGGTCATTGATTGAGCCTGCGGGGATTTTGATTTCAACCTGTCCTGTGGGCGTGGGCGCAATGACCTCCGCGCCCAGGGCTGCCTCCCACGGCGCAACCGGCAAGTCCATCAAAACGTCAACGCCGTCGGTTCGGTAGAGCGCATGCGGCAGCATTTCAACATCAAGGTACAAATCGCCCGGGCTGCCTGTGCCCATACCCGGTGCGCCTTGCGCGGCCAGACGTATGTGCTGGCCGGCGCGTATGCCTTTAGGAATCGCAAACTCAATCGTGCGGTCGTCCAGACGCGGGCGGCCATCGCTGCCTTCTACCTGCATGCGCAGTTGCAGCGTTCGGGTTGCCCCGTTGTAAGAATCTTCGATCTCAATCTGAATCTTGGCGTGCTGGTCTTGGCCGTGCATGTCGAATGCTTCGTGGCTGCGCTGGCCAGCACCTTTTCCGCCGCCCATACCGCGAAAAAGCGCGTCAAAAAATGCGCTGTGGTCTTGCCCATCACCCGCCTCGTACCCCTGCGAATAACCACCTTGACCAGGATGCTGACCAGCCCAGTCGGGCGGCGGCTGAAAGTCTTGCCCCGCTTTGTAGTTGGCACCCAGCCTGTCGTAAGCAGCGCGCTTTTCAGGGTCTTTCAGCACGTCATAGGCTTCAGCCAGTTCCTTGAACCGCGCCTCCGCGTCTTTTTCTTTGCTGACGTCTGGGTGGTATTTGCGCGCAAGTTTGCGGTGCGCGCGTTTGATGTCTTCCGGGGTTGCGCTTTTAGAAACGTCCATGACGGCGTAGTAATCTTTGAATTGCATGAACATCCTTTTGCGAAGACCGCAGCAACATAAAGGTTAGTCCAACGTGAATCTTTTTAATGTCAGACAAAAACACTGATGCCGTCGAAGTCGTTGGTCGCGCAATCGGACATAACAAAGGACATTGACACCATGCAACGTGCAAAAGTTAACATCAAGCAAAAGAGCGACAGCAGCTGTCCCGTTTCCGGTTCAGCGCTTCCCGAATGCAAAAAAACCAATTCAAAGCAGATTGCCGCAATTCTCGGCTCCAGCGTGGATGCCATGACTGCCGCCGAGTTTTCGCTTGTGCGGCCACAACTGTATGACGCGCAGATCCCGCCGGTCTTCTACCTCTCAGGCCGTGCTGATGTTCGTCGCTGGAATGGCAACCGTCCGCGTTCACAACAGCTGGGTAAAAGACTGGACAGTGTTGGTAAGCCTTTGTGGTTGGTCTTATTTGCTTCTGGGCTTGATTCGAATGTTTGCTGCCAGCCAGTACCGCCATCTCACCACGAACACACGTTCCTGGATTTTTATGCTGATGGGAGGCTGCATACTGGTTGTGGCCCTTTCCATCACGTATAAAGCATACGTTCGGGACAGTAATTAGTACAAAGTTAATGTCGCGGTATCGTCCCGAGCGTTTTGACTTTCTTATGCAGGTGTCCCCGCCTGTGCTCTGGCTCATCGGTGACCACCTCAATTTCACAACTGATGGATTCCATGCGCGGCAGCACGTCTTGCCGAACGACGTGTACGCCCACCTCATTGCTCGCAACTCAAACGGGTCGCTGGCACGGCCATCGCGCTGTTCGGCAGAAATGTGTTTAGAACCGTGTCAAGGTTTTAGATCCCCAAACCCCGATCACTACCAATGCAATGCAGGTCATAACCAGACTTGCAATGCGCATGTCGAAGTGCGACCCGTCAACTGGAAACAGCAAGTAGGCAAGATTCAGTGTGGCGTGAAACAGCGCAGCTGCAAACACGCTTTTGCCGGTATTGTTGTAAATCCAAACGGTAAAAATGCGAAATGTGAGAGCGTACAGACACCACCACGCAATCCATGATGCTGAGCGTCCAATCGATATGAGAGGTATGAGATGCCAGGCAATGCCCACCAAACCCAGCAGCAGGCCAGCGCCAAGTGCGCCCCAACGCGCCTGCATTGGCTCAAGTGCGTAGCCCGACCAGCCCAGCTCCTCGCCCAAGGCACCGATAAAAAAAGCAACAAACATCAACAGCGCAGGCAACAACTGAAATTGCGCAGGTGGCACTGGCATGCTTGTCCAGCGCATCACGCCATAGACCATCAGGCTGACGGCTGGCATCAAAAGCAGAGTTGGCACTAACCAGCGTTTGGATTTAATTCGTCTGAAATCAAAAGAACGCCTGAGCAATGCTTGCATGCCCGCAGACGTTTTGTTTAAGTGCACTACGACCAACGCTGCCGCCATAGGAGCAAATGCAGCGAGTGCACTGACTGAAAGCCCAGGCATCAGCTGCAAATCAGTCGCCGCACCCAACAGAAAAAACGGAAGGGACAGCGCAAAAACCAGCAGAAGAAAAACGCACAGGCGTTTTAATGAACCAGACAAATCAGGGCTGGCGTGCATTGAAGACAACCTCAGGATATTGGGTCGCGGGACTATCCATCAATGCCTCTGGGTGGTTTAGCAAGTGCCGATTAAAAAACGCCAACGAGTAGGCGTTGATGATGTTGTGTGCAAGCTTTGCATCAATTGGCCCGGTGATACCCAGCCACGGCAGAAGCGGGGACTAGTAGGGGACATCGGTCAGATTGACGTGGAACATACCCGGTACCTGCACAAAATAGCTGGGATATTGCGAGTTGGCATAGGTAGCTTGCATGCTTGTCTGGTGGGCGCTAATGTCCGCCTCCGTCCAGCCGCCCGAGCGGCTCCTTTCAAGCCGCATGGTCTCGGCATCCCGCGTGATCCAAAGTGCGGGCTGCTGCAAACCATGCTTGACAACGTTTACCGGCATGGGGGCATCCATCAAAAGGCAAGCTCGCAAACGAAACTCAATTCGGCAAGCCTCAGCGCCAACAATACCGCCCAGTGAGATACCAAAGGTGCCTGCTTGCAGAAGGTTCAGCCGCCCGGTCAAGATCGCATTCGGGTCTGCCTGGTTAAGCGCAGCAAGCTGATCAAGCGTAAAACTGACATCTTGCGCAAGATAAGGGACGATGCCACTGTCAAACGCACGTCCACTTAACACGGGCACAGTGGCCGTTGGGCTGTGGCTTTGCTGAATCAAGGGAATCATCTGGTCAAGCGGCAGCGCGCTCACTTCACGGCCATCTGAAAAAACAACTACTGCTGCCGTGTATGGCTGGTCAATGGCCACAACAATATAGCCTTGCGATACCAATGCCTCAACCTGAAACGTGTTCATTTGGCGAAAGCCGATTGCGCCCTCCAGAAAAATAAGCACCGGATAGTTGGGCTTTTCGTCAGCCACTGCCGCACCGGGCATGGCGTGCGTCGTGACATATTCAAACTGCCCGAATAGCGCCGCTGGCAAATTTTTCAGCCTCGCGAGCGTCTTTGCAAGTGCATCGGCATGTTGCACGTAAGATGCGCCAGGCGGTGGCTTTGCTGATGTTGGTGATTGAGGTGTTTTTGCGGGATACCAGACTTGCACCATCAACTCGCGGCGGCTGCTTGCGTTCGAACTAAAAATTTCTGCCCTGCTGGAATCAACCCAGTGATAAGTGAATGTTCCTATTGATTGGGGCCCGCCGGGCTTTGGGAAATGAAATACTGGCAGTATTTTGGGCAATGCAATAAACACCGCCAGCCCCATTAAACCCAAGCCCACCGCGAGCGCGACACCAAACCTGAATATCAGACGGCGTTTCGCAGTGAAGCGGTACTGATTGGATTTCATTTCATCAATTCAGGCTTTTAAGGCGTTCTGCCGAAATGGACAACAAGTCTTAATCTGATTGCGTTGTTGACGACCAGAACATGGCAATAGCTCCAAATGCAAGCGCAATACCTCCAATGGCTGCCCATGCCAAAGAAGCCGCTTGAATCGGAGCACAGTCCGCAAAACAAAGAATTGGTCGTATGTGCACGATTCCCAATCCTTGAAGCAGCCATAGGCCACCCAAGAGTGCCATAACAAACCCAATTAAAAATACTATTTTTTTCATTCAAATTTTTTCTTATTGAGCTTGAAGCTTGTGCAGTGCGCAGCTTGATAACTTTGACTGTCCCATTGTGGTGCGTGCTAGGGCGCGTCAAAAAAGTCCACCAGCATCGCATTTACCCACTTGGCGCGCGTGACCGGTGCTGAATGGTCGCTGCCTGGAAGTATTGCAAGCCTTCCCCTTGGTACTTTTCTGAACAGTTCCATTGCGTGCTCAGGACGAATAATGTCTTCGTCGCCCAACATTACCATTAGCGGAGCTCTGAGTGTTTGCATCTCAGTATCTGACCAACCATTGAAGCCGGCCCACATCACCTTTATCTTCTCGACCAGTAATGTCCAGTTCTCGGGATTTGGTGCGGCGTTTTTATATGCATTACGAAATGGCAGTATGTGATCGTTGTCTGGTTGTAGGATGGCTTGGCTTAGTTTGAAATCCTGTTTCCAGGCATCAATGTTGTAGCCGGAGCCAATGATTGCTACTTTGCGTACCAGATCAGAATGTCGCGCCGCTAAGCCCAGCGCCACGATCCCGCCATCGCTCCAGCCAAAGACATCTGCCTTTGCAATCCCCTTCTGCCGAAGTAGCGCAGCGGTGTCTTCAACCATTTGTTCGTAAGCAAGCGGGCGTTCGATATCGCCTGTATGGCCGTGGCCTTGTTGCTCTAAAGCTATCGTCATCCAGCGCTTAGCCAATAGTGGCCGTAACTTTTCGAAAGACGTTTGAATTGTCGACAATCCTGCATGCAGTAGCAGCAGCGGTCGACCTCGTCCCTGAGTTTCACAATACATTAGCAACGTGTCCGATTGCACGTATTCGCTGCACGCTATGGTTAATGGTGTCTTGAGAGTCATCGTTTTTCCCCTGATCATTTCTTTAGCACTGTCCCAGCCGAAGGCAAACAGGCATCACTCAGCCCTTTCTCCAAGGCGCTTGAGCTTGGTTAACCATTTGGCAGCGTCAGCCGGTTTCAAGTTTCCTGTCTGCCCAATCAAGGTTTCATTCACTGGCGCTATGCCGACAAAGCCCAAAATATTGCGCTCAAGCGACTTGACACTGTGCGCGCGAAAGTACCAGCGATATACAAGGGCTGGCATGCCCATGGTTACTACCAGGCGCGCAGATCGTCCCTTCAAACCCTTCTCGCCCCAGGGGTTGCCACCTTCTTTGCGGATGATGGCAAACCCAGGCCTCGCCACTTGCTCTAAAAAACCTTTGACCAAGGCGGGCATGTCACCCAACCAAAGAGGGAAGAAGAAAACGATATGTTCAGCCCAGCCAATGTCGTCTTGCGCTGGCTTAAGGCTCGCAGGTAATTCTCCTTCCTCCCAGTCGTGCTGGCTGCGTAGCGGGGGAATGTCCAGAATGGCTAGAGTAATGCGTCGTATCACGTGGCCTTTACCTTCAGCGCCAACTGCATAGCTGTCGGCCAACGCGTGACCCAAGTGCTTTTGACTTGCGTCTGGATGGCCTTGTATCAACAGAATTCGTTTTGACATCATCGGCCTTTGACGTATTAAATTGGTCGAAGCTTTTGCGGTGTCATCGAACCATTGCGCGAATGCATTTATGTGGTGTGCCAAGTCACACAGTGGGTGCTGCACAGCAGTTCGCCTCGCGTTTTAACGGGCACTGGTTGTACGCGCGCTAGTGCGCTCGAGCCGACGAACACTACCAATGCAATGGACTGATTTCTCAAGTTTGTTATGTTCACCTACTCTAAATATTCATGGTTGTGCCTGAAACAATATTTATCTGTAGGGAGCCGCACCTGTCTCATGAAGGTGCAGAGCTTGCTTTTTTATTGTTCAGCCCGCTGTGTGTTGCCTCGTTCGGCTTGTCTGAATCAATCCGCCCATCCACCAGCTCAATGATCCTGTCGCAGCGCTTGGCCAGGCGCGGATCATGGGTGACGATCAAAAATGTGGTTCCCATAGTTCTGCTGACGCTTCTCATCAGGTCAAAAATTGTGTCGGCTGATTGCGTGTCCAGGTTTCCGGTTGGCTCATCGGCCAGAACGAGTGCGGGCTGCATCACCAGCGCTCTTGCAATGGCCACGCGCTGCTGCTGGCCGCCTGACAAGTCGTTGGCCAGATGATGTCCCCATGGCGTTAAACCTACCTTGTCGATCAATTCTTCAGCCCGGGCACGCATTTCTGCGTCAGGCCTGCCGCGCATGGCCAGCAGCGGCAGCATGACGTTTTCAACGGCTGTAAATGCAGGAAGCAGGTTGTGAAACTGGAAGACAAACCCAATCGCATCGCCACGCAGGCGGGTCAACGCTTTGTCCGGCAGGTTTTCAGCTTCTTGCCCCGTCAGAAACAGCTTGCCTGCGCTTGGCTTGTCGAGCAGGCCAATGATGTTGAGCAGCGTACTTTTGCCAGAACCTGATGGCCCAATCAGCGCGGCAAATTCACTGCGGGCCAGCGTCAAATCAATACCGTGCAGCACTTCGGTTTCATGTGCTGTGCCGGTGCCGTAAGACTTGCGAATACCCTCCAGCCGCAAAGTTGCAACGTCATGCAACTGGTCTGGTTGATCAGCCACATCATGCGGCTGGTTGGGTTGTTCAGCCACGTATGGCTACCGCAGGGTCAAGCCGCGCCGCACGCTGGGCAGGAAACAACGCCGACAGTGTGCCTACCAGCGTAGCACCCGCAGCCACGATCAAATACAGGCTGGGCCCCGCTGCCAGCGTGAAAAACGGCACGCCTTCATCGTTGACCGCAAAGCCGCGCCATGCAATTAAAAACAGCCAACCCATGACAGAGCCAAACAGCGAGCCCAGCAAACCCAACATGGCACCTTGCAGTAAGAACACGCCGAGTATTTGTCCGCGTGTGGTGCCAGTAGCCCGCAATATCCCGATCTCTTTGGACTTTTGCACCACCGACACCACCAGTACGCTGGCGATGCCGAGTGCCGCCGTCAAGCCGACAAACAGGCGAATGATGAAAAACGACATGGTTTGACCCGACAGCGCTTTGAAGAATTCGGCATTTGTTTTGATCCAGCTTTCAACCTTGATGCCCGGCTGCGCTGCAATTTGCTGGGCGGTAACTTCCGCATCGAAAGGTGCTAGCACCTTGACCCATAAGGTGGTCACACCGCCGGGCAAGCTCACCAGGCTTTGCGCGGTGCGCAGCGCAACATACACACTGCCGGTGTCCACACCGTCGTTGCCAAAGTCAAAAATGCCGGATACAAACAGCACCACAGACGTGCCTTGAGCCGCTTTTAAGGTAAGTTTGTCGCCCACAGCAAGCCCGAGGTCTTTGGCAAGCTTGCGGCCAATCAGCACATCGGTGCTGGTCAGGTTGGCAGTGCCAAAGGTAATTTTTTCTTCAAGCGCGATCAGGCGCAAATAGCTTTGCGTTTCAATGCCGCGTATGCCCACACCGGTATTGGCGTCACCACGCACGATAAAAGCAGAATCCTCCAGCACAGGCGCAACCACCAGCACGCCAGGCGTTGCCAGCGTGGTGTCCCTGACTTTTTGCCACTGATCCAGTGAGCGCAGACGCTGCGCGCGTGGCTGTATACGTGTAGCAAACTCGGAGTTCGGGTCTTGGCGAAGGGCGCGCGGCGCTTCATCGGGCGGTTTAATAACAATTTGCGGTTGGTAGTCCAGCAAGGTTTTAAAAATGCTGGCCTGCAAGCCGGTCAGCAGGGCTGACATGAACACAATCACAGACACACCCAGAGCCACACCAGAAATGATGAACAGGGTTTGCAGCAAGCCTTCGCGTAAAAACCGCGTGGCCAGTACCCACTCAAAAGGTAGCAGCTGGTTCATGGTGCTGAGATCATGGGCCCATCGGGTCTTTGCCCGTCGCGCGCGCAGGAGCGATTGGCGGCACAGGCGTTAGCTGGGCGCGTACACGTTGACCTGCTTTAACACCTGTTTTTGACGCAGGCATCACCGCTTCGCCGGCTGCAATGCCATCGAGCACTTCAACCCGCGTATCACCACGCAGTCCCAGTTTGACAAATTGCTTGACCGCATGTTTGCCCCGCACCACCAGCACCCAGGGCTTGTCGGTTGTGGCGTCTTGCAAAGTACTGACGGCAATCACTACTGTGGCGGTACGGCGGGCCGTTTCAATGTCCGCTGAAACGGTCATGTCCTGGCGCAAGTAATCTGGCGGATTGGTAATATTGAGTTTGACTTCGACCGAGCCACGCGTGGCGTCCACGCCAGGGTTAATGTAGGCCACCACTGCATCAAAGCGCTGGCTGGCGAAGGCATCGGCAGATGCATAGGCTCTTTGCCCAACAGCAATTTTCGACAGGTTTTTTTCATCGATCTGGATCAGGATTTGCGTCTGCCCGCTGGCTGCCAATACCATCAATGCCTTGCCAGGTTGCACGATGTCACCCACCTCAATACTGCGCGAAATCAGCACGCCACTGGCAGGTGCATAAACCAGCCCTTGATCCAGCTTGGCGCGGGCTAACTGTTGCCCCGCCTGCGCCTGGAGCAGCGCGGCTTGAAGTGCCAGGCTGTCACTGCCACCAACGGTATTGCTCCTGACTTGCGCTTGGGCGCTGGTAACCTGGCTGGCAGCTACATCCACCGCGCGCTGCGCGTCATCTACCGCAGCCTGGCTGACAAAGCCCTGAACTACCAGGTCCCGGTTGCGATTCAATGTTTTACGGGCTTGCAGCAATGTTGCTTCAACCTGCTTCAGTGATTGCTGCGCTTGTGGCTGAGCCAGCTCGCCCAGTTGCCGCAGTTTGGCCTGTGACTGGGCAACTTGGGCAGTGGCTTGAGCCAGGCTTGCGCGGCTGTCGCTGTTGTCCAGCTCAATCAAAAGTTGCCCTGCATCGACAGCCTGACCGTCAGCTACAGCAACCCGCAGCACCCGACCCGAACCCTGCAACGCTATGGTCACGCGCTTCGGTGAAACAACACGTCCGCTGGCCACCACGCTTTGCACGAGAGAGCCGCTGGTCGCTGCATATACATCAACGGGCGTGCCGAGCAACATGTTGCGCATCAGGTACAGAGCCAGTGCAATGACAAAGAGCCCTGCAATACCGATTTTTGGGCTCATCCAGCGCTTTGTTTGTTTGACGCTTGAAGTCTTGCGTGCGGCAAGCGGCGGTTTGCTGCCAGTCGTTGATGTTGTAGCGTCGGCTATGGCGTCGTGATCAAGTCCCGCGTCATCGGATTTAACATCCGCTGTGATTGCACTTTGAGGTTTGTTCATGAAACGTGAAACAATCTTTTTGAAGTTCACAGTGTGGGGTGCCAAGGCACAAGTCAATTCAACGTCAAGGCCTCGGCCTACGCAAGTGCTGGAAAACAAACCGACCCGAAGTATTTCCCACACAAGTCTTTACTTCACTGGTGGTTCCTCGTTGCAACACTGCCAGTGCTAAACGGCAGCGCCTGAGGCGCTATCCTCACCGCGTATCACCAGCACAGGGCAGGTTGAAAGCCGGATAATCTGTTCGGCACCGCTTCCCATCAGCATCCTGCCGATACCTTTTCTGCCGTGCGTTCCTACCACCACCAGGCTGGCATCCCAACCCCTGGCAGTATTCGCAACGCTATCAGCCAGGCGAGCGCCGAGCTCGTCCACCAACACCGTATCAGCATCGACACCAGCTGACAGGCAAATAGACAGCCCCTCAGCAAGTATTTTTTCGCCTGCCTGGCGCATTGCGTGTACTGCCGAATAGGTTTGGCCAGCGTATGGGTCCAAGCCTGTGAAGTAAGCCATCTCGTCCAGCACATGGATTAACCTGATGACCGACCTGCCGCCAGAGTAACCAGCCATTTCGACCGCCGCTGCAAGCGCCTTGTTCGATGTGTTGCTTCCGTCTATTGCTACCAGAATCCGTCTGTACATGATGTTTTCTCCTCAATTGAAAGTAGCTTGGGCTGTACATAACAGCCAACCAGTGTTACTTCACCAGCAATGTGGGAATCTCGCTTTCAGCCACTACCTTTTGCGCCACACTACCCATAAACATCCGGCTGAGCACGCCGTGTCCGTGCGTTCCCATCACAATCATTTGCACGCGTTCACGCTTGCTGGCCTCAATGATTTGGGTAGTTGCTGAGCCAGCCACCCACAGGCAACGGTATGTGACAGCGTGCTTGTCCAGGAATTTTTTAATTGGTTTGAGTACCGAATCGGCCTGCCTTGCCTGGTATGCAGTGACTTCCGCTGAACCCAATTTGCGTTCTATCTGCGCTGAAATGGCGTCCTGTACGTGCAGCACTATCAACTCATCTGATGGCCCCAGCATGTTTTTATTGCCCACTAAAAATTTCAAAGCTTTTTGTGTAAATGAACTTCCGTCCGCAGCAAACAGCATTTTCATGACATCTTTCGTTTTAGGCGTTTTGGTTGAGTTACTTGACCAGCAACACAGGTATATCGCAATCGGAAACCACTCGCTGGGCAATGCTGCCGATCAACGCGCGCCCGATGAGCCCGTGGCCGCGTGTACCCATCACGATAAGGTGTGATTTTTCCTTTGCTGCTGCTTTAAGAATTTCCTCAACTGGATGCCCCACCATCGACGCACAACGGTAGTTCAGTGCGTGTTTGTCAAGAAATTTCTTGATCGGGTCAAGAACCTTGTCACCCTCTTCACGATGGTAAGCAGCAACTTCAGCGGATCCAAGCATGGATTTGACGCGTGCAGGTACCTCTATCTGGACGTTGAGTACAAACAATTCGTCGTTGCTATTGATCAGGCTTTCATGATTGACCAAAAAAGCCAATGCTTTTTTGGTGTACTTGCTGCCATCAGCTGCTAATAAAACTTTCATACTTTTCCTTTTAATAACGACGATCAATGTCTGGCAAGCCAAAACCAGCAATCACAGTATGTGCCTGACATATGCAATATGTGTTGATAATGATCAAGGAATGGGCTATTGCCTTACAAATTTAACTGCCCACCTTGCCTGGCTGCCTCAGGTATTTCATAGACCCGCCAAATCCAGCCACGAAAAGTTTTCGGCTTTCTTCCAAAAGTAAAATGGAAGATGCAACAGCGACTGCCAAAGCCCAGTCCATTAAATCTAGCGGCTGCGTTCCGAAAATTGACTGTGCCGGCAGCCACTCGACGGCAATGATTTGCAAGACAATCACGCCGCTCAATGCCGTCCAGAGCATCGTGTTGTTGAAGAAATAACGATTGAACGCAGTGCCGCGCTCCACTCTGGAGTTAAAAACATTAAAAAACTGGAACAAAACAAAAGTCGTGAAGGCCAGCGTTGGTGCTTTTGCAGCCATGTCCTGGCTAACAGCGTAAGCCATCACTGCCAGCGTTCCAGTGGCCATGGTGATGCCAAAAACAGCCACTTTGGCGATGCGGGGCAGCGTCAGCAATTGTTGAGCCTTGGGGCGCGGCGGCTCATGCATGATGCCCGGGCGTGCAGCATCCAGCGCAAGCGACACAGCGGGTGGTCCGTCCATGATGATGGCAATCCACAAAATTTGCACAGCAGTAAATGGATCTGCCAGCCCAAGAAAGGGTGCGAGCAGTAGGGTCAAAATTGCGCCAATGGTGGTGGCAAGCTGAAACCGTACAAATTTGACAATGTTGTCGTACAGTGTTCGCCCTTGCTTGACAGCATGAACCAGCGTTGCAAAGTTGTCGTTGGCAAGCACCATGGTGGCGGCTGCCTTGGCAACAGACGTGCCGCTGCCCATGGCGACTCCAATGTCAGCAACCTTCAAGGCGGGCGCGTCGTTGACACCGTCGCCGGTCATGGCCACCACGTGGCCATTGTTTTGAAGTGCGCGCACAATGACGACCTTGTGGCCAGGGGTGACACGGGCAAACACCGACACCTTCTCAATGACGGCTGGCAAATCATCAGCCCTTACGAGATCGAGTTCCGCGCCTGTCATGCCGAGGCCTTTTAACCCCAAGTCCTGCGCAATAGCCAGTGCTGTTACAAGGTGGTCACCCGTGATCATTTTTACAGCAATGCCTGCATCTGAGCACTGGGCAATGGCTATCCTGGCCTCAGCTCT
The DNA here is from genome assembly GCA_043754255.1 of Polaromonas sp. Classification (GTDB taxonomy): domain Bacteria; phylum Pseudomonadota; class Gammaproteobacteria; order Burkholderiales; family Burkholderiaceae_C; genus Polaromonas. Next base: position 12,874 of record JAYUVG010000039.1, on the reverse strand, counting down.
CGGCGGATCCATCAGCCCGACCAGACCCATGAAAGTCAGGTCATTCATCCACACCATCAGGTCTGCAGCGGCATCAAAGTCCCTTGCTGGAATAGTGCGCGAGGCAATCAGGAGCCCACGCAAGCCCTTTGCGCCAAAGGCTTCGTACTGTGTATGGCGTTCCTGGCGTGTTGCAGTACCTAATGCCAATTCCCCGTTGGATGTCAATTCGCGGCTACACAGGCCCAGCAACACATCAGGCGCACCTTTGATAAATACCTGCACTACAGCCTGTGCGTCTTCCTGATGAAAAGTTGCCATAAATTTGTGCGAAGCATCAAACGGAATTTCAGCCACGCGAGGTCGAACCTGTGCGGCGTGCCCCATAGTTATGCTGGCTTTGTGCGCCAACACTAATAACGCGGCCTCCATCGGGTCGCCGATAACTTTGCCGTCGGTCAGGCGGCTGTCATTGCAATTGACAGCCGCCGTCATGAACGGCTCCACATTTAAATTTGCTGCCAGGGCAACTGTTCGGTCAGTCTTGCCAGCACTACTTGTCACGGCAGAAATTGCTCCTGTCAGCCCGTACCCTTCGCCTGCAACTGCCAAGTGCTGGCCTTGATACCAAAATGCAGAAACTGTCATCTGGTTCAGTGTCAACGTACCGGTTTTGTCCGAGCAAATAACAGTGGTGCAACCCAATGTTTCAACGCTTGCGAGGCGCTTGACGATTGCGTGCTGGCGCGCCATGTTGCGCATGCCAAGTGCCAGCGTGACGGTGACCACCACAGGCAGCCCTTCGGGCATCGCTGCTACGCCCAGTGCGATGGCATCAACGGCAATATTCGCCAGTGCGGTTCCGCGAAAATACTCCATCACCGCCAACAGTCCAACCAGTGTCAAGGCGATAAAACCGAGCCGCTTACCCAACTGGTCGAGTTGAATTTGCAAGGGGGTTGGCTCTTCAACTGTTGCTGCCAACACCAAAGACAACTGACCGATTTCAGTATGCCCGCCTGTAGTGGTCACGATGATTTCAGCCCGCCCGCGTGTCACGAGTGTGTTCAGGTAAACCATGTTGCTGCGGTCGGCCAGAACGGTATCAAAAACGTGTAGCGTGTCACTTTGCTTGCTGGCAGGTTGGGATTCGCCCGTGAGTGCTGATTCGTCAACCTCAAGGCCTGCCGCAAACCAAAGCCGACCGTCTGCGGGTATCAGGTCGCCCGCTTCAACCAGCACCAGATCCCCTGGTACAAGGTCTGTTGCGGCAATCTCTATTTTTTGACCGTCTCGGCGTACCCGCGCACGTTGTGGCAACATTTCTTTCAATGCCAACAGGCTTTGCTCAGCCCGCCACTCCTGGTAGAACCCGAGTGTGGCGTTGATCAGCATTACTGTCAGAATGACAGCAGCGTCTTTGACATTGCCAATCAATGCCGATAGACCTGATGCGCCTGCCAAAATCAGGATTAAAACGCTTTTGAACTGGGCAACAAACACCTGCCAGGCTTGCCGTTGTGGCGGGCTAGGTAGCTGGTTGATGCCGTAGCGCGTTCTTCTTGTCAGTACCTCCTGCGCTGGCAAGCCAGTACCTGGCTGCAACTTGAGGTTTGCTGCAAGGACTTGCGCGCTTAAGGTGTGCGGCAGAACCGGTGTGATTTCTTCAACCAGGTTGGACCTGACTTTGGAGTTGTTTTGCACGGTACGTTCAATTGCGCGCTGGCTTTTTTGGGTTGTTACTTCACCAGCAATACGGGAACAGTGCTGTGGGCAACAACCTTCTGAGCAACGCTACCCATGACCGCCCGGCCAACCAAATCGCGCCCGTGTGTTCCCATTGCTATGAGATGGACGTGCTCGGCTTTTGCTGCGTCAATAATTTCCTGGACAACTGGTCCAATTCCGGTCAGACAGCGGTAAGTCATGGCGTGTTTATCCAGGAACTTGCGGACAGGCTTAAAAACATTTTCAGCTTCAATGGCGTGGAGTTCCTGCGCTTTCTCAAGCCCCATCATCACATTGAAGCCTGTTGGCAGTGGCATTTGGACGTGCATGATGATGAGCTCACGTTCAACGCCAAGGAGTTGTTTCTGGTTGACGATGAAGTCCAACGCTTTTTGTGTGTATGCGCTGCCATCAACTGCAAGAAGAATTTTCATTGTTTTCCTGTTCTTTGTTAAATCAATACGTTACGCGTAGCCAAAATCCAGCACCACACGTGCTGCGACCTCACCGCGCTCCAGTCTGTCCAGTACCTTGTTGATGGCTGACAGCGGTTGCCGTTCAATGTCAGCCTTGACCTTGCCCTCGACTGCAAATGCCAGCGCCTCGGCCATGTCTTGCCGGGTACCCACCAGAGAGCCGCGCACCGTGATGCAGTTAAGCACCACGTCAAACAGAGGGAAGGGGAATTCTCCAGCTGGCAAACCCGTCAACACACATGTCCCGCGCTTGCGCGTCATGGCAACGCCTTGTCGAAAGGCTGCCAGCGAAGGCGCTGTGATCAACACGCCATGCGCGCCGCCGTCGGTGGCTTTTTTGACCTGTTCAACAGCGTCAGGCAACCCGGCATTGACCGTGACGTCCGCGCCCATCAACAGGGCATGAGCGAGCTTGCCATCGTCAATGTCTACCGCACAAACATGCAAACCCATTGCCTTGGCATATTGAATCGCCAAGTGACCCAGACCGCCGGCGCCGGACACTACAACCCAGTCACCGGGTTTGGTGGCGGCTTCCTTGATGCCTTTGTAGGTTGTAACCCCGGCGCAAATGATGGGTGCTGCATCGACAGCAGGCAGACCGTTTGGGATGCGCGCCACATAGTTGGGGTCGGCCAGAATGTAGTCTGCAAACCCGCCATTGACGGTGTAACCGCCAAACTGCGCGCTACCGCACACCGTTTCCCAGGCTGACAGGCAATGCTCGCAATGACCGCAGGCTGAATACAACCACGGCACACCCACCCTATCGCCTTCTTTTACATTTTTCACACCAGCGCCAACAGCTGCTATCAATCCGATACCTTCGTGACCCGGAATAAAGGGCGGGGTGGGCTTTACAGGCCAGTCACCGCGTGCAGCATGCAGGTCGGTGTGGCAAACGCCGCATGCTTCGGTCTTAACCAGAATCTGGCCTGCGCCCGGTGTGGGAGTGTCCCATTCCCGCAGCACCAGCGGTTTGCCAAAAGCTTCGACTACAGCGGCTTTCATCTCAGCACCAGCACCGGAATATGCGAATGTGTCAGCACATGCATGGTCTCACTGCCCATCAACAGGCGCTTCATGCCGCGCCTGCCATGTGATGCCATCACGATCAAATCGCATTTGTGCTTTTTGGCAGCATTGATGATGGCTTCAGCCGTGAAGTCTGACGAGACAGTTACGGCTTTGGCCTTGATGCCTTCAACTTCAGCAGCCTCTTTGACCTTGTCAACCACAGCCATGGCGGCATCTGCCCACTGTTTTTCAACGCCAGCAACATTGTTGACGGACAGCGCAACGCCACCTTCAAAATAGCTGACAGGGTAGCGCGGCACAACCTTCAGAACCACAATGCCAGCACCGGTCAGTGCGGCCAGCTCCAGCCCGCTGGTCACGGCTTTTTTGGACAGGGTTGAGCCATCAGTGGCAATCAGAATGCGCTGGTACATCATCAGTCTCCGGTAATTGAACAATTCAGCGTAGAGCAGATCAATGCGGCTTGGTTTGATCCATATCAACACTTGTTCGTAAAACCAGCGTTAGTCTTGCGTGATGCAAGCTGCGACAGTGAAAAACTATATTGAACCCAAGCAGACTGCGATTTGGGAAACAACGGCCGATATCCCTCTTGCCTTGTACGATGACGACAGGGAATGGGCAACTTTCAGCCAGCGCCCAGCCAGGGCTTCAACCTGCCCGGTAAATACTGTTCAGTCTTTTATGCTGGTTCGGGGCATGCACTGTGCAGCCTGTGCACTGGCTCTGGAATCGGTCTTGCTAGGTGTGCCGGGTGTGCTGGCGGTACAGGTCAGTGCAGCCAGTGCCCGTGCCAGCATTACCTGGTCGCCACTGCAAACCAGACCATCGCTGTGGATGAATGCGGGGCTCCAGCAGGGTTACACGCTGTTGCCCGCCGAAGACGCTGTCAGTCTTTCAGACCACCACAAACAGTCGCGCCTGGCGCTGTGGCGCTGGCTGGTGGCTGGCTTTTGCATGATGCAGGTCATGATGTATGCAGCACCGACTTATTTCACGCAGCCCGGCGACATCACGCCGGATCTAGAAAAGCTGTTGCGATGGGCATCATGGGTACTCAGCCTGCCTGTGCTGCTGTTTTCATGCAAGCCGTTTTTTATCAGCGCCTGGCAGGGTCTGCTGCGGCGCAGTATCAGCATGGACTTGCCGGTTGCCATCGGCATCGTTGTTACTTTTGCTGTCAGCACAGCCGCCACATTTGAACCGCAAGGTTGGTGGGGGCGCGAGGTTTATTTTGATTCGCTCACCATGTTTGTGTTTTTTCTGCTGACAGGACGCTGGCTGGAGCAACGCCTGCGCGCCCGCACCGCAGGCGCGCTGGGTGTGCTGATGCAGCGCCTGCCCGTGAGTGTCTTGCGCCAGTTGGCAGATGGCGAACTTGAACGGGTTGCCGTTCGCCGGCTGATGCCGGGTGATGTACTCAAAGTGTTGCCGGGCGAGGCGTTTGTGGCTGATGGCCTGGTGCTAAAAGGCAATACGTTTGCCGACGAAGCCTTGCTGACCGGGGAATCCCGGCCTGTTGCGCGCAATGAAGGCGACATGGTGATGGCCGGCAGCTACAACGTGGGCAGTGCCGCATTGGTGCGGGTTGACAGGCTGGGCGCTGACACGCGTTACGCGCAAATCGTTGCACTGATGGAGCAGGCCTCAACCGACAAGCCCCGCCTGGCAATACTGGCCGACAAGGTAGCCAAGCCGTTTTTGATGTTGGTGTTGCTGGCAGCTTTTGGTGCAGCAGCATATTGGTGGCGCACTGACCCTGCCATGGCGCTGATGGCGGCGGTTGCCGTACTGGTGGTGACCTGCCCCTGTGCGCTGTCGCTCGCCACGCCAACGGCCATGCTGACCACCGCAGGTCTGCTGGCGCGCCATGGTGTGCTGGTGCGGCGTTTGCAGGCGATTGAATCGCTTGAAGGCGTTGACACTGTTATTTTTGACAAGACCGGTACCTTGACTCAGGCCGCCATGCAGCTAAAAACGGTGCAAACCCGTTCGGGCATTTCCAGCAGCCAAGCGCTGCAATGGGCGGCAAGTCTGGCCGGGCATTCGCTGCACCCGGTGTCGCGTGCACTGGTTGCAAGTGCGGGACAATTTTCTGCGCTGGCGATGACAAGCGTCCAGGAGCTTGCAGGCCATGGCCTGGAAGGAAAATTTGAAGACAGATGCGCGGGCGTTCAGGGTCATATGCGTTTGGGCTCAAGCAGCTATTGCAAAATGGATGCACCGCCGGGCGCTTCTGGTCGTACCTTTCTTTGCGATGCTTTGGGCTGGATTGCGACATTCGGGTTTGACGAAGCTTTAAGACCCGATGCAGCCGCTGCTGTCAGCGCACTGCAGGCCCGCGGCCTGACGGTCTACATGCTGTCTGGTGACACGCAAGCCGCTGTCATGCAGGTTGCAGGCCAGCTGGGTATTCAACATGCGAAGGGTGATTGCACACCCGAGGCCAAGCTGGAACTGACCCAGGCGCTGCAAGCCAAAGGCCACAGGGTATTGATGGTGGGCGACGGTTTGAATGATGGGCCAACCCTCGCCGCTGCAAATGTATCGGTTGCCATCGGGGGAGCGGTTCCGCTGGCACAGGCGCAAAGCGATTTCGTCATACCCGGTGCCCAGTTGCTGATGTTGCCTGCCATGCTAAGCCAGTCAAAAAGTACGCTGAGCATCGTCAAACAAAACCTGTTGTGGGCTGCGGTCTACAACGCCACGTGTGTACCGCTTGCACTCGCTGGTTTTCTGCCTGCCTGGCTGGCCGGGTTGGGCATGGCGCTTAGTTCGCTGCTGGTTTTGGCCAATGCAGCGCGGCTGTCGCGATTCAAAAAAAGCGCGTGATGGATATTTTGTTTCTTCTTGTTCCACTTTCAGTACTGCTGGCACTGGCTGTGATTGGTGTGCTGGCATGGGCGGTTTGGTCAGGGCAATTTGAAGATCTAGACAGTGAAGGAGAGCGGATCGTGATGACCGGGACTGACAAAACATCGGTGCCTATTGACACAAGCTTGATCCATATCAAAGCCCGGCAACCAACACTGCCGGACACTCGGTTGTGATTTCAGGCAAAGAGGATTTTAAAATGAGTGCTGTACTACCCGTCCCCACTATTCAAGCACCGCAACGAGTTTGGGCTGCATCAAAAGCGACTGTTTACAACGACAAGGTGGTGCGCCAGTTCAGCATCATGGCGGTAGTGTGGGGCGTGGTCACCATGCTGGTGGGCGTGTTTATTGCGGCGCAAATGGCCTGGCCAGAGCTTAACTTTGGCATCCCCTGGTTGTCCTTTGGCAGGCTGCGCCCGGTGCATACCAACGCAGGCATTTTTGCCTTTGGTGGCTGTGCGCTGTTTGCTACCAGCTATTACGTGGTGCAGCGCACTTGCCAGACCCGCATCATTTCAGACAAGCTGGCGGCTTTTCACTTTTGGGGCTGGCAGGCAGTGATTGTGGCGGCTGCAATATCACTGCCGATGGGTTACACCCGCGGCAAGGAATATGCCGAGCTGGAGTGGCCGATCGCCCTGCTGATCACGGTGGTGTGGGTGGCCTACGCAATTGTGTTTTTCGGCACGATTGGCATCCGCAAGGTGCGCCATATTTATGTGGCCAACTGGTTTTACGGCGCGTTCATCATTGCGGTGGCGATGCTGCATATCGTCAACGCAGCCGTAGTGCCTGCTGGCTGGATGAAGTCTTATTCAGCCTATGCAGGCGTGCAGGACGCGATGATCCAGTGGTGGTATGGGCACAATGCGGTCGGTTTTTTACTCACTGCCGGTTTTCTGGGCATCGTTTATTACTTCATCCCCAAGCAGGCGGAGCGGCCTGTGTATTCGTATCGCCTGTCTATCGTGCATTTTTGGGCGCTGATATTTACCTACATGTGGGCAGGCCCGCACCATTTGCACTACACAGCTTTGCCTGACTGGGCGCAGTCCCTTGGTGTGGTGTTTTCGCTTATTTTGCTGGCGCCGAGCTGGGGCGGCATGATCAATGGCGTGATGACGCTGTCAGGTGCCTGGCACAAGCTGCGTGATGACCCGATCATCCGTTTCATGATCGTGGCGTTGTCGTTTTATGGCATTGCGACGTTTGAAGGGCCGATGCTGTCGATCAAAACCGTCAATGCGCTGTCGCACTACACCGACTGGAATGTCGCACACGTGCATGGCGGCACGCTGGGCTGGGTTGGCTTTATATCGATGGGCGCACTGTACTACCTGGTTCCCCGCATGTTTGGCCAGAAAAAAATGCATAGCGTACCGGCTATTGAGCTGCACTTCTGGGTCGCTACGGTGGGTATCGTGCTGTACATCGCTGCCATGTGGATAGCAGGCGTGATGCAGGGATTGATGTGGCGCGCCATCAACCCTGATGGAGCCCTGACCTACACCTTTATTGAAAGCGTGAAAGCGACCTATCCGTTTTATGTGGTGCGGTTTTTGGGTGGCATTTTGTACATGACAGGCATGCTGGTGATGGCCTGGAACGTCTACATGACAGCACGTGCTGGCAAGCCTTTTGATGCGCCTGTTCCATCAGCCCTCGTTCACGCGTAACCGGTTCACACAAGGCATATTTATGGCATTTACCCACGAAAAAGTTGAAACCAGCAACACGCTGATGATTGTGCTGATTCTGATCGTTCTGGCAGTTGGCGGTCTGGTTGAAATTGTTCCTCTGTTCTTTCAGAAATCTACTACCCAGCCGATCAAGGGGATCACGCCAGATGCGGCTTTAAAAGTGGTGGGTCGAGACATTTATGTACGCGAAGGCTGCTACAACTGCCACTCGCAAATGATTCGCCCGCTGGTGGCTGAAACACTGCGTTACGGTCATTATTCAGTAGCTGGTGAGTTTGTCTATGACCACCCGCACCAGTGGGGCAGTAAACGCACAGGGCCTGACCTGCACCGGGTTGGCGGCAAGTACTCTGATGAATGGCATCGCCTGCACCTGACAGCCCCGCGCGACCTGGTTCCAGAGTCCAACATGCCCGCCTACCCATGGCTGGAAAAAACGCCCGCAGACGATACAACCATTGCTGCCCACATGACAGCACTGCGGCGCGTGGGTGTGCCTTATACCGATGCACAAATTGCCGCCGCGCCTGCTGAGGTCAAAGGCAAGACCGAGCTGGATGCCTTGATTGCATATCTGCAAGGCTTGGGCCTGGCGTTGAAATAGGGAAGAAAAATCATGAGCCTTAATATGGATGTCAACACACTTCGCAGTCTTGTCACGGCTTTCAGTTTTGTGCTCTTTCTGGGCGTTCTGGTGTGGGCCTATCGGCCTGCCCGCAAAAGGGAATTCGAGGAGGCGGCGCAATTGCCGTTCGCTGTCGATCAAGAGGCTCGCCCATGAGCGATTTCACCCACGGATTCTGGCCCTGGTTTGTTGCCGCTGTCAGCCTGGTGTCGGTGCTGGCTTGTGGATTGCTGCTGTATCTGGCAGGCAAAGCCACAGTGGTTGCGCACGATGGTCAAACGGGTGTCAACAAGGACGACAACACAACAGGCCATGTGTGGGACGAAAACCTGCGCGAACTCAACAATCCTTTGCCACGCTGGTGGCTGTGGCTTTTTATATTGACGATTGTTTTTGCGCTGGTTTATCTGGTCGTGTTCCCGGGCTTGGGCAGTTACAAGGGGCTTTTGAAGTGGTCAACTGAAGGCGAGCATCAGCAGGACGTGACGCAGCTTCGCGCGCAGGTGGCTCCTATGTACGCGGCGTTTGCAGCGCAAAGTGTTGATGCGCTTGTCAAGGATCCACGCGCATTGGCCATTGGTGAGCGGCTGTTCATGAACAACTGCTCGCAATGCCATGGCTCGGATGGCGCAGGCAGCAAAGGCTTCCCGAATCTGACCAACCCCAACTCTGCATGGATGGGGGAACGCAGCGCCGCGCATATCGTACAAACAATCACCCATGGCCGCACTGGCATGATGCCGCCGATGGGCGCAGCGGTTGGCTCTGAAGCCGAGATAAATGAGCTGGCACACTACGTACTTTCACTGTCTGACAGCCCGCACAACGAGGTCAAGGCCTTTAGCGGCAAAGCCAAATTCTCAAGCTGTGCAGCTTGTCATGGCCTGGACGGCAAGGGCAACAAAGCATTGGGCGCGCCCAACCTGAGTGATGACTACTGGATGTATGGATGGGGTGAAGCGGCAATCGTTAGCGCAATCAAAAACGGCAAAAACAATGTCATGCCTGCCCAGGCTCCAAAATTGTCGGCTGAGCAGATTCATGTGCTGGCTGCTTATGTATTGAGTTTGTCTAAAAGCACAGTTGCAGTGGCGTTGCCTGCGACACCCAAAACGGCTACAACGCCCTAGAGCCAAATTGTGGCCAACACTGCTCTGCCTGCATCCAGAAAAGTGATTCCAATAGCGGTTGATGACTCTTCAGCGGTTGCATCACTGTATTTGTCTGATCCCAAGATTTACGCGCGCAGTGTGTCTGGCTGGTTTAACCGCTGGCGCTGGGCCATGGTGTTTGCAACGCAGCTGGTTTTTTACGGATTGCCCTGGTTGTCCATCAATGACCGGCAAGCCATGCTGTTTGACCTGGCATCGCGGCGCTTTTATATTTTCAACCTGGTGCTGTATCCGCAAGACCTGATTTATCTCACAGGCCTTCTGGTCATCAGTGCGTTGGCGCTGTTTTTATTTACCGCGGTTGCCGGGCGCTTGTGGTGCGGCTACACCTGCCCGCAAACGGTTTATACCGAAATTTTCATGTGGGTTGAGCGCAAGATCGAAGGCGACCGCATTGCCCGGATGCGACTGGACAAATCAGCCTGGGGCGCGAACAAAATAGCCCGCAAGAGCGCCAAGCATGCAGTGTGGATTGCCATTGGGCTGTGGACGGGTTTTACCTTTGTTGGTTACTTTACGCCCATCAGGCAACTGGCAGGTGCTGCCTTCAGTTTTGGCCTGGGGCCGTGGGAATTATTCTGGATACTGTTTTACGGCTTTGCCACTTATGGCAATGCAGGCTGGATGCGCGAACAGGTCTGCAAATACATGTGCCCTTATGCGCGCTTTCAAAGCGCCATGTTTGACCGCGATACGCTCACAGTGACTTATGACGTGGAGCGCGGCGAGGGCAGGGGATCGCGCCCGCGCAGCGACACACCAGAGCAGTACCACGCAAAGGGTCTGGGCGACTGTATTGACTGCGGCTTGTGTGTTCAGGTGTGCCCAACTGGCATCGACATCCGCAACGGCTTGCAATATGAGTGCATCAGTTGCTCGGCCTGCATCGATGTGTGCAATGGCGTGATGGACAAAATGCACTATCCACGCGGCCTGATTCGCAACAGCACTGAAAATGCTGTGACGCAAAAGTCAAGTCAGGCACAAATGTTCAAGCGAATATTCAGGCCTCGTGTGCTGGTTTACACGGCTGTGCTGGGCGCTGTCACCGTTGGCATGCTTTGGAGTCTTTTGTCGCGTGCCAACTTTAAAGTGGATGTGCAGCGTGACCGCGGCTCGGTGGCGCGCATGGTGGGGCAGGGCATGATTGAAAACGTGTACCGGCTGCAGATCATGAACGCGACTGAACACGTGCAGACGTATTCCATTCAGGTTCAAGGGCTCACTGGCGCGCGTGTTGTGCCTGATGTGCAGGTAACGGTTGATGCTGCCAATTCGCGTTGGGTGCCTGTTCGGGTGCAGGCAAATCCTGGCCTGTCAGCTGGCTCGCACCCCATCAGGTTTGCGATTGTTTCTCAAGCAACGCCATCTTCGCCAATTGATGAGGTGACAGAAAAATCGGTATTTTTGGTACCCCGCTAATGCTTTGACAGAGCATATTTTTATGCAACAAATGATGAAAACATTTCCGCAAACCAAATCAACTCCACCAGTGGTTCGCCCCTGGTACAAAGAGTTCTACGTGTGGATGGTGATTGCCGGGCCTGTATCGGCTGTGCTGGCCTGCGCTGTGACGGCGGTGTTCATTCTGCAAGGCCCTGATGCTGTGGTGTCCGAAAACTATTACAAGGAAGGGCTTGCGCTGGCCAAAGAAGTGGGGGCGGCAGAGCCTGCCATGCAGCCTGCCAAAACAGGCCGCAATCACAGCGCGACAGGAGGCGATAAAAATGCCAAACCTTGACCTGGCAAGGCAGCGCAGCGTCAAGCGGTGGGTGTTGATAACCTGGCCAGCCTTTCTGGCGGCCTGCTTGCTGGAAGCACTGGTATTTGCGTTTGTTGACCCGGCCGAAGTGCATTGGCCAGGGCAAACCATACAACCCTCAAGGCAAGCTGTTTATACCGGTGCGTTCTTCAGTTTCTGGCTGATTGCTATGGCTTGCAGCGGTCTGGTTTTATGGCTGAGCAAACCGCCGCGCGACATTAACGACACGGCTCGTGATTCACAATCCGTTTGAGCGCTTCTGCATCCTGAATATGGACATTGCGCTGGTTAACGGTGATGAGACCATCGTCTGCAAATTTTGAAAAACCACGGCTCACTGTTTCCAGTGTCAGCCCGAGATAACTGCCTATTTCTTCACGCGTCATGCGCAGCACCACATCGTGAGCAGAAAATCCGCGTGCCTGCAATCTTTGCATCAGGTTGATCAAAAAAGCAGCCAGGCGTTCTTCAGCGCGCATGCTGGCAAGCAGCATCATGACGCTCTGCTCCCGAACAATTTCGCGACTCATGATCTGGTGCATATGGCGTTGCAGTCCCTTGATGTCCCGGGCAATATTCTCCATGTGATCAAAGGGCAAAGCACACACTTCCGAGTCTTCCAGTGCAATAGCGTCGCAGGTGTAAACGTCTGAAGCAACGCCATCCAGCCCCATGATCTCACCCGTCATGTGAAACCCGACCACCTGACTGCGACCGTCCTCGGTTCCCACACTGGTTTTAAAAAATCCACTGCGAACTGCGTACAGCGAAGTAAATGTGTCACCAGAGCGAAAAAGTGCGGTACCCCGCTTGACCAGGGGTCGTTTGGTTACGAGCTTCTCCAGCCGCCCAAGCTCGTTGGAATCTAGCCCGATGGGCAAACAGAATTCCCGCATATTGCAGTTGGAGCAGGCAATTTTGATGTGACGCTTATCCGCACATGCCTTTAAAGACAGGGAAGGCAGCAGCACATCTTTGAGCATTGGCACTGTAGGTATAAAAGTTGTATCGACTGTCATTGTTTTCCTGCGGTAGTTGTATTTGTTGCTGCAAGAATTCGCTAGCTTTTGATCTGTATCAAGTATTTTTTTCAATGGTTTAGAGACGATCTGAAGGGATTTCTAGATGGTATGGTTCTTCAACTTCCAGGAGCGATATTCCCTGTAGGGGTATGCGCTGTCGATATGAAGTACAAGCGGCCACATAAGCGGAATAGGGTGGGTAGGGTAGATCGGCTGGATAGGGTGAAATGCACCGCGCCGCGGTGTCCCTCGGCCAGATGGTTCCTGAATTTCCGTTGAAATAACTCTTACAATTTGTTTTTTTTGGGGTGTGTTGCCCCCAATTTAATGGGTGCAAGACATGTTTAAAAAGCAGTTCGGGTGGGTTGCGTTATTGGCTCTGGCCCTATCTCTGGCTTTTGTGGCCTGCGGCAAAAAGCCTGAATCATCCGCAGTTGCCAGTCCTGCTTCAACACCAGTTGCTGGCACAGAAGAAAAAATCCTCAATATCTACAAC
>JAYUVG010000038.1:0-10979 GCA_043754255.1 Polaromonas sp. | reverse complement strand
TTCCATCAATGCTCAGAAATTACTTCAGGGAGCCGCCAAATGATCGGTGAATGGAACAATGGCACCGGCCGCCGCAAATCAAGCGTCGCCCGTGTGTTTCTGAAAAAGGGCACAGGCAAGATCACCGTGAACGACAAAGACATCCAGGTGTTTTTTGGCCGTCAAACCTCGATCATGATCTGCCGCCAACCGCTGTTTTTGACCAACCACGTTGAAACGTTTGACATCATGATCAACGTGCACGGCGGCGGCGAGTCGGGCCAGGCAGGTGCTGTGCGCCACGGCATTACACGCGCGCTGATTGACTATGACGCAGCTTTAAAGCCTGCGCTCAGCCAGGCCGGTTTTGTGACACGTGATGCACGTGAAGTCGAACGTAAAAAGGTCGGTTTCCGCTCAGCGCGTCGCCGCAAGCAGTTCAGCAAGCGTTAATCTGGCAAGCGTTAATTTTTTCACGCTTCCCCCAAAAGCCGCCTGGTGTACACCCGGCGGCTTTTTTATGGGTGCACAATGCGGTTTCCGCTGCAAAGCCCTTGAACTCCCGTTTTGAAATTCAGACTTTTTAGACGTCGCCTGACCATCAGCTCGCCTCGCATGTCGGTGCGCAGTTCCATGCCGTGGCCGCTCCGGTGGATGGTGGGCGCAGTGGTGCTGGGGTTTTCGGCTGCCATTGGTTTGTGGGCGTTTGAGTTTGGCAAAGGCATTGCCGGACTGGACAGCAACGCCGAAGACGAGTTGAAGCTGCTGCGCGCTGAAGTGACGCAACTCAAGCAAGAGCGTGAAAAAGCGCAAACCGTTGCCAATACATCCGGCAGCCTGCTGACATCCGAAAAAGCTGCCAAGGAAAAAATGGCAGCGCAGCTTTTGCAGCTTGAAAGCGTCAATCTGCAATTGCGCGACGACCTGGGATTTTTTGAAAAGTTGTTGCCATCGGGCGGAACGGACGGCGTGGCTATTCGCGGCTTGCAGGCTGAATTGCTGTCCGCGTCGCAACTTCGCTGGCAAGTGCTGGTCATTCAACCGGTGAAAAACGCACCAGACTTTAACGGCAAGCTCGACGTCACCATCAACGGTCTGGTAGCAGGTAAACCGTGGACAGCAACTTTGCCCAATGGAGCGCAACAGCTGCAATTCAAGCAATATCGGCGCATGGAAGGGGTGCTGGATTTACCGCCACAAGCCGTGGTAAAAACAGTGACGGCGAAAGTGGTTGAGGGAACCACCACCCGCTCAGCCCAGACCTTCAAGCTATAACTTTCCCTACAACGACTGGATTTTTCATGTTTGGCAAAAAAAAACAACCCCCCATCAAAAGCCTGATCGCCCAGGGCAGCTGTATTGAAGGCAACCTGACATTCACCGACGGCCTGCGCATTGACGGCGAAGTCATTGGCGACATCCGGTCTGTCGAAGGCAGCGCCAGCATTTTGGTGATCAGTGAATCGGCTTGTGTAACCGGACACATTTATGCTGACCACGTCATCATCAATGGCCGCGTGATCGGGCCGGTGCATGCCTCTGAGCTGCTTGAATTGCAACCCAAAGCAAAAATAGCCGGTGATGTGTCTTACAAGGCGCTTGAAATGCATCAAGGCGCCGTCATCTTTGGACAATTAAGGCCAACCAGCCAAGAACTTGAAGATAAGCCGGTACTCAAGTTGGCAGCCAATAATTCTTGAGCCTGCCCAATGGCTTGCTGGTTTCAAGGTTGGGCCTGTTGCGTTAACATGAATCATTGTTTTGAAGTCAGGAGTTTGCCATGAGTGCTGTTTTAGAAAATATCCCTACCCAAATGCCCGACCCGTTTGTCTTTACCGACAGCGCAGCCGGCAAAGTTGCCGAGCTGATTGCTGAAGAAGGCAACCCGGAGTTGAAGTTGCGCGTGTTTGTGCAGGGCGGCGGTTGCTCGGGCTTTTCCTACGGCTTTACCTTCGATGAAATCACCAACGACGACGACACCACAATGACCAAAAACGGCGTGTCGTTGCTGATTGACGCGATGAGTTACCAGTACCTTGTCGGCGCTGAAATTGACTACAAAGATGACCTGGAAGGTGCGCAATTTGTGATCAAGAATCCGAATGCGACCAGTACTTGCGGGTGTGGTTCGAGCTTCTCAGCCTGAGGTAAATTTATAAATCCGATTTTCGTGCGGATGGCCGCCCTGAACCGTGCTCAGGCGGTGCTCGGAATCCTCATGCACACAAGTGCGCGCCTATGTCCTGCGCGACCCTCGTATGAGCTCGAAGAGCGATGCGACAAGCGCCTTGCCCTCCATCCCGACAATCGAATTTCTAAAATTACCTCGAAGTCGGGTTTAAGCCGGGTAAACCGCACCCAAAACACGCAGTCCCCTAGCACCGGTCACGCTGGGCAGGTTGCCCGGCAAGCGCAGCACTGTTCGCCTTGCCAGCCAGGCAAACGCGGCTGCTTCAACCTGCAAGGGCGGCAAGTTGTGGGCGCTGGACGAAACCACTTTTAAAGAAGGCAGACCTGCCTGCAGCCGCTCCATCAGGTAGTGGTTGTAAGCACCACCACCGCAAACAATCAACTCTTTGCTATATTTTAAGTAGCTGCCAGCGCACATAATACAAGCGCTGGCAGTCAATTCGGTCAATGTTTTTTGCACATCAACGGGGCGCTGGTCTTTAAAAGGCGCAAGCTTTTCTGCCAGCCAGGCCATGCTGAACAGGTCACGCCCGGTGCTTTTTGGGGGCGGCATTGCAAAGTACGGCTCGTCCAGCAAGCTGACCAGCAACGCAGGAATCAGCTTTCCACTGGCTGCCCACTGGCCGCCATTGTCAAAGCGCTGGTGTGTGTGCTGCAAACACCAGGCATCCATCAGAGCGTTGCCCGGGCCGCAGTCAAAGCCCAAAACATCACCCGTCGCTGGCAAAACACTGAGGTTGGAAATGCCGCCAATGTTCAGTACCAGCGTTGTTGCATCCTGATTGCCAAACACGCTTTGATGGAACGCAGGCACCAGTGGCGCGCCCTGGCCGCCAGCAGCAACATCGCGACTTCGAAAATCTGCCACCACGTTGATGCCGGTGCGTTCGGCCAATAAAGCGGGGTTATTGAGCTGCAGTGTGTAGCCAGACGCGGGCTGGTGGCGCACAGTTTGGCCGTGTGCACCTATGGCATGTACGTCGTTGGCAGTCAGACCTGCATCCCTTAACAAGGATTCGACCACGTTGGCATACGCCGCGGCCAGTTGGTTGGAGGCCATTGCTGCGCGATGCAATTCGTTGTGCGAAGGTGAGTTCAGTGCCAGCAGATCATCACGAAAATCGCTTGGGAAACTGGCAGTAGAACTGGCCAGTACGCGAAGTTTGGCTCCAGAAAAATCAACCAGAACACCATCAGCACCATCCAGCGATGTACCCGACATCAGGCCGATGTACAAGTCGCTCATGGTCACTGTTATTCAGCGCGGGTCTGGCCTAACGTGGCAGCGGCTTGCAACTGCATGCCAACAACTTTTGAGAGTTGCCTGAAAACAGGCAGATAAGCGGTTGGCACGGGGACTGTTTCACTTTGCTCTGCAATCGTCGCTGGATCGTGGTGCACGCCATTGACGCGGAACTCAAAATGCAAATGTGGCCCGGTAGACCAGCCGGTAGAACCCACCAAACCTATGGTTTGACCCTGTTCAATAACCTCGCCTACCCGCACGTCGATTTTGCTCAGGTGGGCATACACCGTCTCGGCGCTGTTGCGGTGCTTGACGATGACCACATTGCCGTAGCCGCCCTGTACACCTGCAAATGACACCACACCGTCGCCCACGGTACGCGCAGGCGTTCCGGTCGGGGCTGCAAAGTCGGTGCCCAAATGGGCACGCCATTTTTGCAAGATTGGATGAAAGCGCATGGAGAAACCGCTGCTGATGCGTGAAAACTCCAAAGGCGAGCTCAGGTACGCACGCCTTAAGCTTTTGCCGTCCAGCGTGAAATAGTTGCCTTTGTGCGCTGTGCCTTGCGCGTCGTGTCCGGGCGGTTGAAACCACATCGCCTGGTGCGTTTTTCCTGCGTTGATAAATTCAGCCGACAGCACACGACCCGTCCGCATGGCCTGGCCATCTGCTTCCAGCGTTTCGTACACCACATTGAAGCGGTCGCCCTTGCGCAGGGCACGGCCAAAGTCAATTTCGCTGGAAAATATTTCGGCCAGTTGCGTTGCTACTGTGTCAGGCATCCGCGCCTCGTCAGTTGCAGCAAACAGCGAAGTTTGAATCGTTCCACTGGCCAGCCGGGCGTTGGCAACGTACTTTGCCGTTTCAATACGCGACGTGAAACCTTCGGCGGTGCGCTCAACAATCAGGCGCTTGAATGTGGCTTCGTCACCTGCAGACCAGCGTGTACTGAACCTGGTCAACGCTTGTGTGTTGCTGGCTTCGACGTGCACAGTTTTGCCAGCCCGCCCGGTTAATGCCAGCCGTGCATTGGCATCACTGCGCATAAATGCAGCAGCTGCTGCATCGTTGATGTTCAACCGCTTGAGCAGCGTATCAAAGGTGTCATTACTGCGGGTGCTTTCAGTGCGAAACAGCTGGATGCGGTGCTCAGCCAGCGCGTCCAGCTGGGCTTGCAGGGGCAACGGCTGCACGGATTCAAATACCTGAACGACAGGCAAATCAGCTGCGTCAGGTGCCAATGGCGCAACGCCAAATGCAGTCACACCCGTACCCAACAACAAAATTGCCAAGCTTCCTGCTACCCGCTTGGGATGGCGGCGCAAGCTGGCGGCAATTGAATGTAAAACAGCAATGGAATTGGCAAGAAGCAAAACTGAATTCCTCACACGAACGAATTTATCAGGCGGTTTGCAAGACACTAAAATGTGGCATTGCTCCAGCGAACTGTCCAGTATATCCGTCAGATGAGCTTTTGAAAAGCAAAATACCTATATGAATCAAGCCTTGGTTACAAATTACCCTATCACCGACAGTGTCCAAAACGCACTGGCAGTGTCCCTGCGCGGCTGTGAAGAGCTGATCCCCCAGGATGAATGGGTTAAAAAACTGGCCAGATCAGAAGCCACAGGCGTGCCGCTGCGCATCAAGCTGGGGCTGGATCCGACAGCGCCCGACATCCATCTTGGCCACACAGTGGTGCTGAACAAGATGCGCCAGTTGCAGGATTTGGGCCATACCGTCGTCTTTTTAATTGGCGATTTCACCAGCCTGATTGGCGATCCGTCTGGCCGCAACACGACCCGTCCGCCGCTGAACGCAAGCCAAATCAAGGCCAACGCTGAAACCTATTACAAGCAGGCCAGCCTGGTACTCGACCCAGCCAAAACCGAGATTCGCTACAACAGCGAGTGGTCAGACCCGCTGGGCGCACGCGGCTTGATTCAGCTGGCAGCCAAATACAACGTAGCCCGGATGATGGAGCGCAATGATTTTCATGACCGGTTCAAGGCTGGCACACCGATCAGCGTGCATGAGTTTTTGTACCCGCTGATGCAGGGTTACGACTCGGTGGCACTTAAAAGCGACCTGGAACTGGGCGGAACCGACCAGAAATTTAACCTGCTGGTCGGCAGACATTTGCAAACTGAATACGGCCAGGAGCCGCAGTGCATTTTGACGATGCCGTTGCTGGAAGGCATCGACGGCATTGAAAAAATGTCGAAAAGCAAAAATAACTTCATTGGCATTGGCGAGGACGCCAACACCATGTACGCCAAAGTTTTGAGCATTTCTGATGTGCTGATGTGGAAGTGGTACACGCTTTTGTCGTTCAAAAGTGAAGCTGACATTGCGGCCTTGAAGGCTGAAGTCGATGGCGGCCGCAATCCAAAAGATGCGAAAGTTGCGCTAGCCAAAGAAATTACCACGCGTTTTCATTCAGGCGCGCTGGCCGATGCGGCTGAGCAGGACTTCATCAACCGCAGCAAGGGCGGCGTGCCGGACGAGATTGAAGAGCGCAATATAGAAGGCGCGCCCATGGGCATTGCCGCGGTGTTGAAGGCAGTTGGTCTTGCCTCATCAGGCGGAGACGCGACCCGATTGATCGACGGCGGGGGCGTACGGGTGGATTCGAGTGTGGTCAGCGACAAGGGCTTGAAGCTGGACGCGGGGACGTATGTGGTGCAGGTGGGCAAGCGCAAATTTGTGCGGGTAACACTCAGCTGATTTGGTGGTTTTGTACAAAGCATGTACAATTATTACCATGATCACCAACATAGATATTGACGAAACCATCGTTGCCCAGGCCATGCAGCTGTCGGGGGCGCGCACCAAGCGTGAAGTGGTTGACCGCGCCCTGCGAGAACTGGTGGCGCGGGCTACCCGGCCGTCGGTGCGTGAGCTGTTTGGTATTGGTGGTGTGCAGGCCGACTATGACCCCAAAGCACCCTGGGCCAGCGGCAGTGACGCCGGGCAAGGCCGTATTGAGCACAGCGTGCAGGAGCCTTCTGCCAGTTATAACGTGACACTTAAAAAGCCCGGACGCAAGCCGCTGGCCAAGAAGGCCTGATGCTGCTGGTCGATTCGTCTGTCTGGATTGACTGGCTGCGCGGCGCTGCGACAAATGCGGTGCGATTTGTTCAGGCGCGTGAACCCTTTGAAGAAATCGCCCTGACGCAGATGATTTACCTGGAAGTGCTTCAAGGCGTCAGCTCTGACCGCCAGTACGCTGAATGCCAGCGCGTGCTGGGCGCGCAAACCATGCTGCAGCCGCTGGATGCGCTTGAAACCTTCGAGGCAGCTGCCCAGCTTTATCGCAAGGCGCGAAAAAAAGGCCTGACCATCCGCAAGTCAACCGACTGTCTGATCGCCGCGATTGCGTTGGAGCATGGTGCGATGCTGGTGCACAACGACCGGGATTTCATGGCACTGGCACAGGCCGAGCCGATGCTTGTCGTGTACCCGGCGTCGCTGCACTGATCAGCGCGCGCCAGCTTTTTCCAGCATCTGCACCATCTCGCGGTAGCCACGCGCCTTGACCAGTTGCAGCGGCGTGTTGCCCTGGCGGTCGGTGAGTTGATGGCTCGCGCCTGCAGCCAGCAGCGCGCGCAGGCTCTCCTGATGGCGCACACCGCCGTTGCCCAGCACGATGGATTCGATCAGCGCTGTCCAGTGCAGGTTGTTGACATGGTCGAGCGGCGCACCCGCTGCTATCAATTGCTTGACCACGCCGTCATGGCCCAGATGGGCAGCTGCGATCAATGCTGTGCCGTCGTAGCGGCTGGTCACCAGCTTCGCGTTGGCGCCTAGCGACAGCAGCACCCGCAGCGTTTCTTCATCATCTGCCACTGACGCAATCGTGATGCCGTCATAGCGGTCGTTTTCCAGCAGATTGATGTCAGCGCCAGCTTTGACCAAAGCGCGGATAGCGTCTCGCTGCCGCGCGAAGGTGGCCACATGCAGCGGTGTGCGGCCATTGCTGTCCCTGGCGTTCAACGCCGCTTTCAATACGGCCAGTTTTTCAATCTGCGCCACATCGCCTTTTTGCGCCGCAGCATGCAAGCCCTGGTACTGCGCAATGTCAAAAGCGCTAGGGGCAACTTGCGCGGCGGCAGGCAAGGGCAACGCGGCGCTTGCAGTGCATATTACGGTCAGTACCATGCTGTGAATTTTCAAAAGAAGGCTTAAAAAATTCATGAAGCGTCTCCAGGTTTTGACCCGGCTGGCAAGCCATTGTTTGTTGTTGCAGGCATTGCTGACTGAATGTCAATGACAAGATGCTATATATTCAGGAGCTGCTTGCGCGCTGTTTACGTGGACTAGAGGCCTGTTTGATACTTAAAAGCGGAAGGGATCAGGCATACGGGTTCGCAACGCCCAAACCCGCCAAAATTTTGATCTCAAGCGCCTCCATCGTTTGCGCGTCTTCAGGAGTGGTTTCATGGTCATGGCCCTGGGCGTGCAGCGTGCCATGCACCAGCAGGTGGGAGTAGTGGTCACGCAAAGATTTTTTGTTTTCAATCGCCTCTTTGGCGACCACCGGCGCGCAAAGCACCAGGTCAGCGGTGACCAGCGGGGGGCCTGTGTAGTCAAACGTCAGCACGTTGGTCGGGTAGTCTTTGTGGCGATAGTCGCGGTTTAATGCCTGGCCTTCTTCAGCACCCACAATGCGCACTGTGATTTCTGCATGGCACTGGAGTGCGTGCCGAATCCAGCGCACGACGCTGTGGCGCGGCAAAGCAGCGCGGTGAAGGGCGGTGTCTTCAAGGCTGCCAAATTGCAGCGACAACTGCAGGTTTTTAAGTGCCATTTATGCCTGTAGCCCTTGATTTAAGCGCGCGAGCAGCTACTGTATTAGTAGCAGTTGATTTTTTATCAATAACCGGTGCTTTGTCCGCGCCGCCAGGTGCTTTGTCCACGTCGTGAGGCGTTCTATCGTACGCATCGACAATCCGCGCCACCAGCGGGTGCCGCACCACATCTGCACTGGTCAGCCGCGTGATCGCTATGCCATTGACGCGCTTTAAAACCCGCTCCGCATCGACCAGCCCACTGAGCTGCGTGCGCGGCAAATCGACCTGACTCACATCGCCGGTTACCACCGCCTTGCTGCCAAAACCAATGCGGGTCAAAAACATTTTCATCTGCTCGGGCGTGGTGTTTTGCGCCTCGTCCAGAATCACAAACGCATGGTTTAGCGTGCGGCCCCGCATAAAGGCCAGTGGCGCAATTTCAATCTGCTGGCGCTCGAATGCTTTTTGAACCCGCTCAAACCCCATCAGCTCATGCAGTGCGTCCCACAATGGGCGCAGGTAGGGGTCCACTTTCTGATTCAAATCCCCAGGCAAAAAGCCCAGCCGCTCGCCCGCTTCAACCGCTGGGCGAGTCAGCACAATGCGCTGCACCGCGCTGCGCTCCAGCGCATCCACAGCGCAGGCAACGGCAAGGTATGTTTTGCCCGTGCCGGCCGGGCCAATGCCAAAAGTAATGTCGTGCGTGGCAATGTTTTCAAGATACGTGCCCTGGTTGACGGTGCGGGCCCGCAGGTCAGCCCGGCGCGTGGTCAACGCGCTACTGCCGTCGGGCGCAACTCTCAAAGCTGTGTCGCCAGCCATCATCAGTTGCACCGTCTCCTCGGCAATCGGTTGCTGCGCCATTTCATACAGCGCCTGCAGCACTTCGAGCGCCTGGGTAGCGCGCGCCTTCGTGCCGTCGATTTTGAACTGCTCAAATCGATGCGCAATCTTGACGTCCAGGCCGACTTCAATCGTGCGGATGTGCGCGTCCATCGGCCCGCACAGGTGGCCCATGCGGGTGTTGTTCGGCGGCGTGAAGGTGTGGCGAAGGATCAAGGTTGGGTTGTCCTGAAAAAGGTTAACTTGCGATTGTCTGATGAGGGGAAAGTGGGCGGGCGACTGATAACATTAAGCCATGATAGGACGAACATGATTGGAAGAGTGACTGGCCAGCTGGCCGAAAAAAACCCGCCAGAAATTCTGGTTGACTGCAACGGCGTGGGCTACGAGTTGCTGGTGCCCATGAGCACCTTTTATAACCTGCCAGGCCTGGGTGAAAAAGTCAGCCTGCTGACGCATTTTGTGGTGCGCGAAGACGCGCAAATCTTGTACGGCTTTGCAACATCCACCGAGCGCGCAGCCTTCAGGCAACTGGTCAAAATATCTGGCGTTGGCCCGCGCACAGCGCTCAGCGTGCTCAGCGGCATGAGTGTTGAAGAACTCGCCCAGGCCGTGACGCTGCAGGAGATGGGCCGCATCATCAAGGTGCCAGGCATCGGCAAGAAAACTGCCGAGCGGTTGCTGCTGGAGCTCAAAGGCAAACTCGGTGCAGATATCGGTGTGAACGTGAGCATTGCCAACGACAGCCAGTCAGACATCTTGCAGGCGCTGGTGGCGCTCGGCTACAGCGACCGCGATGCGGCGCTGGCGCTCAAGGCGCTGCCCAAAGATATTGGGGTGAGTGATGGCATCAAATTGGCGTTAAAGGCGCTGGCAAAGTAACAAGGAGCTTAGATGGCGATTGTTATTTTGATTTCTTTAGTTGTTGCTGCCGTAACGCTGATATGGGCTCTTGAAAAAGGCCGCAAGTCTGAAGCTGCAAGATTGAAAAATTTTAAAGTTGAAGTTGATAAGAAAATCCAACTAGCTTTTGAAAAAATCTCTACGGATTACAACTTCCCTTTCAATCAAATCAATTCGCTTCTCGAGATAACTGAATTTTTATCTACCGATGGTGAGAGCAATCCTCACTTCTGTAAAAAACTAAAAATCATTCGGGGATCAAACGAAACCTACTGGTTGGGAATTTTTTATTCAGATGCACGCGAAGGATTGATACAAAAAATCCCTGAACTCAGAGCTAGACGTGCTCTTTTTCTTCATCCCCGTGAATACCAAATTGCTTTTGGTGCCTATCCACATCGCGATCAACTGAAGCCATTGTTGGAGAATTCCACGAAAAGCAAATTAGAGCGTTTTGATCCTGATTTGCATGCGGATGAAATGTTCGTAACTGAGCCTATCGGAAAAGAATTTGGCGCACGATTTAAATGACCATCCAAACCGACGACTTCAACCGGGCCGACTTGCCGCCTTAAAGGCGTGTCATGTCCGCTGCTCCTGATTCTCCAAAGAAAAAACGATTGAACGTGCGATCCTCCCCCATCACTGCCTAAATTGTCGGCAAGCGCTGCTGCAAAGGGCTGGACTAACCAGCCGCTGAAAAACTGAATGAATACGCGATGCCTGAGCAGACGCGTTGAGACAAGTGCCTGTGCAGAACATCCATTTTCAATTAAACTAATGTTGCTTAGTCCACTGAACCAGTCATGCAAACCGTCAATATCCACGAGGCAAAAACCCACCTGTCGCGCCTGATTGAGCGCGCCTTGCAGGGCGAGTCTTTCATCATCGCCAAGGCGGGCAAGCCGATGGTGCGGGTCACCGCGATTGAGGCGGAGCCTGTCAAAAAGCCGCAGCGGCTGGGATTTATGAAGGGCAAGATGCGTGTACCAGATGACTTTGACACGATGTATGCCGATGAAATT
>JAYUVG010000037.1:0-4231 GCA_043754255.1 Polaromonas sp. | reverse complement strand
ACTACTACCTGGAGTCCAGCCTGTACAACTCGGGCCGCGTGGAGGCCGCTGTGGGCAAGCTCAAAGCCGCTGGTAAAACCTACGAGCAAGATGGCGCGCTGTGGCTCAAATCCACTGATTACGGCGACGACAAAGACCGCGTGATGAAAAAAAGCGACGGCACTTACACCTACTTTGTGCCGGACGTGGCTTATCACCTGGCCAAATGGGAGCGCGGTTTTACCCGTGCCATCAACATTCAGGGCATGGACCACCACGGCACCATTGCCCGGGTACGGGCTGGCCTGCAAGCGGCCAATGAAGGCGTGCCCCAAGGCTACCCAGACTATGTGCTGCACACCATGGTGCGCGTCATGAAGGGCGGCGAAGAGGTCAAAATTTCAAAACGTGCTGGCAGCTATGTGACGCTGCGCGATTTGATCGAATGGACCAGCGCTGATGCGGTGCGGTTCTTTCTGCTCAGCCGCAAGCCTGATACCGAGTACATGTTTGACATTGATCTGGCGTTGGCCAAAAACAATGAAAACCCGGTGTACTACGTGCAATATGCGCATGCGCGAATCTGCTCGGTACTTGCAGCCTGGGACGGCGACGAAGCGGTTTTAAAGACGGCTGATTTGTCACCGCTGGTCAGCACCCAAGCCCAGGCGCTGATGCTGCTGCTGGCCAAATACCCCGACATGCTGACTGCTGCGGCCAGCACTTTTGCGCCGCACGATGTGACGTTTTACCTCCGAGAGCTGGCGGCCTGCTACCACAGCTACTACGACGCTGAACGAATTTTGGTCGATGATGAAACGCTTAAACTGGCGCGCCTGGCGCTGGTCGCTGCTACTGCACGGGTATTGCACAATGGCTTGGCGGTGCTGGGCGTCAGCGCCCCGCGAAAAATGTAACTCCATGTCCAAATCATCCGTGCACTTTGTCGGCAACGCTCGCCGTACATTTGTACTGTCTTCGCTTCGCCTTCGCGTTCACGAATGATTTGGAAATGGAAAAACCGGAAAAAAAATGACAATTTCTTTTAAAGCGCAACAGCGCGGCGGCACTGTTTTGGGTTTGATCATTGGTGCACTGGTTGGCCTGGGCGCAGCGCTGGCAGTGGCGGTGTATGTGACCAAAGTACCGGTGCCGTTTTTAAACAAAACGCCATCAAAAGCGGCCGATTCGGATGCTGCCGAGGCCAAGAAGAACAAAAACTGGGATCCAAATGTGCCGCTCGCGGGCAAGCCCTCTGCCAGGTCTGGTGCAGGTAGCGCGGGCGTGGTCGGCGGGCCCGCATCGCCCGGTGCCGCGGGGGCGCCGGACGCACCGGACGCGCCTGATGCGCCTCCAGTTGCGCCGGTCGCACCTCCCGTCGTCGCCAAACCCAAAGTTTCCGCCGATCCACTGGGCGACCTGGCCAAAGCCAAAGCGGATGCCAAAGCCAAAGCGGATGCGAAAACCAGCGCCAAAACCGATGGCGTGGGGGACGCCAGAGCGGATGCCAAAAAAGATGTCAAAACAGATACGCGAGGCGATGCGTCATCCGGTTCCGGGGCTGACCCGTTTAGCTATTTCGTGCAGGCCGGTGCATTTAGAACGCCTGAAGATGCCGAACAGCAACGCGCCAGGCTGGTGTTGCTGGGTTTTCAGGCCAGGGTTACTGAGCGTGAGCAGGCGGGCCGCACGGTGTATCGGGTGCGTCTGGGGCCTTTTGACAAGAAAGACGATGCTGACAGAAACAAGGAAAAACTTGACAACAATGGGGTCGAGACGGCGTTGGTCAGAGTACAGCGATAAGCCCTGGTCTGGAACTTAACCAGAGCCAGCGAACCTGACAGAAAACTGTTTTTCAATACTGTTCAATTTTTGGAGCGACATCAATGCAAAGACGAGAATTTTCAATGACGGCTACTGCTGCTGCTTTCGCCCTGGGTACTGCAGCCACACGCCTGCAGGCACAAGGCCAGGCTCCGGCTTTCAAAGAGGGCAGTGACTATCTGATGCTGGACAAACCGGCTCCGACTGAGGCGGGTGCTGGCAAGATTGAGGTGGTGGAGTTCTTCTGGTACAGCTGCCCGCACTGCAACCGTTTTGAGCCGCAACTCGAAGAGTGGATCAAGAAAATGCCAAAAGACGTGACGCTGCGCCGCGCGCCGGTGGCTTTCAAACCAGATTTTGAGCCGCAACAGCGCTTGTATTTCGTGCTCGAAGCCATGGGCAAAGTAGAGGAGCTGAACAAAAAAGTGTTTGCCGCCATTCATGTTGAAAAGCAGGCGCTGAATACCTTGCCACTGATTGCTGACTGGGCTGAAAAGCAGGGCATCAACAAAGCCAAATTTACCGAGGCCTACAACTCGTTTCCGGTCGCCACCAAAAGCCGCAAAGCCACGCTGCTGCAAGACGCGTACAAGGTCGATGGCGTTCCTGCCCTGGGCGTTGCGGGCAAGTACTACACCTCGGGGTCTTTGGCGCAAACCATGGAGCGCGCGTTGGTTGTCACGGATCACCTGATAGCCTTGGCCAAAAAATCAAAGCCTGTGGGCTGAACCAGCCACTGCGTTCCACTTCTGGCTTTGACATCAACCCGCCTCTGCTGGCGGGTTTTTTCATGGCTGCGTGGCTACAATGCGTTTTCTACAAAGCAGCAAGATTCGTGCCTTTATGCAACACACCTTAGTTTCAGCCATTTCAGCCCTTGTTTTAAGCGCTGTCTGCCTTGGCCCTGTCATGGCAGAAAACGCCGATCGCAACAAACCTATGAATGCCGAGGCCGATGCCTTGCGTTATGACGACCTGAAGCAAACCAGTGTGTTTACCGGCAATGTCGTCATCACCAAAGGCAGCACCATCATTCGCGGCGCGCAGGTCGATGTCAAGCAGGATCCGGAAGGCTACCAGCAGGCAGTGGTGGTATCAGCGCCGGGCAAGCTGGCTTTTTACCGCAAAAAACGCGAAGGGGTGGACGAATTCATTGAAGGCGAAGGCACCAGGATCGAGTACGACAGTCGCCTGGATGTGGTCAAGTTCATTGGCAGTGCCGTGCTGCGCCGCTACAAAGGCGCGGTACTGGCTGATGAAACCACCGGCTCCCAGATCAATTACGACAACACCACCGACGTGTTCACGGTCGAGGGCGGCGCGCAAAACAAGACTGCATTGAATCCGACTGGCCGCGTGCGGGCTTTGCTGTCGCCCCGCGTTGCTGCCTCTGCTGCTCCGGCGCCTGCTCCAGTGCCAACGCCGCCTGCCAGCTTGCGTCCCAGCACCACTCTCGACGCGGGCAAAAAATAAATGACGATGACAGTTGCAGGCGGTATCAACGATACCAGCGCCTTCAGTGGCATCAGCGACAAAGTGCTCACCCCTTTATCGGCCGATGCGCAAGCTGGCCCGACAACTCAAAGCGTCAGCCGCCTGGTAGCCACCGGGTTGCAAAAATCTTTTGGCAGCCGCAAGGTGGTCAGGGATGTGTCGCTGGCTGTCCAGAGTGGTGAAGTGGTAGGCCTGCTGGGCCCCAATGGCGCTGGCAAGACTACGTCGTTTTACATGATTGTGGGGCTGGTGCGCGCCGACGCGGGCCAAATTACCATCGACGGGCAAGCCATTGAACACATGCCGATCCATCGCCGAGCACGGCTGGGTCTGAGCTATCTGCCGCAGGAAGCGTCAATATTTCGCAAGCTCAATGTTGAAGAAAACGTGCGTGCCGTGCTGGAACTGCAACTCAATGAAGCTGGCAAGCCACTGTCGAAAAAAGCGATTGCCGAGCGGCTCGATGGTTTGCTCGCCGACCTGCGGGTGGACCATTTGCGCCAGTCACCGGCGCTGGCTTTGTCAGGCGGCGAGCGGCGGCGGGTTGAAATTGCCCGGGCGCTGGCCACGCAGCCGCGTTTTATCTTGCTGGATGAGCCCTTTGCCGGCATTGACCCAATCGCCGTGATTGAGATTCAGCGCATCATCGGCTTTTTAAAATCGCGCGGCATCGGCGTGCTGATCACCGACCACAACGTGCGTGAAACCCTGGGTATTTGCGACCACGCCTACATCATCAATGACGGCCATGTACTGGCCGAAGGCACGCCGTCCGAGATCGTGAACAATGCCGATGTACGCCGCGTGTATTTGGGCGAGCATTTTCGAATGTAAATATGGGTTCCCCCCCTCCGTCGCTCACTGCGTGTAGCTCCAACCCCCCTCCGGGGGCTGCGCCTGCAGCCTGGCAAAGCCAGATCTGCGGCCCATGCTT
>JAYUVG010000036.1:0-10296 GCA_043754255.1 Polaromonas sp. | reverse complement strand
CGTGCCTGGTAAATCGCCATCAGCGGGCCCAGGCCCATCGACACGGTGGGAAACTGCCAGAACGATGGCATCAGTTTTGGGTGCGGGTAACTCGACAAGCCCTTGCCATCGACTTCCTGCCTGAAGTTAAGCAGCTGGTCTTCAGTCAAGCGACCCTCAAGATAAGCCCGCGCGTAAACGCCCGGCGACACGTGGCCCTGAATAAAGAGGCAATCGCCGCCATGCTCTTTGCCCGGCTCTGTTGATTCAGCGTGCCAAAAATGGTTAAAGCCTGCGCCAAACATACTGGCAAGCGAGGCAAACGAGCCAATGTGCCCGCCCAGGTCTCCGCCATCCGCCGGGTGCAGACGGTTGGCCTTGACCACCATCGCCATTGCATTCCAGCGCATGTAGGCGCGCAGGCGTTTTTCAAATTCAAGATTGCCAGGCGCGTGCTCTTCCTGCTCTGGCTCAATCGTATTGACATAGCCTGTGGTGGCTGAAAAAGGCATGTCGATGCTTTTTTGCCGGGCGTGCTCCAGCAGCTGCTCCAGCAGAAAGTGGGCGCGTTCCGGGCCTTCACTTTCGATCACAGCGGACAGTGCGTCCATCCACTCCCGTGTTTCCTGAGCGTCCTTGTCAGGTGCGCTTGTTATTTCGATTGGATTGGCTGCCATGGTGTGTCTCCTGCATTGGTTCACAACAAAAATATCTGTTGCAAGTATTGGCGAAAAAATCTTTTATTTAACGGTTGCAGCAGTTGTAAACGCTGTTTTGGTTAACAGAGACAAGTTTCGCATAATATTTACAAAATTTCAAATCGTGCATTGCAATTTCATTATGCAAAATTTATAGGCATGCCTGATTCTGATAAACCCGCACTTGACCGCTAACGCATTTAAAATCCAGCCCACAAGCTATGCCTGACACCCACTTTTTATCGACCGCTTCCAAAAACGGTTCCCGCAGCACCGGCTGGTGGAGGCAATGGTGGGGCCAACAGTCCCCGGCCAAGCAAGACCGCGTGATGATGCTGGGTCCTTTGCTGACAGTGGTGCTTTTTTTGGCTGCCGTGATTGCGGCATTTGGCTATTTGCGGATTGAAGAAATTGACCGCGAGCAGCAGGCATTGAAACGCGATGTGGAATACGCACAGCAGCGCCTGCGCCTGCGCTTGCTGGAGCGGCAAGAGCAACTGATGCGCATGGGCCGGGATGTGTCGAACAAAGAAATTGACGCTGAAGAATTTAACGCGCAGGCCGAGGCTCTGGTCAACCAGTTTCCCGAACTGCTGGCAGTGACCTGGGTAGATGCCAAACGCCGCATCAAATCAAGCTATGCATCGGCAAGCGCCAATGCCCAGCAGATTCGAGTGGTGGGGGAGCAACTCAAGGCGGCAGATACGGACAGCACCTACGGTCTGGCCAAGGATTTGCGCCAGCCGATTTACTCACGCCCCTTGAACCCGCAAACCAGCACTTATTACAACGCCCCAACATTGCAAATACTGATACCGCTGGAGTACCAGGGCAAATTTGGCGGCGTCATCATGGGTGAGTACGCGATTGACGGGCTGCTGCGTTTTGGGGTGCCAACCGAGGTCACTGCCAAATACACAGTGACCTTGATCGACGATAAAAATCAGGTGCTGGCAGGTAACGTCTCACCTGTACGCAACCCGGCAGTGCGTTTGTTGCCCTGGGCCGATGAGGGCTCGGAGTATGAGATTCCGGTGTCCCCGATTGGCAATGGGCTTTTGATAAAAGCGCAGGGCTACCGCAGTTCCCTGGACGTTGTGGGCAACGGTTTTTTCTGGCTGGTCAGTGCGCTTAGCGCGTTGACAGTGTGGATGCTGCTGGGCAACTGGCGTCATACCCGCCGCAGAATGCACACGCAAAAAGCGCTAATCACAGAGACCAATTTTCGCCGTGCGATGGAAAACTCAATGGCTACCGGCATGCGGGCGCTGGACATGACGGGCCGCATCACCTACGTCAATCCTGCGTTTTGCCAGATGACTGGGCTGCAAGAAGCTGACTTGGTAGGCCGGCTGCCACCGTATCCGCACTGGCCTGACGATGATCTGGAAACGTCGATGAATGTGCTGAAGGAAGAGTTGGCGGGCCGCACGCCACCCGGCGGTTTTGAGGTGCGAACCCAGCGCAAGAATGGGGAAATTTTTGATGCCCGCCTGTACGTCTCGCCGCTGATTGACCCGAACGGTCAGCAAACTGGCTGGATGACGTCGATGACCGACATCACCGAGCCGCGTCGCGTTCGTGAAGAGCTTTCTGCGTCTTATGAGCGCTTTACCGCCGTGCTTGAAGGGCTGGACGCTGCAGTTTCAGTAGCACCATTGGGCAGTATGGAGCTGCTGTTTGGCAACCGGCTGTACCGCTCCTGGTTTGGCGCTGAAGCCTCGGGCCACATGAACCTGATTGCCCAGGCTGGCGTTCCTGTTGTGCCTGCAACAGACGACGCGCTGGATGCAGTGGATGGTCTGGCCGGCATGCCCACTGACGCGCTGACCACCGCACAAACTGAAAACGCCGAGATTTATTTGCCGCAACTTGGCAAGTGGCTGGAAGTACGCTCGCGCTACCTGACCTGGGTGGACGGGCGGCTGGCCCAGATGGTGATTGCTACTGACATCACACCGCGCCGGCTTGCTGAGGCACAAAGCGCCCAGCAAAACGAACGCGCACAAACCGCCAGCCGCCTGATCACGATGGGCGAGATGGCGTCCAGTGTGGCGCATGAGCTGAACCAGCCACTGACAGCCATCAACAACTATTGCAACGGCATGGTGAGCCGCATCAAGGCCGGCAAAATCGGTACCGACGAACTGCTGCTGGCACTGGAAAAAACCGGCCGGCAAGCCTCTAGAGCCGGGCAGATCATTCAGCGAATCCGCTCGTTTGTTCAACGCAGTGAACCCAATCGCACAGTTTCTGACGTTGCCACGATTGTCGGTAATGCGATGGAACTGGCTGAAATTGAGCTGCGCCGCCACAACGTGCGCCTGTCGCATTACATTGCAACGCGGCTGCCTGCTCTGCTGGTTGACCCCATTTTGATTGAGCAGGTGCTGATCAACCTGATGAAAAATGCAGCCGAATCAATTGAACATGCGCACCTGCCTACCGCCCGGCGCAGCGTCGATCTGCGGGTTGTTCCCAAAATTATTGAAGACCAGAGCGTGGTCGAGTTTTCGGTAATGGATTCGGGCAAGGGCTTGTCACCCGACGTGATGAGCCGCCTCTTTGAAGCTTTTTATTCCACCAAAGCTGAAGGCATGGGCATTGGACTGAAACTTTGCCGCAGCATCGTCGAATCGCACCAAGGCAGGCTACAAGCTCAAAACCTCTACAATAAGGAGCGAATTGTGGGTTGCCGATTCAGCTTCTGGATTCCTGTCAAGCCCCTGCCTGCTGAACTGCCTGCTACTGGTTTTGCAGCAAGCTCGCAGTTTTAAGGCCAGCATTCCGGGTATTAAAAGTTCTTGTTGAAAGTAAGTTTTATATGAGCTTGATTCCTAAAAAAGGCACTGTCTATGTCGTTGATGACGACGAGGCAGTGCGCGACTCGTTGCAGTGGCTGCTGGAGGGCAAAGACTACCGGGTGCGTTGCTACGATTCGGCCGAGACTTTTTTAAGCCGCTATGACGCGCGTGAAGTCGCCTGCCTGATTGTTGATATCCGCATGGGCGGCATGACGGGTATGGAGTTGCAGGACAAGCTGGTGGAGCGCAAATCGCCCCTGCCGATTGTTTTTATCACCGGTCACGGCGACGTACCGATGGCGGTTAACACGATGAAAAAAGGTGCGATGGACTTTATCCAGAAGCCTTTTGAGGAAGAGGCGCTGAGCAGTCTGGTGGAGCGCATGCTGGTTCAGGCCAAAGATGCTTTTGCAGGCCACCAGCAGTCTGCCAGCCGTGATGCGCTGCTGGCCAAATTGACATCGCGTGAATCACAGGTTCTGGAGCGCATTGTGGCGGGCCGGCTGAACAAACAGATCGCTGACGACTTGGGCATCAGCATTAAAACCGTTGAGGCGCACCGCGCCAACATCATGGAAAAACTGAACGCCAACACAGTGGCCGATTTGCTGAAAATTGCGCTGGGCTCGACCACACCCAAGGCTTGATCAGTCCAGTATCTACTATACTTTTAATAGCTGCCCGCGCGCCTTTTATTTGGGCTAGCGGGCTTTTTTACTTATAAAATCACCTAATTACCTGGAATTCCATGACAGCACAAATCATTGACGGAAACGCCCTTTCAAGGCAACTGCGCCTTGATGTTGCCCAGCGCACAGCTGCTTTGCGCGCTCGCGGCATCACGCCAGGCCTGGCCGTGGTGCTGGTAGGCGACAACGCGGCCAGCCAGGTGTATGTGCGCCACAAGGTGAAGGCTTGCGAAGAAAACGGCTTGCACTCACTGCTTGACAAACACCCAGCCACTTTGAGCGAGGCCGATCTGTTGGCCCGTATCCATGCGCTGAACAACGACCCGGCCATTCACGGCATTTTGGTGCAGCTGCCGCTACCCGTACACATTGATGCGCAAAAAGTTATTGAAGCCATTGCGCCCGCCAAAGATGTGGACGGCTTTCATGTCGCCAGCGCTGGCGCGTTGATGGTTGGGCAACCTGGCTTTTGGCCCTGCACGCCATATGGTTGCATGAAGATGCTGGAAAGCCTGACTAACCACGAAGGGGGCAAAGGCTACGAATTGCGCGGCAAACATGCAGTGGTCATTGGCCGCAGCAACATTGTTGGCAAGCCGATGGCGCTGATGCTTTTGCAAAAAAACGCGACGGTTACTGTCTGCCACAGTGCCACGGCAGATTTAAAAGCCATGACATTGCAAGCCGATGTGATTGTGGCTGCGGTGGGCAAACGCAATGTGCTAACGGCGGACATGGTCAAACCCGGCGCGGTGGTGATTGACGTGGGCATGAACCGTGATGACCAAGGCAAACTGTGCGGTGATGTTGACTTTGAAGGGGTGAGCGAGGTAGCGGGGTACATCACACCGGTTCCTGGAGGCGTGGGGCCTATGACCATCACCATGCTGCTGGTCAATACGCTTGAAGCGGCCGAGCGACTTTAGCCCCGGCGCCCCAGCCTTAAATACTGCTATTTGACCAATCGTGCGTTTTGCGGAAACAGATGCTTGCGGGCATCCTCATCGATGTCGGTCTTGAAGGTGTATTTGGCCTTCAAGGCCTCGGCTCGTTGCGCCGCCGGGCGTGCATTGATCTCGTCAAAATGGCGTTTCAAATTGGGCATTTTTCCCATCGCATCCGGCCCCAAAATAAACGGCACAACCCGTACCCAGCCCCACACAGACATGTCCACCAGCGTGTAGCTGTCACCCACCATGTAGCGCTGCTTGGCCAGGTGCGCATCCAAAATGCCATAGTGGCGCTCAGCTTCAAACACATAACGGTTCACCGCATACTCCTTGGGCTCGGGCGCAAAGTGCTTAAAGTGCACCGCCTGGCCTGAATACGGGCCAATGCCAGTCGCCACAAACATCAGCCAGGACAACATTTGCCCGCGTGCAGCGGGTGTGTTGGCTGGCAAAAATTGGCCAGACTTTTCCGCCAGATACAGCAACATGGCATTGCTGTCAAAAACCGTCACATCGCCGTCTGTCATGGCGGGTGTTTTGGCGTTGGGGTTGATTGCCAAAAACGCAGGCAAGTGCTGCTCGCCCTTGCGCGTGTCAACCGGTATTACTTCATACGGCATGCCTGATTCTTCAAGAAACAAGGCCACTTTGAGGGGGTTGGGTGAGGGGTGGTAATAGAACTTGATCATGATTTTTTCTTTGGTGTATGAGTTCAAAAAAACAAAGCGTTGAAATAATGGCAACGCTCCGGCAAGGCCTTGCCCCGCAATGCGTAGTGTCCACTAAACTGCAGTTGTAGACCAACAATAAGGAAACCACATCATGGGTGCGCAATGGAAAGAAAAAGGCAAAGAGTTGGCTGCCAACGCCAGAGGCCGGGTGTTTGGCAAACTGGCCAAAGAAATCATGGTGGCAGCGCGCGGTGGGGCTGACCCCGCAGGCAATGCCAGGTTGCGCCTGCTGGTAGACCAAGCCCGCAAAGTCAGCATGCCCAAAGACACGCTGGACCGTGCGATTAAAAAAGGTTCGGGCACAGGCACTGACGCGGTGCATTTTGAACATGTCATTTATGAAGGCTTTGCGCCGCACCGCGTGCCGCTGATGGTCGAATGCCTGACCGACAACCACAACCGAACGGCGTCTGAAGTGCGGGTGCTTTTCCGTAAAGGTCAATTGGGCACGTCCGGGTCGGTGTCATGGGACTTTGACCACGTCGGCATGATTGAAGCCGAGCCCACTGCACCCGGTGCAGATGCAGAAACCGCTGCCATTGAAGCAGGCGCGCAAGATTTTGAAGCTGGCGAAGAAGAAGGCCACACTCTGTTTTTAACCGACCACGCTGACCTTGATCTGGTCAGCCGCGCCCTGCCCGCCCAGGGCTTTACCGTACTGTCGGCCAAGCTCGGCTACAAGGCCAAAAACCCGATTGACCCGGCAACTTTGAGCGCTGCTGACATGAACGAAGTGGAAGCTTTTTTAGCCAGCATTGATGCCAACGACGATGTGCAAAATGTTTATGTGGGATTGGCGGGATAGCATGTTTAAAACAATCACTCTGGGTTTGTTACTGGCTCTTTCTGCGTTCACTGCCAGTGCACAAGATGCACTGACGCCGGTTGCCAGCCTGAACGTGCCGCGATACATGGGAACCTGGTATGAGATCGCCAAATTCCCCAACCGCTTTCAGAAAATGTGCGCCAGCAACACCAGCGCGCTATACAGTGCGCGGCCAGACGGCACCTTGAGCGTGCGCAACCGGTGTCTGGATGCCGAGGGGAAAGTTAACGAAGTTGAAGGCCAGGCCCGGCAAATTGGCAACGCCACTTCACCCAGACTTGAGGTGCGCTTTGCACCGGCCTGGCTGTCGTTTTTGCCGTTTGTGTGGGGGGATTACTGGGTGATCGACATCGACACCGACTACCAGCTGGTAGCGGTGAGCGAACCCAAACGCGAGTACTTGTGGATACTGTCCCGAACACCAGCAGTTAGCGGCAAAGCGTATGACGAGCTGCTGGCGCGTTTGGCTAAAAGTGGTTTCGATCTGAAAAAACTGGAAAAGTCAAAACAGACCAAACCTTGATTCGCTCCAACAGGAGACATATTTTTAGCGGTTTTGAGTTCTAAATCAGCTTCCAGCCCAAGCAAATAGCGCGCAAGCAGCTCCTGAATCAGGAGCACCCAGTATTACGCTTCAGCCTACACCGGCTTGCCAAAGCTGAACACACCCGGATCCCGAATCGGGTCAACATCCACCGGAATGATGCTCTTGGGCGGGAACTTGCCCTCCAGCAACAGCTTGGACAAGGGGTTTTCAATGCGTTGCTGAATCGCACGCTTGAGTGGCCGCGCGCCAAACACCGGATCAAACCCAACCTTGGCCAGCTCGGCAATTGCGGCTTCCGACACCTGCATCGTCAGTTCCATCTTCTCAAGCCGCGCCATCAACACCTTGAGCTGGATGCGTGCAATCGACTCGATATTTTTAGCGTCGAGCGCGTGGAACACCACCGTCTCGTCAATCCGGTTTAAGAACTCGGGCCTGAAGTAGTTTTTCAGCTCGTCCGTTACCGCGTCCTTGATCTCTTCATATGGCTTGCCGACTTTGGCCTGGATGATCGGCGAACCGATGTTGCTGGTCATCACAATAACGGTATTTTTAAAATCTACCGTGCGGCCCTGCCCGTCGGTCAGCCGACCATCGTCAAGCACTTGCAGCAGCACATTGAACACATCGGGGTGGGCTTTCTCCACCTCGTCGAGCAGCAGCACGCTGTACGGCTTGCGGCGCACAGCCTCGGTCAAATACCCGCCCTCTTCGTAGCCTACATACCCCGGCGGCGCGCCAATCAACCTTGCGACGCTATGCTTTTCCATAAACTCGCTCATGTCGACGCGAATCAGGTGGTCTTCACTGTCAAACAAAAACCCTGCAAGGGCTTTGCACAACTCGGTTTTACCCACGCCTGTGGGGCCAAGGAACAGGAACGAGCCTGTCGGGCGATTCGGGTCTGACAAACCAGACCGCGACCGGCGAATGGCGTTGGCTACCGCGCCAATCGCTTCGTTTTGCCCCACCACACGGTCATGCAACTTGCCTTCCATTAACAACAATTTATCGCGCTCACCCTGCATCAGTTTGCTGACCGGAATGCCGGTGGAACGTGCCACCACTTCAGCAATTTCTTCAGCACCGACCTGCGTGCGCAGCAGCTTGGGCGCGGCGTTGGCGTTGGGTGCTGCTTCGCTGTCTTGCGCGGCTTTCAGGCGCTTTTCCAGGTCAGGCAGCTTGCCGTATTGCAGCTCGGCAACCTTGTTGAAATCGCCCTTGCGGGTTTGTTCTTCAATCTGGAACTTGATGCGGTCAATTTCTTCCATCACGTCCTTGCTGCCAAGTGCCTGCGCTTTTTCCGCCTGCCAAATTTCATCAAGGTCTGAAATTTCTTTTTGCAATTTGACGATTTCGTCTTCAATCAAACCAAAGCGTTTTTGCGAGGCTTCGTCTTTCTCGCGGCGCACGGCTTCACGCTCAATTTGCAATTGAATCAAACGGCGATCCAGCTTGTCCATCACTTCGGGTTTGCTGTCACGCTCAATGCTGATCTTGCTGGCCGCTTCGTCAATCAGATCAATCGCCTTGTCGGGCAAAAAGCGGTCGGTGATGTAGCGGTGGCTCAACTCGGCCGCAGCCACAATCGCCGGGTCGGTGATCTGCACGCCGTGGTGCAGCTCGTACTTTTCTTTCAGGCCGCGCAGGATGGCGATAGTGGCTTCAACGGTTGGTTCGCCCACCAGAATCTTTTGAAAACGGCGCTCGAGTGCTGCGTCTTTTTCAATGTATTTCCGGTATTCGTCCAGCGTGGTCGCGCCCACGCAATGCAATTCACCCCGGGCCAAAGCTGGTTTCAACATGTTTCCGGCATCCATTGCGCCTTCAGCCTTGCCTGCGCCGACCATGGTGTGCAGCTCGTCAATAAAAACAATGGTCTGGCCTTCGTCCTGTGCGAGTTCTTTCAGCACGGTTTTCAGCCGTTCTTCAAACTCGCCGCGAAATTTTGCACCCGCTAAAAGTGCCGCCATATCCAGCGACAAAACGCGTTTGTTTTTGAGTGAATCAGGTACCTCACCCGCCACAATGCGCTGCGCCAGGCCTTCAACAATTGCGGTCTTGCCCACACCAGGCTCGCCAATCAGCACCGGGTTGTTTTTGGTGCGGCGCTGCAAGACCTGAATCGCGCGGCGGATTTCATCGTCACGGCCAATCACTGGGTCCAGCTTGCCCATGCGGGCACGCTCAGTCAGGTCCATGCAATATTTTTTAAGCGCTTCGCGGTTGCCCTCGCCTTCAGCGCTGTCCATTTTTTCGCCGCCGCGCACGGTGTTGATGGCTGCTTCAAGTGACTTGCGGGTCAGGCCGTTTTCTTTGGCGATTTTTCCGATGTCAGACTTGCTGTCAGCCACGGCCAGCAAATACAGCTCGCCTGCCACAAATTGGTCATTGCGCTTGATCGCTTCTTTTTCAGTCGCCTGCAACAGCTTGGCCAGCTCGGACGACACTGAAATCTGCTCCTGGCCTTGTACCTGTGCTAGCTTTTTAATAGCTGCTTGCGCGCTCATTTCAACGCCTGCAACATTAACACCTGCTTTTTCCAGCATGGCGCGCGGGCCGTCATCCTGTTTTAGCATCGCCAGCAGCAAGTGCACAGGCTCGATGTATCCGTTGTCGTTGGCCAGCGCCAGCGACTGCGCGTCGCTCAAGGCTTCCTGAAATTTGGTGGTGAGTTTGTCCTGGCGCATAAAAATATCCTCAAAGGTATCGAATTAAAAAGTAATTCGGGTGCTTTCGGACATTTTCAAGTCTGACCAATTCTGTCGGGTTGCGCCATATCAAAGAACAGCCTGATTCGATACACGCTTTGACAGCTAAAAAGTGCGTCATTTCTGTGCAGGCGGGAATCCAGTCCGGTCGTTGAGTTGCAAACAATGTTTCCACCGGGCTGGATTCCCGCCTGCGCGGAAATGACGGGTCTTTTGGTTTGAGGCAAACATCAAATCAGGTTAAATCATCTTGTAGCCCACGTAAACAGCGGGCAAGCAGCTCCTGTAACCATAGCGAGCACCAACTAAATTCCGTCATTCCCGCGCAGGCGGGAATCCAGTCCGGTCGTTGGGTTGCAAA
>JAYUVG010000035.1:0-3645 GCA_043754255.1 Polaromonas sp. | reverse complement strand
AGTCAGCAAAATCATGGAGCAACTCGTACATGCATGGGACGTGCTGGCCACCATGACGCCGCCCGAGTACAGCGCCATTCGCCCTTATCTGGCCAATTCAAGCGGCTTTCAAAGCGCGCAGTACCGCTGCATTGAATTTGCACTCGGCAATAAAAACGCAGCCATGCTTAAACCCCACGCCCATCGGCCGGATTTACTGGCGCAAGTGCAAGCCGCGTTTGAAACACCGTCGCTGTACGACGAAGCGCTGAGGCTGCTGGCCAGACGCGGTCTGCCAGTACCACCAAGCCACATTGAACGCGACTGGACACAAGGCTACGTTGAAAGCGACGAGGTGGAACAAGCCTGGCTGGTCGCCTATCGCAACCCCAAACAGCACTTTGACCTGTACCAGCTGGGCGAAGAACTCACCGACCTGGAAGATGCTTTCAGACTCTGGCGCTTTCGCCACGTCACCACGGTAGAACGCGTGATTGGCTTTAAGCGCGGCACAGGCGGCACAGGCGGCGTGAGCTACCTGCGCAAGATGCTCGATGTGGTGCTGTTTCCTGAGATTTGGAAGCTGCGGACGGCCTTGTAGGTATTTTTAGCCGTTTTTGACGCTTTTTGGGACATTTCAGGTGTCAAATAAGCCTTTAGCTCAATGGATTCGGGCGCAAGCAGCTCCTGAATTAGTAGCAGACCTACTGCTGCTGTTTCTGATCAATTCAGCCAACGACTTTAAACTGATCACCCATTTAAATCTATCGTTACATTTTCGTTGTACGATCAGATTATCGATCACTCCAAGAGTTAGCCATGCAAACCGTCACCGTGTCACCCAAGTTTCAAGTCGTCATCCCCTTGGCCGTGCGTGAAGGGCTCAAGCTCGTACCCGGCGTCAAGATGCAGGTGGTGCAATTTGACAACCGCGTGGAGTTCATTCCCGTTCAACCCGCCAGCGCCCTGCGCGGGTCATT
Organism: Polaromonas sp.; assembly: GCA_043754255.1. Lineage (GTDB taxonomy): Bacteria > Pseudomonadota > Gammaproteobacteria > Burkholderiales > Burkholderiaceae_C > Polaromonas. Next base: position 2,686 of record JAYUVG010000035.1, on the reverse strand, counting down.
GCGCGGCATAAACACGACCATTACGCGTGATTCGGACAGGCTGTGAACGTCGTCGATTCGTCGGCCTGGCTGGCGTACTTTGCCGATGAACCCAATGCTCAGCATTTCGCCAGCGTCATCGAAGCACCCGACTCGCTCATCGTGCCGTCCATCACGCTGCTGGAAGTGTTCAAAAAAGTAGCGCAACAGCGCGACGAAGGCGTTGCACTGCAATATGTAGCGGTCATGCAGCAGGGGCGTGCGGTAGCACTTGATGCATCGCTGGCCCTGCTGGCCGCGTCGCTAGGTGTACGCCACAAATTGCCATTGGCCGACAGCATCATTTATGCGACGGCTCAGCAGCGTAATGCGCTGGTGTGGACGCAGGATGCGGATTTTGAGGGTTTGGATGGTGTGAGGTACTTTGCGAAAAATCCGTAACTCGTGAACTACGAATCTAAGTTTAAACACCAGTCATACTTACATCCAACAAGGGGGGAAATATGCAGCAACTTTGCTTCATGACTAATGTGTCAGGAGAACAGTGGGCAGCTTGGGGTCAAGCGGTGATCTCAGGGCTAGCAATTGTCGGCTCTTTTTTCCTGGCTCGTAAGTTTCAGCTTGACGAACTCAAGCGTCTAGAAATCCAACACCAGCAACAAGTTAATCTCCTCGAGCAGTCTCAACTCGCTGCAATAAACAGGGATGCGGAGGCATCGCAGAATCGCAGCCTGCGCACACTAGAGCTTTCAATAAATATGCTGCGCCATCTGCGGAAATCATGTCAAGGTTTCTCTCGTGGCAAAGACTACGGCGAACTGCTGCGAAGCATGGTTCTAAAAACTCTGGAAGACGCGCTTACCGGCTTAGAGCAGATACCCATCTTTGAACTACCACCCAGTGACTTTACCTCTGAAGTATTTCGATGCAGAAATGGTTGCCGCGGTTTCATACACGCACTAGCGCGTGCGCAGGACGACGCATTTGTCAACGCATTGCAACAGATCGAAGGCCTTGTGACTCAAGCGATTGAGGAAGGGGAAAAATGCCAAAAGGAGCTGGAAGAAAATCATAGAGTCGCTTTTCCTTTAAAGGCATCAAAGTGAACTTCTTAGCGTGAGCTACTCGCTCAAAATGCTGGATGTGGTGCTGTTCCCTGAAATCTGGAAGCTGCGAACGGCTTTGTAGGAGATTTGAGGCTGTTTCGGGTCATTTTTGACCGTTTTTAGGTATCAAATCGACCTCTAGGCCAATGAATACGGGCGCAAGAAGCTCCTATTTATATAGCAAACTCCGTGGCAACTAACGCCGCCCATACAGCCACGGCATGTCCAGTAGCCTCTCACCCATCAACTTCATCGCCACATCACGGCCCCAGCGCATCGGCTCCGTCGCATGAAAAATCTGACCGTTGCGCAATGCTCGGGCTTGCACACGGGCGTTGCGTTGCCAGCGGTTGGCGGCGAAGCGCTGCAAGGCAGCGGGAGCGTTTGCTGGCGTTGCCGCGCCAAGTACCGAGGCTAGTTCAGCCGCATCTTCAATCGCCATGCCCGCACCCTGCGCCAGGTAGGGCCGCATCGGGTGCGCGGCATCGCCTAGCAGTGCGACACGACCTTGCGCGTGCTGGTGTGCACTTTGCATGGGTGGGCGGTCGTGCATGACCCACAGGCGCCAGTTGGGTGCGGCTTGCACCACGTCTTGCAGCGCCGGGCAACAACCTGCGAACTGACTGGTTAAGTCCGCTGCATTAGCGCTGTGGTCCCAATTTTCAAAATCACTGGGTACATCGCCGTTGACAAACACGACCACATTCAACCATTCACCACCGCGCACCGGATACTGCACGGCGTGCATCTTGGGGCCTAGCCAGGCGGTGACGTTTTGGCTGCGCAGCCGTTCAGGCAGGTCAGCCTGTTTGATCAAAGCGCGGTAGGCCAGGTGCCCTGTGCGGCGGGGCGCGCCATCGTTTAGCAACTGCTGGCGGGTATTGCTCCACAAGCCATCAGCGCCTACCAAAACATCTACTTGCTGCGTTCCAGCATTCGTCTGCACAGAAACCATCTGCGCTGCTTGCTCAAAACGTTGCACTGCGCATTCAGTGCGCAGCGCCGCAGGTGTTTGCTGCACGGCTTGCAACAGCACGGCATGCAAGTCGGCGCGATGCAGCGTCAGGTAGGGTGCGCCGTAGCGCGCTGCCATGGCTTGCCCCAAGCGCAGTTCACCCAACACGCCGCCCGAGGTGGCGCTGCGTACCTGCAAACGATCAGGCGCAGTCGCTACCCGGCCTATCGCGTCAAGCAAACCCCAGCTTTGCAAAATTCGCGTGACATTAGGGCCGAGTTGAATACCCGCACCGATTTCAGTGAAGGCACTTGCTTTCTCAAACAACGTCATATCACTACCAGCCTGCGACAAAGCCAACGCTGCCGCCAGCCCGCCTATGCCGCCACCAGCAATCGCTACCTTCATGCTCAATTGGCCAGCAACTGGCGCAGCACATAGGGCAAGATGCCACCGCTCTGGTAGTAGTCCACCTCAATCGGTGTGTCTACCCGCAACGTGACGATAACTTCTTGCATCTTGCCGTCGGCGTGCGTGATACGCAGCGTGGCATCGCTTTGCGGCTTGAGTTCAGGATGAGGAATCACATCAATCACTTCATTGCCCGTCAGACCCAGCGTTTGCCACGACTGGCCGGCTTTGAACT
>JAYUVG010000034.1:0-4563 GCA_043754255.1 Polaromonas sp. | reverse complement strand
CCTGGGCGCAGTTTGTCGAGTTTGTCGGCGACGGCGGCTATGACCGCGAAGAACTCTGGCACCCCGGCGGCTGGCAATGGCTGCAGGGCATGGCCAGCGTACAGGGCCAGTACCAGGGCAGAAGAGGCCCGCGTCATGTGGACCAGATTGGTGTGGCCAGCGGCGCGGTGATGCAAACCCGTTTTGGTCAGGCCATGCGCATGCAGGGCAGCCAGCCCGCCATGCACATGACCTGGTTTGAGGCCGATGCCTGGTGCCGCTGGGCCGGGCGACGCCTGCCGTTTGAGGTCGAGTGGGAAATCGCTGCGCACACGGCCGCGCGGCGTGGTTTTCGCTGGGGCGATGTGTGGGAATGGACGGGCTCCACGTTCAGACCCTATCCGCACTTCAAGGCCGACCCCTACCTGGACTATTCGCAGCCCTGGTTTGGCACGCACAAGGTGTTGCGCGGTGCCTCGTTTGCCACCAGAGCGCGCATGAAAAGCCCGAAATACCGCAATTTTTACCTGCCTGAGCGGGATGATATTTTTTGCGGCTTCCGCTCTTGCGGGCTATAAAAATAACGGCTAACCCCCCCGTTTGGACAGCCACAGGGTCTGTTTTTGTACAACTTTTTGTAACCACCGGGGCTTTGCAGCGTTTGTCCCCGGTGTTATTCAACGTCCATCCGCAGCTGCCATGTTGCTTGAATTGTTGGCTAGGACCACATTTGGTGTTTATTTTTCAAACCCATCACAGATGAACCATAGACATGCCCTCTTTGAATTGGCATACTTTGTAACATTTGTTAACTCATTACCCGGGAGTTTTGCCCATGATTGCCTATCGTCCTTCATTCCCCCTTCGGATATGGAACAAAGCGGTTATTTGCGCAGTGGCTGGTGCACTGGCGTTGCCGATCAATTTCAGCGCTCATGCGGCCAACCATGCGCTGACCGCTGTGGTCAATGTCAACACAATTGACTACGTGGTCAATGTCGACTGGGACTTTGACAATCCACCTGTGCAGATCAACAACCCAGGCCAGGTGCTGGACCGGGCCTACATCACCAGCGTGATGCGGGTCGTGGCACAAAGCGTCTTCACCATGACAGAGGGCCGTCATCGGCTAGGTAACATTTTTGTCTACCGCAACAAGCAGTTTGGCAACAATGTCAATATCCAGTTTATCAACAGCAATGGACGCTCATCGGCCAACGTTGCTGGGTTAAATTCCCGCAATTCATCATCTTTTAATCATTTGTCTTTCGGTAACGCACCGGAGTCGGTGGTTCAGCTGGGTAAGGTCATTGCGCACGAGTTGGGCCATTACACCTACGGCTTGTACGACGAGTATGTAGAAGCGGGTAAAGCGCTTGATCTGGGCGATCCAGGCTCGCCGTCGCAGTCAGATAACGCAAAAAATACCATCATGAACGATCAAAACGCGTTTGTGTCATTGAGCACGCCCGCCGACTATGCCAACCCCTTGACGCGCCAGACTGCGCAGGCCCGAGTGATGGCTGTTGGCGCAGGTTTGACGGGTGGCAGCGCTTGGGAAACCCTGGTTCGGGCTGCCGATCAGGATCCGGCAGGTGCCCGTGCGCAAGGCCGCACTTTCTTTGAGGCCTTTCGCGGCATTGATCCTGCCGCGCTGCAACTGACCCGGCCAGTTGTCGGTTTTGACGACAGCCTGAACATGGTGTTTGCGCCCAACCCGCAGTTTCGTGATGTGATTGTGGTGGACCGCACGCTGGCAACTGACCGATTTGCTGATTTGATCAAGGCTGCCAAAGCTTTGGTGGGCCAGGCCAAGGCAGACACGCAATTTGCCATCATCGCCTCGCCTGCTGTCGCTGGCGCGGGCGCTGCGTCAAGCACCGTTTTGGGCTACACCGACAGCAGTGCTGAGGGCAAGCAAGCACTGAGCGCTGCGCTTGACAGCTTGCAGAATATCCAATCAGGTACGACAGGCACTTTTGACAGCCTGTCATCGTTTACTCAGGCTTACCGCCTGCTGGCAGTGGCTCGCAAGCCTGGCGACATGTCCACCTTGCACCTGTTGACTGGCGCAGAGGCCAGTTTGCCTGTGGAGGCCGCCAGCAGCGCGCGCCTGGCCAAAGTTTCCGTCAATCCGCTGGGCCTGACGGGCGGTTCGGCAACCGTCACGGCTGAGCGTTCGAGTCAGGCCCGAACACAGTCGGCGGCCTCTAGATCCGTGGGCCTGGCAGAGCTGGCAGTCATGACAGGCGGCAGCTTCAATCGAGCCAAAACCGGCGCTGAGGCCGCCAAGGATGTGGTGCGTGCGATCAATGGAACCCACGCCGCTGCTTTTGCCAGCCTGAGCACCGACGCCAGTCCGCCGCTGAATGCCAAAGACACATTTAGCAGCAGCTTTACGGTGGCCGGCAGCGCAATAGATGGCGAGGTCACTGCGCATTTATTTTTTGACCCCAAAGACGCTGCCAGTCTCAAGTTCAGTCTGATTGCTCCAAACGGTGCGGTCTACACCGGCAGCAGCCCTCTGGCCGGCATAGAGTTCATTGCAGAGCCTGCTTTCGGCGAGGCTAACTTTATCATCGCTGGCGACGCGTCGGCCCGGGCCGGCAAATGGACTGTGCGGGCTGAGGCCAACGCGCAAACCGCCGACGGCATCGGCGTAGAAATCAGTTCTGACTCGCTCACCGCGTTGTCGGGCGAGTTTCTGGGCGGCACCGTGGGCAACAGCGGCGCACCAACATTACACGCCAAACTGGGCGGTGAAAAAAGCATCAAGGGTGCATTGGTCACTGCTGACGTATACGACGCTGAAGGGCGGTTGGTGCTGGCTAATATTGTTTTGAAGGATGACGGCGTACTACCTGACGCGCGCGCTGGCGATGGCCAATATGCCCTCAGCCTGGCAGGGCTTCTGCCTGCAGGAGAATACACCGCCGTCTTCAAAGCCATTACCAATGCCAGCTCGCGCATTGCCAGCCTGGGTGCGTTGATCAAAGGCGCACGCGATGAAGAATTGCCAGTTGAGGTCATTGGTCGTGTGTCTGAATTCGGTTTTGTGCTTGAAGCCGGTGCACCGGGTGTGATGGCTCCCAGTACACCAGCGGCTGCGGCTGCGGCTGCGGCTTCGGCAGGATTTGGTGGAGCCGGTGGTGGTGGTTGCAGCATGAACCCGTCGGGTACCGACGCTGGTCTGGCTTTGCTACTACTTACTGCACTGGCAGGTGGGGCAATGCGGCGTCGTCAATCGCGGCGGGGTGGTGATGCGCGGAAGACGCTGAATGCCAGCAGCACAGCAGCAAATTGAGCCGCGACCCCAACCATTGACCTTGCGGGCTGAACCCGACACAGTACTGCCGCTTGATAAGCGGGGTCTGGTTCTGCTGCTGTGTTTAGCGAGCGTTGCCCCTGCGGTGGCTTGGCTTGCGTATACCTTGCTTGGACTGCGCCTGCAACCCAACCACTGGACCGGCTGGTCCAGTGGTCTGTTTGCGTGGGTGTGGGTGCTTGCACTGGCTCCGGTGCTTGAAGAAACCGCCCTGCGCCCCTTGCTGCAAACCGGCTTGCGCTATCAATTTGGTCGCATCCAGGTCGATGATCGTCTGCACAGTTCGCTGGATTGGCGTGGGCACCTTGCCAACGTGGCGACAGCGCTGGCGTTTGTCGTGCTGCACCTGCCTGCCAACGGCGCTTTAGCAATGTGGTGGCTTGTACCCGCCGTGGCCATTGGCGAGGTTTGGCGGCGCAGTGCAAGTTGGTGGCTATGCGTGCTGCTGCACGCTTGGTTCAACGCCAGCCTGCTGGTCGTGACGACATTCAGTAGTTTGGGCTGAACGCCAGCTACAGCAACTGTCAGATCTGGGCTGCACTCGCCTGGTGCAACAACGAGGATTTGCCAAGGTAGGTGCCTGTAACGGCAGCCAAATGGCCAACGCTGCTGCTAGTAACACAGATGGCGTTCTGACAAGAGAAATTAGTAGTGAAATAGGGCTCTGCAGCAGTAAATACAAGGGCTAATCGCTATCTAAATGATAGCGTTCCGCATGAAGTGCACGTTTCTGTCGTCGGGGTAACGCTCTGATGTTGGCTTCCAGGCATGGCATCGGCCCTCAGCTTCTCACGCCACCATGCGCGCCGTGGATATGCCCTGGTTTCCCCTGTCTGGTGGCTGGCTGTACCTGCCTTGCCGCTTGTTCCAACCCCTCCAGAATGCCGCAATCTGCGGCCTGCTGGCTACTCGCGCACTGCAGGCGCAGCGCCCGAAGTTCTTTTTCCAGAGCCTTGAGCTCTTTGATGCGTTGGACGACATGGCCTACATGGGCATCAAGCAGGCCGTTGACTTCGGCGCAGTTTTCTTCGGGCGCATCTTTAAAGTGCAGCAACGTGCGCACCTCGGTGAGTGTCATGTCGAGTGCGCGGCAGTGGCGAATAAACGCCAGCCGCTCTAGATGGCCGCTGTTATAAATACGGTAGTTGGCGCTGGTACGCGTGGCAACGGGCAGCAGGCCTTCGCGCTCGTAGTAGCGAATGGTCTCGCTCTGGGTGTGGGCGGCTTTGGCGAGTTCGCTGATTTTCATGGCGCGTTCC
>JAYUVG010000033.1:0-3323 GCA_043754255.1 Polaromonas sp. | reverse complement strand
CTGCATTGTCTGAAATATGCTTTGACCGCATCAGGGCATCCATCAGCAAGGTTTCGCCAATCCGCAACTTGCTGCCTTTGCGAGAAAGATGGCTTGCCAAGCGACCCAGTTTCACCCCGGGAATACTTGTGGGTAGTTTCTTGCTCAGCATAGCCGGCAACGTGCTGCCAACAACACTGCATATCGTCAGCGCATAGTAGCCAATAACCCGCGTCGGCTCTGCCTCATCGACGAGGACAAAGGTGGAGGAAATACGTTTCTTTTGATGCTGCCTGGCGATGGTGTGCAGCCATAGGTTCAGGTCTGCGCGACCACAATCAAAGGGATCGAGTTGATGGCTTGGATTGAGCGCTTGTATGCAAAGTGCCATTGCCAGCTTTCGTTTTATAAAGCTGCAGGGCTTTGGTGAGTGCTTTGTTGGGCGCTTGGGGGTTGTCCAGCAAATCAGACAGCATGTTTGCGTCATGCTTTGAAAGCGTTATCAAGCGCTCACGCTCTATGATCTGTTCCGCGCGCTCTAGGCTGGCTTGGATCAAAAATTGATTCAATGTCGCGCCCATGATGTCGGCCGCATCTTGGATTTTCTCTGCGACGGCGGCAGAAACACGGGCGGATATTCGGCCACGTTCGTGTACAGCAATTGAATTCATGGCGAAACCTTCTATGTGTCGTTCGGGCTTAAGTGTACTTTGAAATGATGGGTGGTGTCAAATTGGCGCCAAAGAACAATTTTGAATTATTTTAAACAATTAGTTGATTAGCGATAACGCAAATGGCAGACTCAACACGCCAAGCAAGGTAGACAGCGTCACCAAACCCGCCACAAAGCCACCATCAAACCCCATGCGTGCGGCTAGAACATAAGCAGTTGGGGCTGTGGGCAGGGCAGAGAACATCATCAGCACCGTCGCTTGCACGGGTGAGAGTTTGAACAGCAGCGACAAGCCCAGCGCGATCACAGGTGCAATCACATGGCGAATGGTCAAAACGCTGATAGCCAATGTTTTAGCTTTTGCCAAAGTGGCAAACTGCATGCCTGCGCCAGCCGCCATCAAACCCAGCGGAATAGACGCGCCACCAATGCGGTTCACCGTGGGTGTGAGCCAGTCTGGATATCTAAAACCCAGCAAATTACAAACCAACCCTGATACCGTGGCGATGATGAAGGGGTTGCGCATCAGCTCACCGACGAAACCAGTTTTGCCGTGGCGCGCCATGGGCCAAACGGCCGCCATGTTGAACAACGGCACACAAATACCAATCAGCACCGAGATCAAAAGCAAACCCGGCGCACCCGCCAAGCGCTCCGCCATGGCTAAGCCTATGAAGGAATTGAAGCGAAAAGCGATTTGCGCACTGGCGGCGTGGTCGCGGTCAGAAAAATGGTTTTTAAGCCCAGGGGTAAATGGCAATAAGTAAGCTATAGCAACGGTGGTTATTGCCAATGCCAGTCCAGCTGCTATGAAGTTTGACATCTCACTCAAATGGATGGGACTTTTGATGATGGATGAAAACAGCAAAACCGGAAACAAAAAGTAAAACACCAGCTTTTCGATTTGCGACCAAACGCTGCGGTCCAGCGCGGTGAAGCGGCACAACAAATAGCCGATCACAATCAAAGCAAAATCGGGGATGAGGAGTTGGGCGTAGTTCAAAAGAAATGTCTCAGCGGCTAATCAATCATCAAATTAGGGGTTTACCATTATGTAGTATCCCCATCGGCGGTTTGAAACGTTTGAATTATCATAGAGCTAGTTTATCGTCTCAGTTAAAGGAAATTTATGTTTTTGCATCGTTCAGCTTTCAACAAGTCCACCAAGGCTTTTAGTTTTGCTATAAAATTAATAGCATTATCGGCAATAATAACGCCGGCTACAGCCGTATTAGCGCAGGGCTATCCAAACAAACCGGTGAAGCTGCAAGTGCCGTTTGCACCTGGCGGCACAACGGACATCATCGCGCGCGTGATGTCTGAACCCTTGGGTAAAGCTTTGGGTCAAAACGTGATCATTGAAAACAAAGTAGGCGGCGGTGGCGTGGTGGGCGCGAACGAGACGTCCAAGGCTGCGCCAGATGGCTATTCGCTGGGTATGGCAACGGTGTCAACCACGGCGGCAAACCCTGCCATCAACCCAAAAATGCCCTACAACGTGGCGACCGATTTCACGCCGATTATCAATATCGCCGCCACGCCCAACGTGATCGCTGTGCACCCTAGTTTTCCAGCGAAAGATTACAAAAGTTTTGTCGCCGAGTTAAAGGCGAATCCTGGCAAATATTCCTATTCATCATCGGGCATTGGTGGCATTGGCCACTTGCAAACCGAGCTTTGGAAGGGTTTGCAAGGCGTGTTTTTGACGCACATTCCGTACTCAGGCGCGGGCCCTGCTTTGCGCGACACCGTGGGTGGGCAAGTGCAAATCATTTTTGACAATGTGCCGTCAGCCTTGCCGCATATTGTTGCTGGCCGCTTAATAGCCGTTGCCGTGGCTGCGCCGCAGCGTTTGGCCTCTATGCCGAATGTGCCGACCTTCAAAGAGCTGGGCTTGGAGCCAGTCAACCGCATGGCTTATTACGGCATTTATGGCCCGAAAGGTTTGCCGAAAGATATTGTGGACAAAGTGAATGCGGGCGTGCGCAAAGCTTTGGAAGACCCGGCTATTCGCAAACGCATTGAAGACACGGGCTCCATCGTTTTGGGCAACACGCCAGAGCAGTTTGCGGCGCAAATGAAAGACGAACTGGCTGTGTACCAAAAAGTTGTGGCCACTGCTAAATTGAAATTAGATTGACCCAGCAAGCTATTCGTGCGCCCGCTTTCTCCCCTGATAACGCGCCCATCCACGCCGCCAACCACATCGATACCTTCATCGATGCGCTTTGGCTGGAGGATGGGCTGTCTAAAAACACACTGGAAGCGTATAGGCGAGATCTGACGCTTTACGCGCAGTGGTTGGCCACATTGCAGAAGGGCGTTGATGAATCTGCTGAAGTCAATATCAACGGCTATTTTTTTGCCAAACATGCAACTACCAAAGCAACATCTGCAAACCGTCGTTTAACGGTTTTAAAACGCTATTTCCGCTGGGCAATGCGTGAAAAGTTCATCACGGCTGACCCCACCCTGAAGTTACAAGCCGCCAAGCAAGCCCTGCGCGTACCCAAAACCATGACGGAGTCGCAAGTTGAAGCACTTTTAGAAGCGCCTGACGTTGACACGCCACTGGGTTTGCGCGACCGCACCATGCTGGAGTTGATGTACGCCAGCGGACTGCGCGTCAGCGAGTTGGTGACGCTGAAAGTGTTTAATCTAAGCATGAACG
>JAYUVG010000032.1:0-2758 GCA_043754255.1 Polaromonas sp. | reverse complement strand
ACCGCAGCTTACCGATGCAGCCGTACCGCAATTGACGCTGCAGGTCGGGCTGCCTCACGACGCCACGGCAGATCAAATTCGGGATGTGGTGCAGACCTGGCTGATGCGGCAGGCCAAGCGGCTGTTCACCGAGCGCCTTGACCACTTTGCACCTACCCTGGGTGTGCAGTGGCGCAAGCTCAGCTTGTCCAGTGCCCGCACGCGCTGGGGCAGTGCCAGCGCCGACGGCTCCATCCGCCTGAATTGGCGGCTGGTGCACTTTAAATTGCCGGTGATCGACTATGTGGTGGTCCATGAACTGAGCCATCTTCGGGTGATGGACCACAGCCCGCGGTTTTGGGACACCGTGCGCACGGTGGTGCCAAATTACGCGGATTTACGCACACAGCTAAAAAATCAGCCTGTACCGCAGTGGTGATGCTGTTGGTTTGCAAAGCGCCTCAAAATGGGTAGAAAAGTGGCGGGCAAATCAAGGCTAAGGTGCCTGCAAAGGCGCTAACATACGCTAACGATTTAAATGTGCAAAAAAAGTAACAAACAAATTTGACTGATTAGGGAGCGCACCATGAAAGAAAAAGTAATACTCGTTGTCGAGGACAACCCTGACCACCTTGAGCTGACAGTTTTGACACTAGAAGAGCAAGGCATGGCGGCTAAAATTGTGGTGGCCCGTGATGGTGCCGAGGCGCTGGATTTTCTTTTTGGTCAAGGCATTCATGTTGGCCGCGATGTTCAACACCAACCAACATTTATCCTTTTGGATATGAAGCTGCCTAAACTGTCGGGGCTGGACGTGCTGCGTAGTCTTCGTGCCAACCCACTGACGGCGTTGGTCCCTGTCGTGATGCTGACGTCGTCCAGCGAGCAATCGGATATTGTGGCTTGCTACGAGAGTGGCGCCAATAGCTTTGTCCGCAAGCCTGTTGACTTCGGTGAATTCACTGAAAAACTCAATTTGCTGCAAGCCTACTGGCTTGGTTCAAACGAGTGTCCCGCACCAGCTTGACGCTACCGCAGGGTCAGCCCTGCAGCGTTTGATTTTTACAGAGAAAAGCGATGCCGATGAAGGTGCAGGTTTCCCTGCCTACTGGCTTGGCCCTTCTGGTGATGGTGTCCATCCTACCGCTGTTTGCGTTGTCGCTTGTCAAGGTTTTCAGCGAAACCCGTGTAGCTTCTACCCGCGCCGCTGGCAATTTGCAGCGCGCGGCATCACTGGTAGCTCTTCACCAGCGTCAGGTGGCGGACTCCGCTGCGCAGCTCCTTAAGACTATTGCCGCAGTGCCCGCCATCCGCGACGGTGACCTGCCGCGCTGTAACGAGTATTTGTCGCACTTGAAAAGCGCACTGTCAGCTTACACGACCATCAGCACCGTCGGTGCGGATGGTTACGTTCAATGCAGCACCCTTGCGTTGGACGGGCCTGTGTACATCGGCGACCGTGCGGACATTCGAGCGGCTTTTACAAGCCAGGATGTGGTTTTTGGAACTTACATGGCAGGGGGTTTGCCTGGCCAGGCGCTGCTGCCCTTTGTGTTGCCAGTGGCAAACGGCGACGGCAAAATTTCGGCGGTGGTGTATGCCGCGCTCGATTTGCAGCAGATAAGCAAATCATTTGCAGCCGTCCCAATACCCGCGGGGGCTTCCATCGGCGTTTACGATCGCAACGGGGTTTTGTTGTCGGGGGCCTCCAATTTCCCGATCGCTATTGGGGAAAAGGAAACCAGTCCTATTTTTCTGGCGGCGTTGCGTGATCGAACTGCCGGTGTTGCCGAAGGTGCTGACCGTGCTGGCGTGCAGCGTCTCTGGGCTTTTGTGCCTGAGCAGTCGCCGGCAAATGCCGCATTTTTTGTCGCTGTCAGCGTGCCGCGCAGCTTTTATGTGTCGCCAATTTACCGCGAAGTCGCCATCGAGTTGTCAGCGATGTTGATCATGGCACTGCTTGGCAGCCTGATGGCGTGGTTGCTGGGCCGACGGCTTATCATCCGGCCAATACACGAAATTAGCCGTGCAACCCTTGGGGTAAGGGCGGGTGATCTGCATGAGCGTGTGGCTTTGACACGCGTTGGACCAAGTCAGGAGTTTAAGGAAATCGGCCGAGGCTTTAACCAGATGGCAGATGCTTTGCAGCATCGTGAGGAAGACCTGAAAATTGAGTTGAACAACACTCAGCGTGCGCAGGCAACGCTGAAAGAGGCGCAGCAGGCGCAAGCCAAAAGCCATGCCGACCTGCGCGAGGCGCAGCGCAAATTGCTGGACGCGCAACAGTTGTGCCGTGTCGGTTATTGGGAGTTTGATCAGATAAGTCAAAAACATTCATGGTCAGACGGGTTGCGTGAGTTGTTTGGTCTGGTTCCGGGGTCTTTCGACGGGAACCACGCCACCTTTTTGCAGATGATTCATCCGGCTGACCGGGTGGCGTATGAGCGGCGTCAGAAGCAAGCTACAGAAGCTGGCGTAGAGCTGGACATTGAATACCGCATCATCACGCCGAATGGCGCTGTACGCTGGCTGCATCAGCAAGGCCGATCGCACATGAACAACGGGACGCTGACGACTTACCGGGCCGGTGCGGTGCAGGACATCACAACACGCAAGGCCTCCGAGCTGGCGGTGGCAGCTACGGCCGACCTGTTACGCAGAACCGGCGAATTGGCCGCGGTTGGCGGCTGGGAGCTGATCCTCGATGGCATGCAGTTGAGCTGCTCGGACCAGCTGCTCCGCGTTTATGACCTGGCGCCTGGCAGCATCCTGACGACGA
>JAYUVG010000031.1:0-3925 GCA_043754255.1 Polaromonas sp. | reverse complement strand
TGTTGATGGCTGCAAGCAGCGGCAAGTTGCTTGAGCCAGGAAACACATTGACACGCAGTGTTGCAGGCACGGGAGCAGGTGGTGGTGCAACACAAGCTGCAACCAGCAGGCTGGCAACTACGGCACAAGCTGTCAGTAAACGATGAAACATGAGCTGTCTCCAGTATTGATATTGATCTGGAAATTATGCAGTCACCGCACACGCTGCGTCATGCGCGATTACCAGAGGCGGTGCAGCTTACAGCAGGCGCTTGAGCAGTCCTGCCGTCGAGGCATCAAGACCAGACACATCACCACTTTTCAGGCGCGGCTCAATGTCTTGGGCCAGTACCTTGCCAAGCTCAACGCCCCACTGGTCAAAGCTGTTGATGCCCCAGATGGCACCGCTGACGAAGATCCGGTGTTCTTGCAGCGCCAGCAGCGCGCCCAGGCTGGCAGGTGTGAGCTCGTCCAGCAATAAACATGTGCTTGGCCGATTACCGGGAAACTGTTTGTGACCATCGGCATTGGTTTTGCCCACCATCAATGCCTGTGCTTGCGCCAGTACGTTGGCCAGCAGCTTGCTGTTGTGACCAGGCAAGGAATGCGCGGCATTTTTCACAGCAATAAACTCAACCGGCACCACTGACGTGCCCTGATGCAACATTTGAAAATAAGCGTGCTGACCATTGGTGCCGGGTTCCCCCCACAACACGGGTGCAGTCTCGTAGGGCAGCACATTGCCTTGCGTGTCAACCCGCTTGCCGTTGCTTTCCATTTCAAGCTGTTGCAAGTAAGCTGGCAAGCGGCGCAGCGCATAGCTGTAGGGCGCGATGCTGCGGCTGGTAAAGCCGTGAAAGTTGCGGTACCAGACGTCCAGCAGGCCCAGGCGCACTGGCAGGTTTTGCTCAAGTGGTGCCTGGCGAAAATGCGCGTCCATGGCGTGTGCGCCAGCCAGAAATTCTCGAAAAGCCTGACCGCCAATCGCTATCGCTATCGGCAAACCAATTGCTGACCACAGCGAATAGCGGCCGCCGACCCAGTCCCAGAAACCGAAGGTGGTGGTGATGCCGAATGCGTTAGCCGCTGCAATATTTGTTGTCAGTGCGGCGAAATGGCTGCTGATGTCTCGTCCGCCTTGTACTTCAAACCAAGCCTTGGCTGAACGCGCATTGATCATCGTCTCAGCCGTGGTGAAAGTTTTTGAGGCAATTAAAAACAGCGTGCTCTGCGGCTTGCATTGCGCCAGGACGTCCAGTAACTCCTGACCATCGACGTTGGAAACGAAATGAAATCGCTTGGGTCTATCGGCAAACGCATGCAGCGCCAGCACAGCCATCTGCGGGCCAAGGTCTGAGCCGCCGATACCGATATTGACGATGTCTGTGATTTGATCGTTGGCGCGAATTTGTTCGGCAAAAACCAGCATGGCATTCAGGGTGGCTTCAACTTCAGCCTGCCTGTCTGCTATTTTATTTATAGCTGCTTGCGCCGGAATATATTGGGCTTCAGGTGGATTTCGCAGTAAAAAATGCATTGCCGCGCGGTTTTCAGTGCTGTTAACTGCCTCGCCTGCAAACATCGCATCGCGGTGCTGCGCCAGACCGCACTGGCGTGCCAGGTCAAACAGCAACGCCTGTGTTGCGCCATCCATCAGGTTTTTGGACAGATCAGCAAAAACATATGGCGCGTCCTGACTGAGGCTGGTAAATCGCTTTGGGTCGGTTGCAAAAGCTTCGCGCAAGTCGAAAACCTTGCCCTTCGTTTCAAACAAAGTACTGAGCTCGCTCCAGGTCGCAGTTTGGTCACAACGCATACGCATCACACCGCCAGCATCAGTTGCTCAAGCTTGATGGTATCTGTGACAAAGCCGCGTATGCCTTCGGCCAGTTTTTCAGTGGCCATGGCATCCTGGTTCAGTGCAAACCTGAAACCTGCCTCGTCAAAATTAACAGCCGGCAGATCAAGCGCTTTGGCAGCGTCGGCGTTCAAGGCCTGTGTCAAAGGCGCATCGGTGGCGGCCAGTTGGCCCAGGAGTTCGGGGCTGATGGTCAGCAGGTCACAGCCGGCCAGCGCCGTGATCTGACCGATGTTGCGAAAGCTGGCTCCCATCACCTCGGTGGCGATCCCAAAGTGTTTGTAGTGGTTATAAATTTCGCACACCGACTTCACACCTGGATCGTTTGCGCCTGCGTTCTCCGGCTCAATCCAGGCCGCGCCTGCTGACTTTTTATACCAGTCGTAGATGCGTCCGACGAAAGGGGAAATCAACTGCACTTTGGCTTGCCCGCAAGCCACGGCCTGACAAAACGAAAACAGCAAGGTCAGGTTGGTATGGATGCCGCGCTGCTCCAGCTTTTCGGCGGCTTGAATACCTTCCCAAGTGGCTGCGACCTTGATGAGCACACGGTCGATGTGCACGCCCTCGGCCTGGTACAGCTCGATGATGCGTTCCCCGCGCGAGTAGGTAGCGCTGGCATCAAAGCTCAGGCGTGCATCAATCTCGGTCGATACACGGCCAGGGATGACTTGCAGAATCTCGCAGCCAAAGCGCACCAGCAGGCGGTCCATGGTTTCATCCAGTTGGCGGCCTTTGAACTTGCTGACAACGCCCGCCATCAGTGGCTGGTACTCAGGCTTTTGCACCGCTTTCAGGATCAGCGACGGATTGGTCGTTGCGTCTTGCGGTTCGAGGCGCGCCAGCTGTTTGAAGTCCCCTGTGTCGGCAACCACAGTGGTGAATTGTTTGAGGGCTTCAAGTTGATTCATGACACATTTATTTTTTGATTCTCGAGTTACCATTATGCCAATACAATATGAAACTTAATTACATGATCGCCACAATTCACCATGAGCTTTGACCTGATTTTGTTTGGTGGGACGGGGGATTTGGTGTGGCGCAAGCTCATGCCTGCATTGTTTCAGGCTTTTCGGCACGGATCGTTGCCTGCGGGTGGGCGCATTGTGGGTGTGGCACGCGATGATTTGTCAGACGAGGCTTACCGCGCCCTCATCAAGTCACGGTTTGACGATGTAGAGCTGGCCAAGCGCCCGACTGACGAGGAGTTTGCGCGCTTTGCATCGCTGCTGTTTTACCTGCGCATGGATCTGTCTAACCCGGCAGATTACCCCCGATTGGCCAGCAAGCTGCAAGCGCACACCGCAGACACGGTGGTCATGTATCTGGCCACAGCGCCAAGTCTTTTCACGGTTTTTTGTGAACAGATTGCCACTGCTGGCTTGCATCGCCCCAACATGCGTGTGGTGCTTGAAAAGCCGTTAGGGCACGATTTGGCGTCTAACCGGGCCATCAACAGCGCCGTACGCAAGGTGTTTGACGAAAAGCAGATTTTCAGGATTGACCACTACCTGGGAAAGCCATCCGTACAAAACCTGTTTGCCTTGCGCTTTGGCAACGCACTGTTTGAACCGCTGTGGCGGCGTGAGGACATTGCGAACATTCAAATCACGATTGCAGAGGACATTGGCATTGAAAAACGCGGCGCGTTTTATGACGGCACAGGCGCGCTGCGAGACATGGTGCAGAACCACGCGCTGCAACTGCTGTGCGCCGTTGCCATGGAGCCGCCGATCAATGCGCATGCCGATGCCATACGTGATGAAAAGCTCAAGGTGCTGCGCTCTCTCAAACCATGGACACCCGAGACGCTACGCCAGCATGTGGTGCGCGGCCAGTATGGTGCGGGCACCGTTGATGGTGCACCGGTTGCCGGTTACCGAGCAGAAGCAGGTGTCAGTGATGCAAGCAACACCGAAACTTTTGTTGCGCTGCGCTGCGAGATTGCCAACTGGCGCTGGGCGGGCGTGCCGTTTTACATTCGCACGGGCAAACGCCTGGCCGGGCGCAGTGCTTATATTGAAGTCAACTTCAGGCCAGCGCCACATGCCATTTACAAGTCACCGCTGGGTGCGGGTAACCGGCTGG
>JAYUVG010000030.1:0-53078 GCA_043754255.1 Polaromonas sp. | reverse complement strand
CCGAACTGCTGAACCCGATTTTGGCCAGCATGGTGCTGTCGATGCTGGCTACCCCGTTCATTATTTTGTACAGCAATACGGTGGTGATGAAACTGGTTGCCAGTGAATGGCTGCAGCAGTCGCTGCAAATGACCAGCATTGCCCGCAAGTCTATCAACACCAGCAAGCATGTCATCATTTGCGGCTATGGCCGCTGCGGGCAAAACCTGGGGCATATGCTGGAGCAGGAAAACATTCAGTACATAGCGCTTGACCTGGATCCGGATCGGGTGCGGCAAGCCGCTCTAGCTGGCGACTCGGTGGTGTTTGGCGATGCCGTGCGCTTGCAGGCGTTGATGGCTGCGGGCCTGGCGCGTGCCAGTGCGGTGGTGGTGACCTATCTGGACACTGCCAGCGCCATAAAGGTACTGGCCAATGTGCGCGCCCACGCTCCCGGCGTGCCGGTGATTGTGCGCACCGTTGACGACCATGATCTGGAAAAACTGCGCGCTGCCGGAGCCACTGAAGTCGTGCCCGAGGCCATTGAAGGCAGCCTGATGCTGGCCAGCCATGCGCTGGCATTGCTCGGCGTGCCCATGCGCCGGGTGATACGCGCGGTGCAAGACCAGCGCGACAAGCGCTACAACCTGCTGCGCGGCTACTTTCGCGGTGCCGACGATGACACGGCCGATGACATTGAAGAAGAGCGCCTGAGCACCGTCACGCTGCCTGCCGGCCACCGATTAGCGGGGCAAACGGTTGCATCGCTGGAGCAGCACCAGTTGGGCGCGCGGCTGGTCAGCCTGCGCCGCAGCAACGGCAAAACCTTGGAGCCCCAAGAATTGATGCTGCTGGAAAGCGGCGACACACTGGTACTGTCTGGCAAACCAGAAGCGCTGGCAATCGCTGAAGAAAAACTGCTGCGCGGGCCACTGGCAAAGAAAGGAAACTAACGCGTGAAAAGAAGGCAAATTTTAAGCCTGGCAGCGTCTGGCTACGCGCTGACGCCCTTGATGTTGCAAGCGCAAGCACAGACACCAACCACAGCTGCGCTGCCTGACATTGCCCTGCTGCTGCGCGCCGGCGCCTGCGCCGTGATGCTGCGGCACGCACAAACTGACCCGGGTATAGGCGACCCGCCAGGTTTTCGGCTTGAACGGTGCAGCACACAGCGCAACCTGAGCGCCACAGGGCGGGAACAGGCCAGGCAAATTGGCCAGTGGTTCAAAGTCAACGGCCTCAAACCCGCAAGTGTGCAAACCAGTGCCTGGTGCCGATGCAAAGAAACCGCCGAACTGGGATTTGGCCAGTTTGCGGTGCTGGGCGCACTCGGCTCATTTTTTGACAACCACAAACGCCAGGAAAACGCGGACAGTCAAACCCGCGAATTGCGCGCCAGGCTTCAGACCATTCCTGCTGGCCGGTTTGAAGTGTGGGTCACGCACCAGGTCAACATCACTGCACTGCTAGGTGAAGCGACCGCCATGGGTGAAGCCATGCTGGTGGGCAGCAAAGCGCAAGTGTTGGGGCGGACTTTTTTAGTTCGATGACTTTGGCGGTTGCCTCGCACTGTAGTGCAGGCGACACCACTGGTTTGCGAATCAAATCGGCCTCTAGCCGACGTAAATAGCGCGCAAGCAGCTATCAATAGTATAGCAAATACATGGTTATTGGCGGCTTAAATGCAGGGCTTGAAAGGCTTGCCTGCCAGCAGTGACTGGATGCCATCCAGCTGGCTGCGCAGCCCGGCATCTACTGCTGCCAGCTTTAAACGCTGGCCGCGCTGCTCGGCGCGGTCTTCAATAACTTTGGCGGTCTTCACGCCTCGTCTGGCGATGCGCGCCAGTGCTTGCTCAGCGTCTAGCTGGGTGGTGAAGCTGCCCAGTTGCAAGCCGGGTGCCAGCGCCGGGTTGACAAGCGTTTCAAGCGCAACGCCCAAGCGGCGCAGCTCGGACTTTTTCCGGGCCAGGGATTCTTCACTGCTGTACTTGCCCATGTACACCAGCCAGCGGCCGGGCTCTGTTGCGTTTTCAATCACCCAACTGCCCTGCGGCAACACGCTGGCCACGCGTTCGCGCAGCACCAGAGTCTGCTCATCATTGAACACACCGACTTGCAGGCATTCAGTCGGGCCAGTGGTTGCCAAGGCCGGGGCGGGCGATATGGCAACCTGCGGCTGCACTGCTTCGTTTGGGATGGAGACACGCAGCGCTTCAGGCCTGATTTGCTGGGCCACGCGATACGGCTCAGTCTGCACGGCAGGGGCAAAACCAAAAGCCGCCAGATACCCTTGGGCATACACATAAAAGCCTGCATTCAGCAAAATCAGGAGCAGAACAATCAGTCTGAGCATGGCCGCACAGTCACTTCATGAGAGGTTATTTCTTGCATACCAAGAGAAGTATGCACCAGCAAGGCACCGGTTTGGGTCACGCCATGGGCTTGGCCAGTCGCTCCATCAGACAGGTTGACAGTGCGGCCAGACAGCACATCGCGCTGCGCAAAGCGGGCCTGAAACGGCGCAAAACCAAACAGCGCAAATGCCTGCACGGTTTGCACCAACGGCAGCAGCACGCGCAGCAAGGTGCTGGCCACGTCAGCATCGGGTTGCAGGTCTTGCAGGAAGCCAGGTGGTATGGCTGAATTGCCTGGGGCTGCCAAGTCGATGGCCTGCAAATTGCCGCGCACATTGATGCCCACACCGATCACTACATAACGCTGGCCTTCAAATGCTGCGGTTTCCACCAGCACACCTGCCAACTTGCGTTCAATTAACTTGTTCTCAGTGATGTTTTTAACCAGCCACAGATCGTTGGGCCACTTCAACGCAATGCGGTGTTGCGGCGAGTGGGTGGCATCCAGGCTGTCAGCCAGACTGACGCCCACTGCCAGCGACAAACCCGACCAGTCAACAGGAGCCAATGGCAACCCGAGAGAAAACGTCAGGCTGCCACCGCGCTGGCTGTGCCACTGACGCCCCAGCCGGCCGCGCCCGGCGGTTTGTTGCTCGGCCACCAGCAGCGTGGGTTCCATCTGGCCGGCCTTGAAGCGCCGCATCAATTCGGTGTTGGTGGAATCCACCGTGGGCAATACCTCGCAGGTGAAACCCGGCAGAGACGGCTCGACGGCCTGCCAGATGGCTTCAAGGGGCCAGCGAATGGGGTCTGCAGTCAACACCGTTCAGTCTTTTTTCTTTTTCTTCTTCTTGTCGTCTTTGTCCTTGGGCGCGAGCAGCGTGCCCCGGCACTTTTTGGCGCCGCACCAGCACGGGTATTCAGCCAGCAGCTTGGGTGTGTATTTGGCATCAATGATCAGGCCGTAGTCATAAAACAGTTCGCTGCCCGCCTTGATGTTCTTCAAAGCCTTGATAAACACGCGTCCACCGTCTTCATCGGCTTCACAGTTGGGCTTGCAGGCGTGGTTGATCCAGCGCGACGAATTGCCACCGGCGTTGCCGTCAATCACATGCTTGTCGTCAATATGAAAATAAAACGTGTGGTTCGGTTGCAGCGGGTCGTGCGGATGGCGGCGCAGCGCTTCTTTCCAGCTTATCACCTCGCCCACATATTCCAGAATAACCTCGCCTTCGGCCAGATCAGCCAGGGCAAACACACCCTTGCCATGCACACCCGAGCGGCGGGTTCGAATGCGGCGGCTGTCCTGCGAAGGTGACGTAGTGGGCGAATCGGCAGCAGTGGGCGCGGTGTTGGCTTGGGTTTTTAGCACTGCAAAAACACTTCCTGAAATTTTATGGGTATCGTTAATTTGTTCGTACGCATATGCTGGAGTGCCTGCGTACCCGTACAAAACGCATATTGTAGTGACGCGGTTTTCAGGGGTGCAGCGCGCATTCAACAGGCGCCAACAGCATTCCTTCAGCGCTGCCAAAAGCTGATGTGGCTAAGATGCAGCCAAAAGCCAAGACCGGGGAAATGTTCCTCCAAGCCATTGAAGTTTTGAAAAAATACATATGAAGACACTAGTGATCGCTGAAAAACCATCCGTCGCGCAAGACATCGTGCGCGCCATGACGCCTACAGCAGGCAAGTTTGAGAAGCACGACGAATACTTTGAAGCTGACGACTGGGTGGTGACGTCGGCTGTTGGGCATCTGGTCGAGATTCAGGCACCGGAGGAGTTTGACGTCAAGCGCGGCAAGTGGAGCTTTGCCAACTTGCCCGTATTGCCGCCGTACTTCGATTTAAAGCCGATGGACAAGACCAAGACGCGGCTGAACGCCATCGTCAAACTGACCAAACGCAAAGACGTTGACAAAATCGTGAACGCCTGCGACGCGGGCCGTGAGGGTGAGCTGATTTTCAGGTTGATCCAGCAGTACGCCAAGTCAAAGCACCCAGTCAAACGGCTGTGGCTGCAGTCGATGACGCCAGCTGCCATTCGCGACGGCTTTGACACACTGCGCACTGAAAAGCAGATGCAGGGCCTGGCCGACGCCGCGCGCTCACGGTCTGAAGCCGACTGGATGGTCGGCATCAACGGCACGCGTGCCATGACGGCGTTTAATTCGCGCGACGGTGGTTTCTTTCTAACGACTGTGGGCCGTGTGCAAACGCCGACGTTGTCAGTCGTGGTCGAGCGTGAAGAAAAAATCCGCAAGTTTATTTCCAGAGACTATTGGGAAATTCACGCCTCTTTTTTAGCCGAGGCTGGCGAGTATCCTGGCAAGTGGTTTGACCCGAAGTGGAAGAAGGCTGCTGCCAACCTGGACAACGCTGAGCCCGACGCCGAGCTGAAAGCCGACCGTGTCTGGTCACAGCGCGAAGCCCTTGCTGTTGCCGAAGCCGTGCGCGGCAAGAGTGCTACCGTGACAGAAGAAAGCAAGCCCACCAGCTCAGCGGCTGGCCAGTTGTTTGACCTGACATCGCTGCAGCGCGAGGCCAATGGCAAGTTTGGCTTTTCAGCCAAAACCACGCTGCAAATTGCGCAAAGCCTGTACGAGCGCCACAAGGCATTGACCTACCCGCGAACCGATTCCCGCGCGTTGCCTGAAGACTATTTACCCGTCGTTAAAAAGACCTTTGAAATGCTTGCCGACAGCGGTATGAAGCACCTGGCCCCGCATGCTTTGGTGGCGCTGAACGGCAACTACATCAAGCCCAACAAACGCATTTTTGACAACGCCAAAGTCAGCGATCACTTCGCAATTATCCCAACGCTGCAAGCCCCCAGCGGCTTGAGCGAGGCTGAGCAAAAGCTGTATGACCTGGTGGTACGCCGCTTTATGGCGGTGTTTTATCCGAGCGCTGAATATTTGGTGACGACGCGCATTACTCTGGCGGTCGGCCACAGCTTCAAGACTGAAGGCAAGGTACTCGTCAAGCCGGGTTGGCTAGCCATTTACGGCAAAGAAGCACAAACAGAAGACAACGACAAAGACGGCAAATCGCTCGTGCCGGTCAAGCCGGGGGAAATGGTTCGCACCGAGGTTGCTGAAGCCAAAGGCCTGAAAACCCGGCCGCCCGCCCGCTACAGCGAAGCCACGCTTCTGGGCGCGATGGAAGGCGCTGGCAAAACCATTGACGACGACGAGCTGCGCGAGGCCATGCAGGAAAAAGGCCTGGGCACACCAGCAACCCGCGCCGCCACGATTGAGGGCTTGATCGCTGAAAAATACATGCTGCGCGAGGGCCGTGAATTGATCCCAACTGCCAAGGCGTTTCAGTTGATGACGCTGCTGCGCGGGCTGGATGTGCAGGAGCTTTCAAAAGCAGAACTGACAGGCGACTGGGAGTTCAAACTCGCGCAAATGGAGCAAGGCAAGCTCAGCCGTGAAACCTTCATGGCCGAGATTGCCGCCATGACCGAACGCATGGTTGCCAAAGCCAAGGGCTACGACAAAGACAGCATTCCGGGCGACTACGCAACGCTTGCCGCGCCCTGCCCCAATTGCGGCGGCGTGGTGAAGGAAAACTACCGCCGTTACACCTGCGTTGGCAAGGCTGGTGCAACAGAAGGTTGCGGCTTCAGCTTTGGCAAGACGCCAGCTGGCCGCACGTTTGAAAATGCGGAGGTCGAGCAGTTTTTAACCGACAAAAAAATTGGCCCACTGGAAGGCTTCAGGTCCAAGGCAGGCTGGCCTTTCACGGCTGAAATGGTCATCAAGTTCGACGAAGAGACCAAAAACTACAAGCTCGAATTTGACTTTGGCGATGATAAAAATGCCGAGACGGGCGAGATTCAGGACTTCAGCGCACAAACCTCGCTGGGCAAATGTCCTAAATGCGGTGGCGGCGTGTTTGAACTGGGCAAAAACTACGTCTGCGACAAGTCCGTGCCGACACTGGCCCAACCCACGCCGAGCTGCGACTTCAAAACCGGCCAGGTCATCTTGCAGCAGCCGATTGAGCGCGAGCAGATGGTGAAGTTGCTGGAGACAGGCAAAACCGACTTGCTCGATAAATTCGTGTCGATGCGCACCCGCCGCGCCTTCAAGGCCATGCTGGCGTGGGACGCAACCGCAGGCAAAGTCAACTTTGAGTTTGCACCGTCGAAATTTCCACCGCGCAAACCAGCTGCATCCAAAACAGGATCAGCGACGATCAAAACCCCGTTTGGCAAAACCGTCGCAGTCAAGTCAGCAGCCAAGCCAGCCGCTAAAAAAGTAGCGGCCAAAAAAGCACCTGCAGTTAAGGTAGTAAAACCAAAAGTTGCCCGCGTCGCCAAACCAGGTTCAGGCCTGAAACCCAGCGACGCACTCGCAGCCGTCATCGGCAGCGAACCTGTCGCCCGCACGCAAGTCATCAAAAAACTGTGGGACTACATCAAGGCCGAAAACCTGCAAGACGCAACAAACAAACGCAACATCAACGCCGACGCAAAACTGCTGCCCGTGTTCGGCAAGCCGCAGGTCACGATGTTTGAGCTGGCCGGGATTGTGGGCAAGCATCTGAGTTGATCCAAGTTGCTTGGCAGCCACTTGCATCGCCTAACTAAAGTCGCCACAATACTGTATTTTTAACCAGTAATAAATCATGAACTCTCTTGAAATTTGTGCCGGCGCTGGTGGCCAAGCTTTGGGCTTGGAGCGGGCTGGTTTTGAGCATGAAGCGCTGGTCGAGCTTGACTCTCATGCTTGTAACACCTTGCGTTTGAACCGTCCTCGCTGGAATGTTATCGAGGGCGATTTGACCCAGTTTGATGCCAAGCCCTATAAAGGTGTTGATTTGGTTGCTGGGGGTGTTCCATGCCCACCGTTTTCAAAGGCTGGGAAGCAGCTAGGTGCAAATGATGAGCGGGATTTGTTTCCTCAAGCTGTTCGGGTTGTGGACGAAACGAGACCGCAGGCCGTCATGCTTGAGAATGTTCGTGGACTGCTTGACGCCGTCTTCGTTGACTATCGTCAAAAAATTGCTGCGCAGTTGCAAGCCATGGGGTATTGGACAGATTGGCATCTTTTTAATGCGGCCGATTTTGGTGTTTGCCAACTTAGGCCGCGTGTGGTGTTTGTTGCTATCCGCAAAGATGTCGCCCAACATTTCAGATGGCCTGCGCCCAGCTTGACGCTGCCGCCCACCGTGGGCAACCTTCTCCATGACTTGATGCGTGAGAACGGATGGCGTGGTGTCGATGCGTGGCGCAAGCGAGCCAACGACATCGCGCCGACGCTGGTTGGCGGCAGCAAAAAGCATGGTGGGCCCGATCTTGGTCCGACACGCTCCCGCGCGGCTTGGGCCTGCTTGGGTGTCGATGGTCGAGGCGTTGCCAACGAAGCACCAGATGAAAATTTTGTGGGGATGCCGCGTTTGACAGTTAGGATGTGCGCACGCGTTCAGGGGTTTCCGGATGACTGGCAGTTTTCAGGCAAGAAGACACCGGCCTATCGGCAAATTGGTAACGCTTTCCCAGCGCCAGTGGCTCATGCTGTCAGCGCCCGCATTGCTGAGGCCATAGAGGCTGCTACATCACATCGGCTGATAAAGCTAGCAGCTTGATGCTAAAGCTGCCCAAAATAGCCAACGGTGCGCGCGCCAAGTTGCGGGCCTACTTCTTAGGCAATCTTGGTCGTGTGATGGATTCTGACGAGCTTCGAGGCGTAGCAGGCGGCATCAGCGAATGGGCACGGCGCATTAGGGAATTGCGCGATGAAGAGGGTTACGCGATTCAAACTCACCACGACCGTGCAGATCTCAAGCCAGGTCAGTACGTCCTCATGGCGGCCAAACCCCAGCCGGCATTTGCCAGGGGCGTGTCAAAAGAAACGCGTGCCTTTGTGTTGGACAGAAACGGCTTTACCTGCCAAATGTGCGGTGCAGTGGCCGGGGAAGCACACCCCTACGATACAACCCGTAAAACACGGCTGCATATCGGCCATGTCATTGACAAAAGCTTGGGGGGAAGTGATGAGCCAAACAATCTGAAAGCTGTCTGTTCTGTGTGTAATGAGGGGGCATCGAACGTGACTTTGCAGCGCCCGGACTTGGCCAAGCTGTTGGTGCAAGTCAGGCGAGCTACTACAAAAGACCAGCTAGAGCTTTTGTCGTGGCTAAAAGGTAAGTTTGATCGATAGCTCTCAATTCACCTTTCACCACAAGTCATAGAGCACAGGCCAAATACGGATCCGGGCTCAAGTCCAACCAGGCACTGGCAGCCGTCATTGGCACCTAGCCAATGGCCCGCACCCAAGTGTTTAAAAAACTGTGGGATCACATCAAGCAAGAGGGCTTGCAAGATGCCGTGAATAAACGCAACATCAACGCAGACGCCAAACTGGTTGCTGTTCTGGCAAACAGCAAGTCACGATGTTTGAGCCGGCTGGGGCTGAGCCCAAGGCCAGGTCTACTAATCAGGCCTTTCGCCAAGTCGAGCCAACATCAAATTCACGCCCGGTAGGACAAAATGTCACACCATGAACAAATCCAAAATCGCAATTACCGTGAGTCCGCTTGTACTGACTCGGCTGGACGCCTGGGTGCAAAACGAGCACTACGCCAGCCGCAGCGAGGCTATTGAAAAAGCCGTTGAAGCACAGCTGCAGCGTCTTGAGCGCACGCGCTTGTCTGACCAGTGTGCGCTGCTTGATATGAATGAAGAGCAAGCCATGGCTGATATGGGCCTGGCAGCAGATGCAGCGGCATGGCCAGCGTTCTAAGGGGCGAAATACGTTGGGCTGAGCTTGACCTAAAACTCGGAACTGATCGAGGCAATGAACAGCAAGGCACACGTCCAGTTCTCATCATCAGCCATGATGTTTTTAATGAACGGTCTGGCACCGTATTAGCGATGGCAATTACTTCGCAGCCGCAGCGGGCGGGCTTTCCGCTAACTTTGCCACTGGGCAAGCTGGGCAGCAAAGAGGCCTGGTTAAAAATCAGTCAAGCACGCGTTTTGTCTACACAGCGTTTGGGCCGCAAGCTGGGCAAGGTTACAGCGGAGCAACTCGCGCAGGCAATGGATGGGCTGAATGAGATTGTGGGCGAATGAATCAGTGGATCAAATTAGCAACGCGTTGCCCGGCCCATGGTGCTGCATTCGGCAACAAAGCAGCTTTTTGCATCAAGGGTCTCAAAAAACTGTTGAACCATTTCTTGGCTGTCACAGCTTTTTAAATCTCAAGTGGCATGGATGACCAACCGGTTAACGTCATCAAGCAAAAGCGCCACCACTTCGATCAAGCCTTTCAAGTAACTTGGCTCAACCTCCAGATAGCCTTCGTACTCGGCTAAATTGCGTTTGTTGTGGGCGCTGTCGAGCTGTCTCCATTGCACTGCCGTCCAACCCACGGTGTGCTGAAGCGTTTGAAACACCAGGTACCGGTTTTCACTGCGGTAACCATGCCAGCGCAGTGCGGCCAAGCCCGCTGCATGCCCGACTGAATAGGCCGATATGAACCGGCCTTCAATCGAATTGGATGTGCGCCTTGCATCGTCCAGGTGCTTGCGTGCCATTGCAAGCAAGCGGCTAACGTCCAAATCACTCGCGGGCTCTTTCTTGAGTTGGCCAATCTTTACCAGGTTTTCAAGTGCGGTATTGCTCACTCAAGGCTCCCATGCAGCACTGCAATTGGCCCGGCCAAAACTCGCTGCACAACAGATCCCGCTTCTGATCGGCGCTTGCTGAACTCTGCAGGCGTGTACAGCTTGAGTTCTATGCGCCGTCCAAGCGGCTCTTCCAGCGGCAATAGCAAGGCCAATGCTTCACCGAGCTGCACACTGCTGGAAACCAGCAGTACATCCACGTCGCTTCCCGCATGCTCATTGCCTTTGGCCATCGAGCCAAAAATAAGCGCAACCTGCAAGCGGCTGGCCAGTGGTTGCAAAGCGTTCATCACAGCGGGCACAGCACCCATCGATTTGCGCACCAGACTGGCCAAATCTGCATACATCGGGCTTGCCGAATTGGCTTTGACGCGGCGCAAATTGCCGATGCGCTCTTCAATCACCAAGCCCGCCTCATGTAACCGCTTGACCTCTCGCTGTAGCGAAGCACTGGCCAGCGAGGTTAAACGGATCAATTCCTGAATGTGATACCAGCGCTCCGGCTGGCCAAACACCCACTCCAGAACTTTGGATTGAGGTTGGGTAAACAGGCCATGCGCAGGTGACATATGCTTAATATTAGCATGGTTGTGCTAAATAATTTCTTACCGAGACGTTTGAATTTATCAGGCAACTCCCGAGCTGTTGTCGAAAACTCACGCAAGCCATGATGTTTGAGCTGGCGGGGATTGTGAGCAGGCATTCGAGTGGATGCAGCCTGGGTTACAGGAGCTTGACACAATGCCTTCAGCTTTGCGCCTTAAATAACATCCCGGACATCATCCTTGCCGGTCATCCCGGACTGTCATCTCGCGCTCGACCCGGAATCTTTGGCTTTGGCAGTGCAACCAGAAGGCGGCTTCATGGATTGCGGGTCAAGCCCGCAATGACAAGTCCAAAGGAGTTGAAGCTTGCTCGCGCAAACCACCTACCTACCGCCTGGGTTTGTCGCTGTGGGACAGCTGATACCCATCAGCAACATACGCCGGGCCTTTCATCAGCCAGACTATCGCGCAGCCGATGGCCAGCGTCATCACCAGGCTCCAGACAAAAAGCACCAGCCCGATCATCAAAAAATCGAACATCTGAATGTGGCGGGCAAGCTCTGCCTCGTTGCTGGCCGTCATGACAAACCGCGCCAGCACCGCAGCCAGGGCGGGCAACAAGGTACTGGCAACGCACATTGTTGGCGTCAAGCGCAGCAAGCGCCACTCCAGCCCATGGGGCGTTTGTGTAAAACCGGAGAGTTTGTTCAGCCAATTCATTCGGTAATGCTACGAGCTTGCGGTGGTTGATGCTGGTTTTCGTTCAAAGCACACACCAGCTACCAGGCTTTGACCACCACCACCGCAGTTGCTGAAGCCGCGCTACCATTGCTTCTCGGCGATTCAGGCTGAGATGGGATCTTTCCAGGCCTATTTTAAATGCCAAATAGGCCTCTAGCCGACATAAAATGCGCGCAAGCAGCTCCTGATTTAATAGCAAATCGTCAATCAGCCAAAACCCCTGTACGCATCTCCACAGGAACCGATAGCCATGAACGTCTCCACCTGGTGCATCAAAAACCCGATTGCTGCCATCATGTTTTTTGTGCTGCTGTGCTTTGCCGGCATGCTCAGCTACCAGGCCATGAAGGTACAAAACTTTCCTGACCTGGATGTGCCGAACATCATCATCAGTGCCAGCTTGCCCGGGGCGGCACCGGCGCAGCTGGAAACTGAGGTGGCGCGCAAGATGGAAAGTGCGATTGCGTCGCTGCAAGGGCTGAAGAATATTTATACGACGGTGCAAGACGGCGTGGTAACGATCACGGCCGAATTTCGCCTGGAAAAGCCCAGCCAGGAGGCACTCGACGAGACCCGCTCGGCCATTCAGCAGGTGCGTGCCGACATGCCGACAGAGCTGCGTGACCCGGTGGTAAGCAAAGTCAATGTGGCTGGCGCGCCTGTGCTGGCCTACACCATTCGCAGCAAGGCGCTTGACGATGAGGCACTGAGCTGGTTTGTTGATGACACGCTGACCCGCACGCTGCTGGGGGTGCGCGGTGTGGGCTCGGTCAACCGCGTCGGCGGTGTGACGCGTGAGGTGCGGGTGGCGTTGAACAGCGCAAAAATGCAGGCGCTGGGTGTCAGTGCCACCACGGTGTCGCAACAATTGCGGCAGGTGCAACTGGACACCGCTGGCGGGCGCGTTGACATTGGCAGCAGCGAGCAGCCGCTGCGCACACTGGCCACCGTCAAGTCGGCTGAAGAGCTGGCCAATCTGGAGCTCAGTTTGGGTGACAACGGCGGCGGCGGCCGCAAGGCAAAGCTGTCGCAACTGGCCGATATTCAGGACACGACAGCCGAGCCGCGCTCTTTGGCACTGCTCAACGGTGTACCGGTGGTTGGTTTTGAAATTTCCCGCGCCAAGGGTTCGAGCGAGGTCGATGTTGGCAAGGGTGTGCGTGCAGCACTGGCGCAACTGAAGGTGACCTACCCTGACCTGGAACTGGTGGAAGCGTTTGACTTTGTAACCCCGGTGGAAGAGGAGTACCAGGCGTCACTGACGCTGCTGGTCGAAGGGGCGCTGCTGGCAGTGCTGGTGGTGTGGCTGTTTTTGCGTGACTGGCGAGCCACGTTTATTACAGCAGTTGCTTTGCCGCTGTCGGTGATTCCGGCTTTTATTGGCATGAACTATCTGGGCTTTTCCATCAACGTCGTGACGCTGCTGGCGTTAAGTTTAGTCATCGGTATATTGGTGGACGATGCGATTGTGGAAGTCGAAAACATCGTGCGGCATCTGCGCATGGGCAAGACGCCCTACCAGGCGGCGATGGAGGCCGCTGACGAGATTGGCCTGGCGGTGATTGCCACTACTTTTACGTTGATTGCAGTGTTTTTGCCGACTGCTTTCATGAGCGGTATTGCGGGAAAGTTTTTCAAACAGTTTGGCTGGACAGCGTCGCTGGCGGTGTTTGCGTCGCTGGTGGTGGCGCGCATGTTGACTCCCATGATGGCAGCGTATCTTTTAAAACCAATTGTTGACTACGTTGAAAAAGAAGGCGCTGTCATGCGCTGGTACATGCGCGCCAGCCGCTGGGCGCTCAACCACCGCTGGATCACCGGGCTGGCAGCAGGCGGCTTCTTTGTTGGCTCGCTGATGCTGATCCCGCTGCTGCCGACCGGATTTATCCCGCCTGATGACAACAGCCAGACCCAGGTGTACCTGGAGCTGGCTCCTGGCAGCAAACTGGCCGATTCGCTGCAGGCAGCAGAAGCAGCGCGCCTGATGCTCATGAAAGTAGAGCATGTCAAGTCTGTGTATACGGCGGTGGGCGGCGGCAGTGCGGGCAGTGACCCGTTTGCGCCCAGCGGGGGGGCTGAAAAGCGCAAGGCCACTTTGACCATATTGCTGGCACCGCGCGGCGACAGGCCACGCAAGCAGGTGATTGAAAACAGGATACGGGCGGCACTGACCGAGCTGCCCGGCGTTCGCAGCAAAGTGGGGTTAGGCGGCAGCGGTGAAGGCCTGGTGCTGGCGTTGACCAGTGAAAACCCGGCGTCACTGTCAGCTGCCGCAACCGCCCTTGAAAAAGACCTGCGCACCATTCCTGGGCTGGGCTCGGTGGCTTCAACAGCGGCGCTGGTGCAGTCAGAACTGATTGTGCGGCCTGACTTTGCCCGCATGGCTGACCAGGGCGTGACCAGCAGCGCCATTGGCGAGACGCTGCGCATTGCCACTGTGGGCGACTACAACGCAGCATTGCCAAAGTTGAACTTGCCCGGCCGGCAAGTACCGATTGTTGTGCGGCTGGCCGACGATGCCAGACAAGACCTGGCCATGCTGGAGCGGCTGATGGTGCCCAGCAACAAGCCGGGCGTTGGCTCAGTCATGCTGGGGCAAGTTGCCACGCTGGAGCTTGCCAGCGGCCCGGCTGTGATCAGCCGCTTTAACCGTCTGCGCGATGTGAAGTTTGAAGTGGAGCTGTCAGGCCAGCCGCTGGGCGATGTGACAGCACTGGTCAACAAGTTGCCCGCCATCGTCAATTTGCCAGCAGACGTCAAGCAGGTCACAACCGGGGATGCTGAAGTGATGGGCGAACTGTTTGCCAGCTTTGGCCTGGCCATGCTGACCGGCGTGCTGTGCATTTACATCGTGCTGGTGTTGTTGTTCAAGGACTTGCTGCACCCGGTCACTATTTTGGCGGCACTGCCGTTGTCGCTCGGTGGTGCGTTTGTCGGGCTGCTGCTTGCCGACAAGAGCTTTTCAATGCCGTCGCTGATTGGCCTGATCATGCTGATGGGCGTGGCCACCAAAAACTCGATTTTGCTGGTCGAATATGCCATCGTCGCGCGACGCGGCAATGACGGCAGTAACGGTTTGCCGGTTGCGCCGGTCATGTCCAGGCTGGATGCATTGCTCGACGCGTGTCACAAACGCGCCCGCCCAATTGTGATGACCACCATTGCCATGGGCGCGGGCATGATGCCGATTGCCTTTGGCTGGGGCGCTGCCGACAGCAGCTTTCGCAGCCCGATGGCTGTGGCGGTGATTGGCGGGTTGATTACCTCCACCGTGCTGAGTTTGCTGGTGGTGCCGGCGGTGTTTACCTTTGTTGATGACGCAGGGCTTTTTGTCAAAAAACTTTTTATCCGAAAGCCCAAAGCAACAGTTGCCGCCCCTGCTGAAGCCTTGAAACCGCTGCAACCCACTTTATAATCCAGCGTCTTTTTACCAACGGGTCGTCATGCAAAAACGCATTCTGCTTTCGGGCGCAACAGGCCTGATTGGCGGCGAATTGATGCTGGCGTTGGCAGCCAAAGGCGTTTACACCACAGCGGTAGTGCGCGCTCCAGACGCTCATACCGCCACGGCCCGCTTGATGGATCGGCTGCAAAAGAGCAGCTTGTTCAAGCCTGAATTTACTGACTTTGTCAGCGCTGTTGCAGGCGATATTGAGCTGCCCAACTTTGGCTTGAGCCAAAGCGTGCTGCAGTCTGCAGATGTCATCTTGCATTCAGCCGCCAGCACATCGTTCAAGCCTGATGCAGGCGTGTACCCCATCAACATCAAGGCCGCCACCAATTTCGCCGGCATATTAAAAAACCTGAAAAGCTCTCAGCGCGGCTTTTTTGTGGGCACTGCTGCGGTGACGATGGAGCCACGCGGTGTGATCACCGAGGACATGCCGTTTGCCGGTTATGCCAACGATTACATCCGCTCCAAGCGCGATGCTGAAACGTTGCTCAGGGCCAGCGGCGCGCCGTTTGTCAGCCTGCGCCCCGGCATTGTGTTGTCGCGCGGGATTGACGATGCCAAGCTGTCGCGCAACATGCTCTGGGCGATTCCTGTCATGGCCGAGTTGGGCGAAGTGCCGCTGGACCCGCAGGCCCGGCTGGACTTTGCGCCGGTGGATTTTGTGGCCAGCGCCTTTGCCGAGATGCTGCTCAAAAATGACCTGGCCCATGATTGCTACCACGTGTCAACCGGCGAGGCATCGATGACTTTTCAGGCGCTTGCCGATGAACTGATGCTGACCATGCCAGGCATTAAAAAGCTGGTGATGCGCGGCAGGGATTTTGTGCCAGTGCCCAGCTTTGCACGCCAGCGCTGGATGTTTGCTGCATTAGCGCCGTATTTGCCGTTTCTGACAGCGGATGCGGTGTTCAGCAATGCCCGGCTCCGCGCTGAAATTGGAAGGTTTGCCGTAGCGCCTGCGCCCGGAAGTTATCTGGGCGATTTGCTGGGCACCTTCAGTTTGTCGGATGCTGTCAAGCAGATGTACACGCCATAAAGCCTGTTATGTTGTCATCCATTGACTGTATGGAAATGTTAAGCTCAAAGATGTGTGCTGGTCGCAACACTACAGGCTGTAGTCATGAATTCAAAACTGATAGATCTTTTTGCCAAAACCTTCGGTATTGCCGAAGAAAAATTGTTGCCTGATGCCACGCTGGAAAGCCTTGGGCTTGATTCATTGGCGGTCATTGAATTTTTGTTCCAGATTGAAGATCAGTTTCATATCCAGATTCCTGATCAGCCCAATCCACCGCGCACGCTCAATGAAATGGCGCAGCTGATTGAGCCGTTGTTGCCTGAAAACCGGCCCGGACATGCGGCCTTGGCGGCCTGAGCTTTTTTAAGCATGCGCCGGGTTGCCATCACTGGTTTAGGAGTTGTATCCTGCACTGGATTGCAAACGGTACATTTTTTTGAAGCGCTGATCGCGCCCCGATCCGGCATACGTCTGCAGACCGTTAACTTCCCCAGCGGCGCTGAACAGGTACTGATGGGAAACATTGATTTTGAACCCGACAGGCATTTTGCAAAAGCCAAACTTCTGACGATGGATCGGGTCAGCCAATTTGCGCTGGTGGCTGCTCGCGAGGCGATGGCACAAGCCGGCCTGGACATTGAATTGACAGGTGTGCAACCCGAACGTTTTGGCGTTGCAGTTGGCACGGGCAGCGGCGGCACTACGTCGCTTGAATCGGCTTACTTCGCGCTGCTGGAGCAAAAAGCCGCCCGGTTGCGCCCGATGACAGTGGTGCTGTCCATGAACAATGCAATAGCGGCGCACCTCTCGATGGAATTCGGCCTGAAAGGCCCGAGCAGCACAGTATCGAATGCCTGTGCATCGTCGGCCACCGCGATTGGCGATGCCTTTCGCCAGATACGCCACGGCTATGCTGATGCGATGCTGGTTGGCGGCTCCGATGCGTTGCTGAGCAAAGGCACCATCAAGGCTTGGCAAGCCATGCAAACGCTGGCCAAGCCGCATGCCGAAGGCGCACATGCCTCGTCCAGACCATTTTCCAAAGACCGTTCGGGTCTGGTGCTCGCAGAAGGCGCGGCCATGCTGGTGCTGGAAGACTGGGACACGGCCAAGCGCCGGGGTGCCAATATTCTGGCTGAACTTGCAGGTTATGCATCGACCACCGACGCGCACCACCTGACGCAGCCTGAAGCCAATGGCCAGGCCAACGCCATGTTGCTGGCATTGAAGGATGCAGGTTTGAACCTGAGTGAGATTGGCTATCTGAATGCGCACGGCACGGCCACTGAAGTCGGTGATGTGGTGGAAACCAATGCCATCAAGCTGGCATTTGGCCAGCAGGCCAGTCGCTTGCCGATCAGCTCAACCAAAGCGGCGCACGGCCACGCCATGGGCGCTGCGGGCGCTATTGAATTCATAGCCAGCGTGATGGGTTTGCGGTCTGGTCAATTGCCACCCACTGCCTTTTTGCAGACGCCCGATGAGCGCTGCGACCTGGACTACATTCCGATGGTCGCAAGAGAGGTTAAAAACCTGCGCACCGTCATGTCCAACTCGTTTGCGTTTGGCGGCTCCAACGCGGTGCTGATTGCCAAGTCGGCCTGATCCTAATCAGTTGGCAGCGCGAATTTTCGTCACCAGGGCAGTGGTCGAGTAGCCCTCGACAAAACCAATCGCTACAGCCCGGCCGCCATAGCTTTCCACCACTGCAGTTTCTGCCAACAGACGCATGTCGTAGTCGCCGCCTTTGACCAACACATCGGGTTTAAGTTGGCTGATCAGCGCTATTGGTGTGTCCTCGTCAAACCAGGTCACCAGACTGACAGATTCCAGCGCAGCAATGACTGCTGCACGATCCAGCTCCTTGTTCAGTGGCCTGTCAGCGCCCTTGCCCAAGCGCTTGGCTGAAGCATCGGTATTTAGCGCCACCACCAGGCTGCCGCCGAGCGCGCGAGCCTGTTCCAGATAGGTGACGTGGCCTTTGTGCAGCACATCGAACACGCCGTTGGTAAATACCACTGGCTTTGGCAATGCGCGGGCGCGTGCTAGCGCGTCATCACCCGACGCCAGCTTTTGTGAAAAACCAGCGCTCACGCAACGTGCGGCTTGATGTCAACCGCTGGTGCAGCTGCAATGGCGTCCGCAATTTCGCGGCCCAACTCTTTGCGGTAGCGGTTGAGCTCCTGCACAGTTTTAAAGCTCCGGTTCATCAGGAGGCTCATGTTGTGCAAGATGCGCTCCACTACTTTGCCTTCCCACACCGCATCAAAGTTGATCTGCTTGTCCAGCCAGTGCTCCAGCCACTCAGGGTTAGGCAGGCGCGACTGGATGGTGTCGCGTGGAAACAGGCTTTTGTTCACATGCAGATTGGTCGGGTGCAAGGCCTGCGCGGTGCGGCGTGCACTGGCCATCAGCACACCAACTTTGATAAAAGCGGCGCGTGCGTCGTTGCCTACGTTGTTAATGGCGCGCTTCATGTAACGCAGATACGCGCCGCCATGGCGCGCTTCGTCCTGGCTCAGTTGCGTGTAAATTTTCTTGATGACCGGCTCGGTATGCCATTCGCTGGCGCGCCGATACCAGTGGTTCAGGCGAATTTCACCGCAAAAATGCAGCATCAGCGTTTCAAGCGGCGGCGCAGGCTCAAACTCAAAGCGCACCTCATGCAGCTCCTGCTCGGTTGGTGCCAGCTCAGGCCTGAAGCGCTTCAAATATTCCATCAACACCAAAGAGTGTTTTTGCTCTTCAAAAAACCAGATCGACATGAAGGCCGAAAAATCACTGTCGTGCTTGTTATCACGCAAAAACATTTCAGTGGCTGGCAAGGCTGCCCACTCCGTGATGGCATTCATCTTGATGGTTTGGGCCTGCTCGTCTGATAACTGGGAAGCATCAAAACTTGCCCACGGTATGTCCTTGTCCATGTCCCACCGGACCGACTCAAGCTGCTTGAATAACTCGGGATAAAGCATAAATTCTCCTCGCACTGCAAAATGTTTTGCTGATGTTGTGGCTGTATTACGCAGGCAAAGCCGATTCAGATACAACTTTAATTTTAGGCGCGTTATGTGACACGTGTCTTTGTCAGTGGCTATTGCTTTATTTTGATCTTGAATACGCAAATTTTGGATGCGTACAAAACCTCAACAAGTGCACTGTATCGCACAAGTTACCAATCGGTCTTAATTTGACCAGACGGTATTTTTATGCTTATAATCGCGCATGCTTTCCGAAACACCCACAAGACTTTCAGACATGGTGATGCACTGCGTGTGGAACTTTTGGAGCTTGGCAGTGCACTCACTGTCACTTATTCTGTTGAATAGATTTAAAAAAGTTTCCTTGTTGCGAAGCCGTCTTGGCCGATTGGTTTTTGACGAAATCCCGGAGCGGTTTTCCTCCCTCCTCCCTCCCTTGTTCGCATCGGGGCGCTTCGCAACATTTTTATCTTCTGCGCGCTGATGGCTGACAGCGCCGCGTCGCGTATTGCCATTGTTGGCTCCGGCATTTCAGGCCTGGCCGCAGCACATGCGCTGCATGGCAAAGCCAATATCACCCTGTTTGAAGCGGCCGATTATTTTGGCGGCCATACCCATACGGTGGATGTCACATTGCCGGGCAAAAACGGGCCGGTGACGCACGGTGTTGACACCGGGTTTCTGGTTTTCAATGAACGCACCTACCCCAGGCTGATTCAGCTTTTTGCTGACCTGAAGGTGCACACCGTCAAATCGGACATGTCGTTTTCAGTGCAGGTGCCGCGCGGTGGGGGCCAGCAACTGGAGTGGAGTGGTTCGTCGCTGAACAGTGTGTTTGCCCAGCGCGGCAACCTGGTCAGTGGCAAGTTTTTGCGCATGTTGCGTGACATCCTGCGCTTTAACCGCATCACCACCGACATTGCCAACGCCAATCTTGATACGGCGATGCTGCAACCGCTGGCCGAATTTTTAAGCGATCACAAATTCTCTGAAGAATTTCGCGACTGGTATTTTTTGCCGATGATGGGGTGCATCTGGTCTTGCCCGACTGACCAGATGCTGCAATTCCCGGTCGCGACCATGATCCGGTTTTGCTATAACCACGGGCTGATTCAAGTCACCAACAGGCCGCAGTGGTGGACGGTTCAGGGCGGCGCTCGAACCTATGTTGAAAAAATCATTGCGGGCATTGCTGACAAGCGCTTGAATGCACCGGTGAGGCGCATCGTGCGTGATGCTGCTGGCGTGCATGTCAGCACAGACGCAGGCACAGAGCGTTTTGACAAGGTTGTGCTAGCCACCCATTCAGACCACTCACTGGCGATGCTGCATGAGCCAAGCCATGCCGAACAACAAACCCTGAGTGCCATTCGCTACCAGCCCAATCGCGCTGTGCTGCACACCGACACGGCAGTGCTGCCGCGCAAGAAAATAGCCTGGGCCGCGTGGAACTACGAACGCGCCGGGCAACCCAGTAGCGAATCCGCACAGGTCTGCCTGCATTACCTGCTGAACATGCTGCAGCCCCTGCCGTTTACACAAAGCGTTGTGGTGTCACTGAATCCGCTGAGGCCAATAGCGCGTAATCACATCATGGCTGAATTTGACTATGCACACCCGGTGTTTGACCTTGCTGCTATTGCCGCGCAAGGCGAAATTGCTGCGTTGCAAGGCCACCAAAATACCTATTTTTGTGGTGCATGGACAGGCTATGGTTTTCATGAAGACGGCTTGAAGTCGGGGCTGAATGTTGCGGAGCTGATTCTTGATTCAGAGCGGGTCGCGGTATGACAGCGATTCCCCTTTTGGGTTTTGGCCAGGTGCGGCACACCCGGCTAAAACCTGCCAAAAACGCCTTCGCCTACCCGACCTATTTTTTAATGCTCCCCATGCGCGCCATGCATGCGGGCAACGCGCATACCTTGGCGCATAACCGCAGCGGCTTGTTGAGTTTTTTTGACCGGGACCATGGCGATGGCCGGGCCAATGCTCTCGACTGGCTTGACGAGCTTTTGCAGCGCGAAGGCATTGAAGATGCGCAGGGCGAGGTCTGGCTGCACACTTATCCGCGCGTGCTGGGCTACACCTTCAAGCCTGTCAGCTTCTGGTATTGCCATGACTCAAGCGGCACATTGCGCGCCATTGTTGTGGAAGTCAACAACACCTTTGGCGAGCGCCATTGCTACCTGCTGGACAGACCGCAGTACGGGCAAGAACTAAAAGCGGACAAGGTCTTTCATGTGTCGCCGTTTTGCACACTCGAAGGCAGCTACCGTTTCCGCTTTATGAGGCGCAGCCAAGACGGCATTGAAAAAACATTGGCCAACATTGACTATGACGATGCAGCAGGCCCGCT
This sequence comes from Polaromonas sp., assembly GCA_043754255.1. Taxonomy (GTDB): domain Bacteria; phylum Pseudomonadota; class Gammaproteobacteria; order Burkholderiales; family Burkholderiaceae_C; genus Polaromonas. The sequence continues at coordinate 32,012 of JAYUVG010000030.1, read as the reverse complement.
GATTAAAACCAGCGTCAGCGGCACGCTAGAACCTGTGGCAAAAGCCTCCTTGCGCAAGGCACTGTGGCGTTACCCGGCCATGACTTTTGGCGTGGTGCTTCGCATTCACTGGCAGGCCGTCAGGCTGTGGCTCAAGCGCGTGCCTTTTATTTCCAAACCCAAGCCCCCAGAAATTTTTGTGACCCGATGAACACAAGCAACACTTCCAACCCAGGCAGCGTTTTTACCTTGCCCGATGGCGCACCCTCGGCAGCGCGCGCCACGCTCAAGCTGCTGCTGCGCCTCAAGCATGGCACGTTGACTGTCAAGCTGCCCGATGGTTCGGTGCAGCGTTTCGGCAATGGCCAAATGCCGCAAGCCAGCCTGCATTTGCTGAACTGGAATGTCTGCGGCGCAGCTCTGAAATCCGGTGATATTGGCTTTGCTGAAAGTTATATTGCCGGTGACTGGACAACGCCACATTTGACTGAACTGCTGCAGGTTTTTATCGTCAACCGCAAAGAAGTTGAAGACGTGATTTACGGCACCTGGCTGGGCCGCTTTGCCTACCGCGTCAAGCATCTGCTCAACCGCAACACCAAAGTCAACAGCCAGAAAAACATTCACGCGCACTACGACCTGGGCAATGCGTTTTACGAGCTGTGGCTGGACGGCACGATGAACTATTCATCGGCTATTTTTGAAACACCTGAAACCTCGATGCAGGACGCGCAACACGCCAAAGTGCGGCGGGCACTGCGGATGGCGCGTGTCAAACCTGGCGTGAGAGTGCTGGAGATTGGCTGCGGCTGGGGCGCGCTGGCTGAAAAAGCTGTAGGCGAGTTTGGCGCTTCCGTTGTGGGCGTGACACTGAGCACCGAGCAGCTGACATGGGCCAATGACCGTTTGACGAAAGCGGGTCTGGCTGGCAGCGCAGACCTTCGGCTACAAGACTACCGCGACATTGGCAAGGCAACGCCGGACGCTCAGTTTGATGCCATCTGCTCGATTGAAATGGTCGAAGCGGTGGGCCGCGAATTTTGGCCCGAGTATTTTCAAACGGTGCATCGCCTCTTGAAACCAGGCGGCTTTGCCTGCATTCAAAGCATTGTGATTGCCGACGACTTGTTTGAGCGTTACCTCGGCTCGACAGACTTTATTCAGCAGTACATTTTTCCCGGTGGTTGCCTGCCCTGCCCCAAAGAGTTTCGTGCGCAGGCAGCAAAAGCCAATTTGCAAATCGTCGATGAGTTTTCTTTCGGCCTGGACTATGCCCACACCTTGAAGCTGTGGCGGGAGCAGTTTGCTGCGCAACAAGCGCATGTGCTGCAGCTTGGGTTTGATGAGCGCTTTATTCGCATCTGGGAGTTTTATTTGAGCTACTGCGAAGCCGCGTTTCTACAAGGCAATACCGATGTGGTGCAGTACACGCTGCGAAAGCCTGTATGAGCAAAAAGCGCCTGATCATCGTTGCGCTGGCCTCGTGCTTTGCCTTGCACGCCACCGCGCAAACAGCCACTTCAAGCAACGCGCCACCAAGCGTCAATACTGACGACAGCCGCATCGAGTTTGCCAGCGTTTTGCCGCAATCGCGTTTGGTGGGCACTACCCGTCTGACGGTGTGGGGCTTTCAGGTGTACGACGCCAGGCTGTGGACTGTGCCGGGAGCTACTGCTGACAAGCTGACCACGCAGCCCTTTGCGCTGGAGCTGACTTATCTGCGCGCGTTTGACAGCACAGACATTGCCACGCGCTCGATCACCGAAATGCGCCGCTCAGCACCCATCAGCGAAGTGCAGGCCAAAGCCTGGATGGACGAGATGCAGCGCGTGATCCCGAATGTCAAACCCGGTGACCGGGTGATGGGCATTCACCGTCCCGGCCTGGGTGCGCAGTTTTATGTCAATGGCAAGTTGTCCGGCGAAATTAAGGATACCGAATTTGCCCGCCTGTTTTTTGGCATCTGGCTGTCGCCCAAAACCTCAGAGCCAAAAATGCGCCTGGCGCTGTTGGCAGGCTTGCTGTAGCGCATGGCTGCTTTCGGCAAACGCAACGGTTTGGCCTATGGCTTGCTGGGCTTGCCGCTGGCATTTGCAGGTTTGCCGCTGTATGTGATTTTGCCGAACCATTACGCCAAGGAATTTGGCGTGCCGCTGGCGGTGCTGGGCGCTATTTTGTTGGGCGCGCGGCTGTTTGATGCTTTTATTGACCCGCTGTTAGGCCGGCTCAGTGACCGGTTGTTTGCGCGGTCGGCCAACTCTGTTTTAGCCGCAGGGGCTGCAGCGGCTGTGGTGTTGGCACTTGGCTTTGCATTGCTGTTTTTTCCGCAGGTCAAGTTTCCCGATGCATTGGTGCTGTGGGCCAGCGTGATGCTGGTAGTGACCTATGCAGCCTACAGTTTTTTAAGCATTGCGCACCAGTCGTGGGGCGCGATGCTGGGCGGCAACGAAGCCGAGCGCAGCCGCATTGTGGCCTGGCGTGAGGGGCTGGGGCTGGTGGGTGTCGTTTTGGCATCGGTTGCGCCCGTAGCCTTTGGTTTACCCTGGACTACAGCTCTGTTTTTTATAGCATTGGGCATTGGCTGGCTGGCCTGGACGCGCGCCGTCAAACCAGTCGCAAAGGCCGCTCAAGAGGTTGACAAAAAAGCCATCTGGCAGCCTTTCAAACACACAAACTTCAAGCGTTTGCTGGTGGTCTTCATGCTGAACGGCATTGCCAGTGCCGTGCCTGCAACGCTGGTGCTGTTTTTTATTCAAGACCGATTGCAAGCACCAAGCGCAATGGAGCCGCTGTTTTTAGGCAGTTACTTTTTGACCGCTGCGCTGTCGATTCCGCTCTGGCTGGCAATCGTCAAGCGACTGGGCCTGGCCAAAACTTGGCTTGTAGGCATGGCGCTGAGCATTGCCGTATTTGCCTGGGCCACGCAAGTTGGCGCTGGGCAAACGACCGCGTTTTTGATCATCACGTCGCTGTCAGGCATTGCGCTCGGCACTGATTTGACCTTGCCCGGCGCGATGCTGGCTGGAGCGATTGCCAACAACGGTGACCTGGGCAAGTCAGAAGGCGCGTACTTTGGCTGGTGGAATTTTGCGACCAAGCTGAATCTGGCATTGGCCGCAGGCCTGGCGCTGCCGTTGCTGGGGCTGTTTGGCTATGCGCCAGGTGCGCGCGGGCCTGAAGCACTGAACGCGCTGGTTGTGGCTTATTGCGTGTTGCCGTGTCTGCTGAAGCTGGCAGCCGCTGGTGCGCTTTATTTTTTAATCATCCGGCCTGCAGCACCCATGAAAGCATCACCATGAATTTTTATCAATCACTCAAGCGCCTGTTGCTGTTGGCAGTAGCTGTCAGTACCGCCTTTCTGCTGGCAGGCTGCTCCAGCCCGCAAATCAACGACTACGCCAACGAAAAGCCAGCCCTGGACATGCGCCAGTACTTCAATGGCACGGTAGATGCTTACGGCGTGTTCACCGACCGCTCTGGCAAGGTCGTCAAACGCTTTACCGTGGTAATGGATTGCAAGTGGACCGGTGAGCCCGGCCAGGAAACTGGCGTGCTTGATGAATACTTCACTTACTCTGACGGTACAAAAGACCGGCGCGTGTGGACGTTAAAGCGCGGCGCAGACGGCAAATACACCGGCACCGCAGCCGACGTGCTGGGCGTGGCCAATGGCGAGGTCAAGGGCAATGCTTTTAGGTGGGGCTACACGCTGCTGCTGCCAGTTGACGGCAAAACCATTGAAGTGCAGTTTGACGACTGGATGTATTTGATGAACGACAAAGTGATGCTGAACAAGGCAGAGATGAGCAAGTTTGGCATCAGGCTGGGTGAAGTGACGCTGACTTTTGTCAAACGTTGAAACGGACTGCGCTGCGCCCTGGAGCTACTCCAAATCAGATCAATTTATGCCTCTAGCCCACATGAATAGCGCGCAAGCAGCTCCTGAAATAATAGCAACCTGAAACCTTCACCATGCCCCACAACCTTCCCATCAACGACTGGCACGGCAAAACCGTGTGGCTGGTTGGCGCGTCCAGTGGCATTGGCCGGGCCACAGCGCACAAACTTCATGCGCTCGGTGCCAAAGTCATCGTCACGGCCCGTGGCCAGGCGGCGCTTGATTCATTTGCCGCCGAGCACCCAGGCTCGGTGGTGCTGGCGATGGACGCGGCTGATGCAGCGGCGGTTGAGGCCACAGCTCAAAAAATACTTGCTGCTGGCACGCTGGATCTGGTGCTGTATTGCGCTGGCTACTACAAGGAAATGCGGGCGACTGAATTTGATCTGGCAGAAATGTTGCGACACAACCAGGTCAACTATGTGGGCGCCACCTATGTACTGGCCGCCGTGCTGCCGCACTTTTTAGCGCGCAAGGCCGGGCACATCAGCCTGGTCAGCAGTGTGGCGGGCTATCGGGGTTTGCCGCAAGGCCTGGCCTATGGCCCAACCAAAGCGGCGTTGATCAATTTGGCTGAGACATTGCATGTTGACCTGAAAGACAGCCACATCAGCGTCAGTCTGATTTGCCCGGGTTTTGTTGAAACGCAGCTGACAGCGCAAAACAAATTTGCCATGCCGGGGCTCATCAAGCCTGAAGAGGCTGCTGAAGAAATTGTCAAAGGCTGGGCGAAGGGTGAATTTGAAATTCACTTTCCCAAACGTTTCACGCTGATGATGAAGGCACTGGCGCTGCTGCCGCCGGTGTTGTACTTCCCGATGATTCGCAAATTTACCGGGCTGTAAAAACCGGAGAGGTCACTGGCATGCTATTCAATTTATAGCTGCTTGCGCGCACTTTACGTGGGCTACAGCTACTTTTGATGCTCAAAACCGATTCAATTAGCCTACTTTGGCGCGGTTTCTATAAAGCTGGCCCGCAACAGCAGCTTTTCATTGAGCTTGTTTAAATTGGGGTAGCTTTCACGCCAAACGATTTCCGGAAAGCGAAAGTCCAGATACCCCAGCGCGCAGCCAACGGCTACGTCTGAGAGGCTGAAATGCACGCCACTGCAAAAGGCTTTGTCGCCCAGGCCTGTGCTCATGGCTTTGAGCACGGCGTTGATTTTGCCGATTTGCCGGTCGATCCAGGCCTGGCAGCGCTGTTCATCGGTACGGCCCTTGAAAACAAACTCCATGCGTATCAGCAGCGCCGCGTCAAGAAGGCCGTCGGCCAGCGCTTCCCAGGTTTTGACTTCAGCGCGCTCGCGGCCTTGCGCCGGAATCAGCTTGCCGACCGGTGACAGCGTGTCCAGGTATTCCACAATCACGCGCGAATCAAACACTGCCTCACCACCCTCCATCACCAGGCAAGGTACTTTGCCCAAAGGGTTTGATTGAGTGATGGCGCAGTCAGCTGCCCACACGTCGTCTATCACGTACTGGTAATCCAGCTTTTTTTCAGCCATCACGACGCGGACTTTGCGGGCGTAGGGACTGGCGGGGGAACCGATCAATTTCATAGTCAATGCTTACATCCTGTAAAACTCTTGAAGGCATTCTATCGATTCAGCTGGGCTCCAAGGGCTGTTTTGAGCCGCAAAAACAACGCTTTGCAAGCATCCTGTTTCTGGCCTGGCAAGGCGCGACACCGCATGTTTACGCCCTTTTTACCAACACGCTTTGTTCACCTGTAAAAACAAATCCGAAATGTTTGTGTGGCGCATAAATTATTGCGCAGCTTCAGGCCGTCCTACACCATCAGGCGAAGCTGTGGTGTGCATTTACCGCTCTTTACCTATGCCTGCATCAGCCTGAAAAGCTGCGCCCTACAATGCGCAGGATGACCCCTCTGCCCACAAATTCAAGCAAACTTTCACCCATCAACGCCCTGTCTCCGCTGGATGGCCGCTATGCCTCAAAGCTGGCCAGCTTGCGCCCGCTGATGAGCGAACACGGTTACATGCAGCGTCGGGTGCAGGTCGAAATAGCCTGGTTTATGGCGTTGTCTGATGCGGGTTTTGCTGAATTCAAGCCGCTCAGTCCGGGAGCGCGTACTTACTTGCTCGGCCTGGTGAAAAACTTCTCTGAAGCTGATGCGCTCAGCATCAAGGAGATTGAAAAAACCACCAACCATGATGTGAAGGCAGTCGAATACTGGATCAAATCCAGATTCGAAGCCCGGCCTGAGCTGCTGGCTGTTGGCGAGTTTGTGCACTTTGCCTGCACCAGTGAAGACATCAACAACACCAGCCATGCCTTGCAACTCAAGGGTGGCCGCGAGCTGGTGGTTCTGCCCGCGCTCGACAAGGTGATTGCCAAAATGCGCGAGATGGCGCATACCCTTGCAGCGCAGCCGATGCTCAGCCGCACCCATGGCCAGACTGCAAGCCCGACCACAGTCGGCAAGGAAATTGCCAACGTGGTGGCGCGCCTGGACGTTGCCCGGGCCAAAATTGCGGCGGTGCCCTTGAATGCAAAAATGAACGGCGCAGTCGGCAACTACAACGCGCATCTGGCGGCCTGGCCAGCGCACGACTGGGAGGCATTCAGCCGCAAGGTGATTGAGACCCCCGAACCGCTGGGCCTGGGCCTCGTGTTTCAGCCGTACAGCATTCAGATTGAGCCGCATGACTACATGGCCGAGCTGTTTGATGCAATTGCCCGCACGAATACGATCCTGATTGACTTCTCGCGCGACGTGTGGGGCTATGTGAGCCTGGGCTACTTCAAGCAGCATTTGAAAGCTGGTGAGATTGGCTCGTCAACCATGCCGCACAAGGTCAACCCGATTGATTTTGAAAACGCTGAGGGCAACCTGGGGCTGGCCAATGCGCTCTTGAAGCACCTGAGCGAAAAGCTGCCGATCAGCCGCTGGCAGCGTGATTTGACCGATTCAACCGTGCTGCGCAACATGGGCGTTGCAGTCGGTTATGCCGTGTTGGCGTACAGCTCGTTAAGTGTTGGGCTGGGCAAGCTGGAGTTGAACGCCCAGGCGCTGGATGACGATTTGAACCAGGCCTGGGAAGTGCTGGCCGAGCCGATACAAACCGTGATGCGGCGCTACGGCGTGCAGGGCGCGTATGAAAAATTGAAAGATGTGACACGCGGCAAAACAGTGGAAGCAGCTGATTTGCATGCGCTGATTGCGTCGCTTGAAATCCCTGAAGCGGAAAAAACCCGCTTGCTGGCCATGACGCCTGCCAGCTATATCGGGATGGCTGCAGAGTTGGCAAAACGCATCTAGCGGTTTCGGGCTGGCATATCAGCGCCGCATTGCCAGCACTGCTCAAACCCGCCTTCTACCAGCTCGCCGCAGCTGCAAACCCAGCGCCGCTGCGGCAGGTTTTGCAAACCCTCCAGCATGGCTTTGGCACGGGGCTCTTCGTGGTCGTTGGTCAGCCACACCTCGGGCAGGCACTGGTCGGGCGGCAACTCACCGGCAATGCCGCTTAAAAAATAACGCTGCACCGTGGCTGAAAACCCGGCTTGTTGCAGCGTGTCAGCCCACAGCGCGGCTATCGCGATGTTGGGAGCTTGGGCGAGGCGACGCATACTTTAATGTATCTGAAACACTATCAAAATAATAGCTGTTTGCGCGCTATTTACGTGGGCTAGAGGCCTGCTTGACCTGTTCAGGAGCATATTTCAGACAATTGACAATCCGTCATTCCCGCGAAGGCGGGAATCCAGTTCGGCGGCTGAAAACGCGCACTGTTCAAAGATTTCTGGATTCCCGCCTTCGCGGGAATGACAGGTTTCTTCCTGACGATTGAACTGGAAAAGGGCAGTACGGAAATCCTTGAGCTGACCAGCTTCATGTTTTCTCAAGCGCCCTGTCGGCGTAGCGGCCAAAGCGCCAGGCGGTGCCCTCGGCGGTAATGCGATGCCAGGTTTCACGCTTTTCAAACGGACTCATTGCAGGCCAATTCTGCACCTCTGCAAAGGTGCGGCCACAGCCCTTGCACACTTCGTCGCCCTGGCTGGTCGAGCAAATGGCAATGCACGGCGCATCTACCGTGGTGTCGTACCAGCTTTGCCAGGCGGCCATGGCCTTGGCCGGAAAGCCCTCGACCTCTACCCTATCTTCGCGATAGAAAACCATCAACGCATAGACTTCGGCCAGTTTGCGCAGCTCGGGCGCAAGTGTGATGCCGTCGGGCGAAGGCGACTTTTCGCGCCAGTAGTTAATGGCCGCTTCTATGTCGGTGATGTGGATGGCACTCATGCAGCAAAATTATCTCAGTGATCCCGGTGATATCCTCGGGTCATGATCTTTATCCTCAAATGGCTTTTAAGTGCAGCGGCTTTGCTGGCTGTGGCATACCTTTATTCGGGCGTGGTGGTGACCAGCTTTACTGCGGCCCTCATTGCTGCAGCGGTGCTGGGCATTTTGAACACCATCATCAAGCCGCTGCTGGTGCTGCTGACGCTGCCAGTCACGATCATCACGCTGGGCCTTTTTATATTTGTCATCAATGCGTTGATGTTTTGGGCGGCTGCCAGCTTGCTGGACGGCCTGAAGGTCAATGGTTTTGTGGCAGCGCTGATTGGCTCGCTGATTTATTCTGCGCTGCAACTAGCGATCGAGTTTGTCCTGGGCCGCCTGGTCTCTGACTAGCAACTCGACCTGACGCGTGCGCGTGTCGATGATCGAACTTTCCATAAAGTCGCCGCTGGCCGGGTTGCTGCGCAGCATGTTTTGTGCGGCTTTGAAGCGGTCAAGTGCAGCCGCATAGTCCAGCTGCGCGACGTGGCTTTCAGCATCTGCACGAATCGCCCTGACCGTCAGGTTCTGGTTGCCGTAAGCGGTTGCCAGCAACTGCCATGCGCCGCTGTCCCGGGGGTACCTGGCCACCCAGGTAGACAGCTTGCCAGACACATCAACCGCCCTGCCTGCTGCCAGCAGCGCCCTGCTTTGCAATAGCAGCTCGGCGCGATGTGTGGTGGGGTTGATGTCCAGCGTGGCAGCCGCCGCTGGAACGCGGCCTGCAAGCAAATCAATTTCCATTTGCAGCAGGCTTGCAGCACGCTGTACATCGGGGTTGGCTGATGATGCGGCCACCAATTTGTCAGCCAGAGTTTTGGCGACTGTAAATTCACGCAGCCTGGCTGCTGCCAACGCGCCGCCATACAAGCTGCCCGCGCGACTGCTTGCATTGCCAGCGGCATCACCCACTCGCAGAGCTTCCTGCAGCACCACGCGCAGCACATCCACCCCAGGGTCGGCCAGCACCTTGGCCCGGGCTGCCATCACGGTGTGCAGCTGCAAAGCCTGGGCTGTGGCGTCGCGCTTGGCCGGTGCATTATTTGGCGCTTCAGTAGCGGCCAGCTGCAAGCGAGCCTGTACCTCGGCAATGCGCTCCAAGCTCAAGGGATGGGAGCGCAGGTATGGAAACGAGCCGTTGTCATTCAGGCGCGACGCCTGTTGCAACTTTTCAAACATGCTGCCCGCGCCACGCGCTTCAAAGCCCGCGTCCAGCATCACGCCCAGGCCAATGCGGTCAGCTTCGCGCTCCATATCGCGTGAAAAATTGAGCTGGTTTTGCAGCGCTACCGCTTGCCCACCGGTCAGCAGCGCGCTGCCAAGCTGCGGGTTTTTGCTGGCGGCCAGCGCACCCAGAATCATCGCGCCAATCATCCACGGCGTGCTTTTGCCCTGCTGCGATATCAAGCGCGAAATATGCCGCTGCGTGACATGGCTCAGCTCATGGCTAAGCACTGACGCCAGCTCATCGCGGTTGCTGACCGCGCTGATCAGCCCCATGTGAATGCCCAGGTAGCCGCCCGGCAACGCAAACGCATTGATGGTGCGGTCGCGAATCAAAAACAGCTCCCAGGCAAAGCGCTCATCCAGCTCAGGCGTTATCTCGCCCCGGGCACGCGCAGCGGCTTTCAAAGGCTGCCAGATGCTTTGCACATAGTCAAACAGCACCGGGTCATCAATATAGTCCGGGTCGCGGTAAATGCTGGCTGCAATGCGCTGGCCAATGCGGCGCTCAGCGGCTGCGGGCAGCTCGGAGGTGTCGCCCATGGCGGGCAATGCGCCTGTGGATTTGGTGGGCGACTGTGCATGCAGTGGAACGGCGCCACACACAACCAGCGCAGCCCCCAGGACTATTTTTAAAACGGGAACCGTTAAGTGAAAGGAAAAATGCATGGCCTCTATGATGCGTGCTTGTTGTAAAGGTTCTGTAATCGTATGTCTTTGCCCACGACACCCGCCGCGCCACCTGGCTCGCAGCTCACCCATTTTGATGCCCAGGGCCAGGCCCATATGGTCGATGTTGCCGCCAAGCCAGCAACGCACCGCATCGCGATTGCGCAGGGCCGCATTGTGATGAATCCGGCCACGCTGGCAATCATCCTGACGGGCAGCGCCAAAAAAGGCGATGTGCTGGGTATTGCCCGCATAGCAGGCATCATGGCGGCCAAAAAAACCAGCGATTTGATCCCGCTCTGCCATCCGCTGGCGCTGACGAGGGTAGCGGTTGATTTTCAAACTGATGAATCAACGAGCAGCATCACCTGCACCGCCACAGTCGAAACCGTAGGGCCCACCGGCGTTGAAATGGAAGCGCTGGTCGCAGCACAAATAGCGCTGCTAACGATTTACGACATGTGCAAAGCGGTGGATCGGGGCATGCTAGTTGCCGATGTACGCGTGCTTGAAAAGCATGGCGGCAAGTCTGGGAGTTTTTTGAATAAGTAATGAGGTTTAAACGGGCGTTTAAATTGCTTTTGCCCACGCAGCATGCTCTTTGGGAAAGGCTGCTTTAAACCGCGCCAGGTACGCCAAAGCTTCAGCATCTTTGCCCAGCATGACCGCGCTTTCAACCAGCTTTTGAACCACCCGCGGCTCTGGTGAGTAGTGCAGCAAATAGCCAGCACTCGCATACACCTGCAGAGCTGTTGCGGGCGTAAGCGGCGTCAACATCAATTCAGCAAACAGCGCCTGGTCTGCAAACAGCCTTGATTTGCGTGCGTGTGCCAGGGTGTCGGCTTGATACGCCGCGTGTCGCGCCTCTGGTTGCAGATAGATTTGACTGACGCGGTGGTAGTCCCAAGCGGCGTAAACAATGGCGGCCAAGGCAACTGCTGACGCTATACTAATAATAGCTGCTTGCGCGCTGTTTACGTCGGCTAGAGGCCTATTTGATGCATATTTGGCATCATTTTTGATATTAAATGCTGATGTTGGCCTGCGCCACAAAATAAGCAGACACAAAACAAAAGCAATCTGAAACGGCCCGTACCACAGCGGGTATTCGAGCATGCTGTGCAGCAAGACAAGCGCCATCACTGCCCAGGCCATTTGACGCGATGCGTCACTCTCTAACCACGGCTTTTGCCGCACCACCCACCAGGCAAATCCACCGCACACCAGTAGTGCTGCGGGCACACCCAGCTCAACCGCCAGGTGCAGCGGCAAGTTGTGCGCGTTGTCCAAAATATCGCAAAAGCGCGGCCCGTGGTACAGGGTGATGAAGTGCGCAAAGTCCAACTCCCCCCAACCCCAGCCCAGCCATGGTTTTTGCGCGATCAAATGCAGCACGTTAGACCACAACACCATGCGGCTACTACATGCATCGTCCCTGCCCAACCGCGCAAAAGCGCCATGAGAAGCCACATCAAGCCCGGCCAGGTAAGGCATTGCAAACATAGCGAAGCCGTATGCGAGCACCGCGCAAACCAGCAAGCGGCGAAGCGGCGCAAAACGCCAACCGCCCCACACCGCATACAAGCCGCACAGCAGCACTAACTGAAACAAACCCGTACGCGATGATGAAATAGCATTGCCCACAGACAGCAAAGCCGCTGCGGCTAACAGCAGGCCAGAGCGCAGAAAGGTGGGTGTCGATGGTGTTTGCCTGACTTGCACCGCCAGCCACAACAGCGCTGCCAAAGCCATACTCGTCAGCGATGCAAACTGATTGCGCTGGCGCAGGTTGGCAAAAGCCTGACCTGGCTCGGTCAAGCTGATCAATGGCGCAAACAGCGCTTCAACATCAAAATATTGCAGCAGCGCCAGCACACTGCTGACAAGGCCAGCCGTCAAAACCGATGTGGCAAATCGGTAAGGCACATTGGATGGCGATGGGCTGGATACGTGAGCTTGCGCTTTACTTTGCAAAGAAAAAAGCAGCAAAACAACAACCGCGCAAGCCATTGAAATTAACCACGGCGCAACCGTAGGCGACGGGCCTGACGCCAACGGGCTAAGCCACGGCAGCGTAAGCAACAAAAATGCGGAAAAGCAAAACAGGGGCGTCATCAGCGCCGTATTGTCGTTGCTTGGTTGTGTAAATCTGAGCCTCGCGATGAATCTAGATCCGCCAGCAGGTAATTGGTGCTTTAGCACATTGGTGCATAATCACCAAACCTTTTGCACCGAGAGACCGCTTTATGACCCGCCTGACCATCACACTTTCGGAGCCGCGCTACTGTGCACTGAAAGAAACTGCAGCTGTGCGAGGGAAAACGATTGGGCAGCTGATTGACGAGAGCCTGGATTTTTACGGTGTCAAATCATTGAATGACGCGTCCGAGCTTGTTCGCCGGGCAAGAACCGCGAACGGCCTCAGTCAGCAGCAGGTTATGGACTTGGCGGTTAATGAGGTTCAACGTTCGCGCCGTTCGCAGTGAATCCGGTTTTTATTATCGACACCAACGTGGTGGTGGCCGGGCTCCTCAGCAGCCATGCTGATTCTCCAGTGGCAAAAATCCTCGACAGCATGTTGCGCGCCAGCTTTCGCTTTGCACTGTCGGAGGCGCTATTGGCCGAATATCGCGCTGTACTTCTGCGGCCAAAGCTAGTCATGCTGCATCGACTTGCTGAGTCGGAAATAGACACAATTTTGACCTCCCTGACACGGCACGCTATTGTTTTACACGTACCGCCGCAAGCCAATGCGTTAGCTTCACCAGATAGTGGCAATCAATTTTTGTGGGACTTGCTGACCAGCCGGGAAGACTTGATGCTGGTTACCGGGGACAAGCTGCTGCTGCAAACAGGGCCGCTGCAAGCACGCGTTATGGCGCCGCTGGAGTTTGCTGCGCAGATACTGGGCTGACGCTTAGCGCAAAGCGGCTTGCAAAAATTTAATTAATGAACTGTTTTTTTGCTGTCACTTTGAGTATTTTTGCCTAGTAGCCTAATTGACATGGGTACAAGCAGCTATATATTATGTAGCAGAGCAGATTAATTGGAATCTGACCCCAATTAACCCCTCAGCTTGACTTTCTTTGCAACCGGATTCGGCCACACCCTGCCCAAAGGGTCTATTTTGATTCAGAAGTTTGAGCCAGCGCGTTAATCTGTTGTCTTGCACCGCAGCCGTGCAGAAAACTTCAGTCGGCCAGGAAGCTGCATCGATTCAAAAAAGGTCAATTGGCAAATAGCCCAATATCCTGAGGTCGCGCTTGTCCAGCAGCACAGACCAGCTGACCGTGCGCGTTACCAACGGCAGTGCAATGGCATCTTCATCGCGCACCCCGCTTGCGCTCAAAATTCGATCAAGCCCAGCCCCGCCATCGGTTGCCCGCTGCCTTAGCAAGGCAATAGATTTCCCACGCTGGCGTATGGAGGCGCGGTTGTCGCTACTCAAAGGTTGCCACCAGCCGGGTTGCATTGCCAGGTCTTTTCCTGCAATTTCGAGATCCAGGGAACTGAGCTTTTCGGCACTGTTGCGGGCTTCGCGAAGACCGATGGTTTCAACGCCAACGAAGGGCAGCCGCCGAAATTCAGGCGCGGCCTCGGTCAGATCCGCTTCATCAATATCCGCAGCGCTTACTACTTTGAAACGGTCCACCTCGTGCACCAGATAAATCGGGCGGGATGCGTACATGATCCCCAGCCCATATAAAAGTGCCGCCAGTTGCACCGTACCAATCGCCATCAAGTCACGTTTCAATACCTGCCGAACTTTACCGGGGCTCAATACTGCAAAAGTCAGTAGCGGCCCCAAAACCACGTCCACTACGACGATCAACAAAAATAATTGGCGACCCCCTGAGATTTCAATAAATGGGTACGGGTAAAAAAATCTGGATATAGCCAGCCAGGCCAGCGCTGCAATGACAACGCTGATGGCCAAATGCAGGCCTGCGCCAAAGAATCTGGCTTTGAAGTTCATATTATTGAAATGAGAAATTTCAGTTTTGCAAGGCAATAGATGCGCAAAGCCAGATGTCAATTTACCTGTAAAAAACAGAACGATCAAAATTTACCATTGTTGGGTTGTCTAGGTATGCAGCAAAAATTCCCAGCGCGGGCGAATTCATTTTTTCAACCGTACGTCTTAATTTTTCGCGCTGCCCAGGATCAGATTGCATCGCACGCCAGGCCAAATGCTGTGCCATTGCATGCTGTTGTGCTAACGCAGAAACCACAGCAAATCGGCTTAGAAATTCAGGGTCGTTTGCTCCTCTGCCAGCAAGTTTTAAATACGGAATCATTGAGGCAGCATCCTCAGCTATGACGTTCTCAGTTAGTTTCATCACAATGGCGTAAGACAGAGGCATTGAGAAAAGCGCGGCCTGGGAATTGATCTTATGTAGCTCTTCTACCTCCATCGGTTTGACGTAGCCAGCCGCAAAAAGAAAGCGAAGCGGCAGATACTGCAGTACATACACAATGCCAAAGCACAGTAAAAATACACCCGGTAACGCAGCGCGGAGCTTATTTCCAAAAAGTCTTGTTTCACTAAGAACAACCTGACTCGAATTAAACTTGGCATTTTCAGCGTTGAGATATTCTTTATAAGACAGTGACCACATCCAGCCTGCCGCAAATGATGTGGGCAACAGCAGATACGAATACCACCAAGGATATTCAAGCATTGCGTAAAGTAAGCTGGATAACAAAAGACCTGCGGGCAGCGCCGCTGCACTCTTTAACCCGTAGCGAACAAATAACGCCAAGCCGACCGTCAGCCACAACATAAGCAATAAGGTCAACGGCCAGCCCCATTCAACCAACCCATGCAGGATCAAGTTGTGCGCATGAAAGACAGCGCCATGCACGCGCTCTTCCAAAACCGAATGCGTCCAGCAAAAATTAAACTGACCGATACCACAACCGTACCAAGGCAGCTGTCCAAGCATATGAATAACTTGACTCCAAAGCTCAAATCGGCTGCCAGTAGAGCTCCCCAATGCACCACGTAGTCCAAAGAATGCAGGCCCTCCGTTTTGGGCAATAGGGCCTAGCAGCAACCAGGTAATTATGTAAATCGCGACTGCAATCAAAGTAAATTTCAAGCGCAACCCACGATGTGGTGAAACCCATGACAACACCACAAAGCCACCCAGAAGCGCCTGCCCCATTCGCGAACCTGTCATTGCCAGCACGGGCACGACGAACATCAAGGCCAGAATGCCCGATGATGACGGCACTCCCTTTCGCGTGCTGTACCAAACAATGCCCCAAACAGCCCATGCAATAACCAACGCAAGATGATTCGGTTGCCGCAGATTCCCGTAAATACGCCCTGGTGTCGCTAATGGGTTGATCCATGGCCAATAACCATCTACAGAAAAATATTGCACCCAACCAACACAGCTGACAACCACACCCATCCACAAAAGTGCTAGTGCAAAGTTGGCAGCGCAATCGTCAGTCTTTCGGTGTTGTGCCCAGCGGGTGCCCATGACAAAAGCAGCCCATGCTGAAACCGCAGCCCCGCAGGTTGTCAGCACAACAGATAAAAAGCCGTATTGCCCTTGACGGACTTGTATCGCCCAACAAAAAATACTGACTCCTAAAATCAGATAGACACTATTTGGCGAGCTAAGGTAGTCGTAAAGGCGAACAGTTCTTAAGCGTAACTGCCCTAACTCAAACAACGGTTCAGATTTCAGCCGCACACCTTTTAGGGACTGATTCAAACCAGCCATCACAAGCGCTACGGCTACAAGAGCCCATAAACCTAACGACAACCCATCTGCAAAAACAGAACCATTAGGCGGGTAGTGGTAAAAAGTCAGCAATGGTAAGGTCAATGTCGCAGCGAACAGAACAACCCATATATTTTTTTGTTTTCTCATCGCATTTATTTCACAAATAAAAAAATGCGCCCTACGGCGCATTTTTTACTATGGCTGACGCCAAGCACTACAGAGCTCAGGTTAACGGCAGGCTGCTGGCAAATATTTTGCTGCAATAGCAGTGGCACTGCCGCCAGCAGTACTAGCTGCACAAGTCCAAACTATATTTCCACCTGCTGGCGGTGTTCCAGCTGTAAGCGCCCCGCCGTTAGCCGTCGGGGTCAGAGAAAAGCCGCCATTCCCAGCGCGTAATGTGGTCGTGACATCGATCCTGCCTGTAGTTACATCAATGCCAAGCGCAGCAACATTTGAAGTTGCAGTTGGAGCACTCCAGCCAGAGGCAAACGCTGAGCCACTGGCGGCATTCTCAGCAACTGCAACTTTAGCACCAGAAGCACCTACCATACCTTCAGAGACGCGCGCGCGCACGGTGTAATCCTGATATGCCGGCAAAGCCACTGCAGCCAAAATACCAATAATCGCGACAACGATCATCAGCTCGATGAGGGTGAAACCCTTTTGAATAGAACGCTTGATTTGCATGAAAAACTCCTGGTTTGAAATAAAATTACGAGAACGCTGACCGATTTATTTCAGCAGGTTGCGTGCCAGGTCGGTCGGGCGTTAAAAGTAGTGACTATATGCACACTGTTACGTTAAAACCAGCTTGTAACATGACATGAATGGTCAACATAAAACCTATTGTGACAATTTCGTCACTTATTTCGTCGTTTGATACAAGCCGACCGAACCATCTTCAATTCGTCACGCCTATCAACAACTTCCCTATACCGTCCATCTGCAAGAAACCCATACCGCTGTTGACAGCGCTTGCAAACAGCTCGGCCACTATTGCGCGCTCCTGAATTAGCTTTCTGGCAGGCTCGTCGGCAGTCATCAGTTTATGTAAGCCAATGCGGCCTTCAGCGCGGTAAAACTTGCGGCCACCCATGTCGCAGCGTCTGGGTTATCGATTGCAAACGCGTGGCTTGATGCACTAGAACTGATCCGGTGGAGGCTTTGGCGCAGCAGCGTGTGCAGCGCCTGGCACTGCGCCTGAAAGCACCATTGCGGCGCGGCTTAGCCACACCTTGCGAACAAACGGGTCGGCTGCGGCGTAAATGCCGTGGCCGGGGCGTGCAATCAAGTTGGCGGCTACCATTTTGTCGGTCAGGTTTTGAACCTGTTGAGCCTCCACCAGCGTGCCTGTTTGCCGGGAGTAGTACGCCAGCGCTTCAGCACTGAACAACCCTGCAACGCCTTCTTCCTTGCCTGCGGTCACTCGGGAAAAGATTGCTTTGCCCAGGTCGCCGAAGTCTTGAATTGCTTGCAGTTCTACATCAGCCGCAGCCGTGGCTAACGTTGCCGAAACGATGGCAAATGCCTGGTCGGCTGGCGCTTGGGTGGTTTGCAGCTGTACCAGTGCTTTCAGCAGCTCTTCAGGCCGGTTGCCCATGGCCTGAAAACCCTGCCAGGCTGCGTCCAGGCTGGGCAACACCACCCCTGGCGTGCCAGCGATGCGGTCAAGCTGCCACTGTACGAAGTCTCTGCCCAGCAAGTCGTAGTTGGTGGCCACCGCGCCAGTAAATGGCTGGGAGCGGCGGGTTGCCATGTCAGTAATCAATGATTTGTGCGAACCTGTGCCCACAAACAAAAAATAGCCGGGTGTGCCAGGTTTGGAGTTAACGGCGTCGCGGGCAGCCTTCAGTGCATGCAGCAGGTTGGATCCCTCGTCTGAGCTTGCTGCTTGCTGCACTTCATCAACGATCAGCACCACGTTGGTCTTGGCCTTGGCAACCAGCTCCTCAAATGCCTGCGCCAAAGTTGTGCCTTTGTTCACGCCCAGGCTGTCAAGCTGAAAGCCAAACGCGAATCCCGCCGCTCCGAGGTTAAGCCCTTTAAACCGTTGAAGTAGGCCTGAATCAGGCGTCTGCAACTGCCTGAGTGTTTCACGAACCGCTTCATAGACCTGCGCCGCTGAGCTTTTGTTACGGTCAGCCCAAAGGTCAACATAAACAACCAATGCGCCGCGTGCCTCCAGTGCGGGAATCAGGTCTTGGCGCAAAAAAGTAGTCTTGCCAACCCGACGAATGCCCGACAGAAAAACGCCAGAACGAACATTTGTCTGTAGTGGAGCAGGCATTAGTAACTGCTCAGCCATCTGCTCAGCATAGGTTGACCGGTGAAATATGTCGTTCGATGCCATCACGTTTATCCCAATTTATCCAAATCTGATAATTATTGTATCTGGATAAAGAGTTGTAAAACTCTCTTGCACTGCTCACCGGCAGCACTGGCCGTGCAAGCCATCATGGAAATTAGCCTTGGCTTTGGCGTTGGCGTTGGTGATGTGGTAGAACCGCGCGCGCTTTGTATTGAATTTACGTAACTACTCAGCTCCTTTGCATGTCATTGCGGGCTTGATCCGCAATCCATGAACCAGCTCCCATGCAATCACCGTAGGGGAGATGGATCCCGGCTCAAGGCCGGGATGACAAGCGCTGAGTAGTTACGAATTTACGCTTAATTTAGCTTTCTAGCCCACACAATATGGGCGCAAGCTGCTATAAAGTTAATAGTGACTTGTCTTGCATGCAGCTGACTCGATAGCGTGACGGCTGTTTGGCCTACTCAATACAAACCAACTGCACCATCTTTTAATCCTTCAAGCCCATCAACATTTTCCCTGCCGTTTACCTTGCAAGTGCGTATACCGCTGTTAACCGCGCTGGCAAACAGCTCAGCCCACTGTGCATGCTCCTGAATCAGTTTCACGGCAGCGTTTTTAGCATTTGTCAGCGCGTTACGACGGCCGGCCTATTGAAACAAGTTACTATAAAAAACATAGCTGCTTGCGCGCATATTACAAGGGCTGCAGCACTAAATGGTTTGCATTTTCAAGCGAGTGGCGTTAATTGAAAAGGTGCGGAAACGTACAGCGGCAAGGCGCTTACGGAGCCTCATCTGTAGGGCTTGGGTTCTGCACGGCGCGCATATGCGGCATGATTTCTTCAACCAATTCTCCAACCGCACGCGCCTGCAAGGCGTCACGGGATCTCTTGAGCGGATCGCGTGTGGGGCTAAGCGCCAGGGCTTGCTTGAGGCGGCTAAACACCATTGGGTGCAGCGTGGTCATCAGCGCCATGTGGCCCGAGGCGGACACCACCATTTGGGAAAAGCGCTCGGCGGACGCCATCTGCGCGCCATTGGCTACTTGCACCACCCAAAAGTCGCGCTCGGCCGGGGTGGCTTGCAGCGGATGAGGGTCGTGGTTTTTGGCAATGCTGCGGATCACGTCTACCTCAAAGCCGCTGGCGTTGACGGCGGGGTAGAGCTGATCGTCGCGCAAATCAAAGGTGGGGTCTACCTTTTGCAGCGTAGATAGAAGTGATTCGCTCTGCCCCTGTAGCGTCGATGCCAGCAGCCGCTGCTTTTGCGTGTCCATCAACAGATCAATGTCTTGCGTGGTGGTGGCTTCGTCCATAAAGCGCACGCCACAAGAACTCTCATAGGCAAACAGGGCATGCGTGCCCACCGTGATGAAATGCTCGCTGATGCCGGACTTGTGGAGGCGATTCAGGATCTTTACGACGATTTCAGGCGTTCGGCCCACGCGGTGGGCGCGGTTCAGCTTTTGGTGCAACTGCAGGGTTTGCCGCAAGCCAGCAACACGCTCGCTTGAGATTTTTTTGCGCGCCATGAATTTTTTGTATACCGCATCAAGCTCCAGACTGCGAGCACCCAGCGACTTTTGTGAGTTGTCAATGTTGGTGCGTATCAAGTAGGTCTTGCCACTGACCTGTCGCCAGAGCATGGAGCCGCGCACGGCTTGGGCCGCTTTCTGTGCGTCGCGCAGGGCCATGAATACCGATTCGGCATCGACGTATTGCCTTTTTTGAAGGTCGGTCAGTTCATGCCAGTACATCTTTTCAGTATAAATTATAAATTTGTACGTTTATACTGAAAAACACATCTGCAGAGAGAGATTTCCTGTTTCTGCGCCCAATCTGATGGCAGCGGCTTGCGCGCTTGCTTAAACTTGAAAAAGATTGGAATCGAGGCGCTACTTGATACAAACCGACCGCACCATCTTCAAATCAGTCAGCCCCATCAACACTTTCTCCATGCCGTCCATCTTCAAAGTGCGCATGCCGCTGTTGACGGCGCTGGCAAACAGCTCGGCCACCCTTGCGCGCTCCTGAATCAGCTTTTTGGCGGCATCGTCGGCAATCATCAATTCGTGCAGGCCGATGCGGCCTTTGTAGCCGGTTTTGTTGCATTTGTCGCAGCCCACAGCTCGGTAAAGCTTGAGTTGCCCGTCAACTGCATAACGCTCAGTCCACTCGTTGAGCAGGTTTTGTGATTCGCCACCGGCGTCCGTTTTCCACGCATCGGAGTGACGCAATTCTTCAGAATATTCCTTGATGAAATCTTTGAGCTCTTGGGCGCCGGGCGCGTAGGCCTCTTTGCAGTCGCACAGCTTTTTGGCCAGGCGCTGCGCCAAAATGCCCAGCAATGCGTCGGCAAAATTAAACGGATCCATGCCCATGTCGAGCAGGCGGGTGATGGACTCGGGCGCTGAATTGGTGTGCAGGGTTGAAAACACCATGTGGCCTGTCAGTGATGCTTCCACACCCATTGACACTGTTTCCTTGTCGCGCGACTCGCCAACCATGATGATGTCGGGATCAGCGCGCAAGAAGGCGCGCATGACCAGGGCAAAGTCAATGCCGGCTTTTTTGTTGATCTGGACCTGGCGCAGGCCTTTTTGCGTGATCTCGACCGGGTCTTCTGCAGTCCAGATTTTGGTGTCAGGCGTGTTCAAAAACTTTAATATGGAATGCAGCGTGGTGGTTTTGCCTGAGCCTGTGGGGCCGCATACATAGAACAATCCATAGGGCTTGCTGACGGTTTTTTCAAGCCGCTGCTGGTTGTGTGCAGTCAAGCCCAGCTTGTCAATCGGAATGGGCTCACCAGCTGCCAAGATGCGCATGACCACGTCTTCAACCCCGCCGCTTGACGGAATGGTGGCAACGCGCAGTTCAATATCAAGCGGGCCGTATTTCTTGAATTTGATTTTGCCGTCTTGCGGTTTGCGCTTTTCAGAAATGTCCAGGTCGCACATGATTTTGAGCCGCGTCACCATGGCTTGCCTGAACTGCGCGGGCACCTCAATATAAGGTTGCAGCGTGCCATCTATCCTGAAGCGGATGCCTGTTTTGGCTTTGCCGGGCATGGGCTCAATGTGGATGTCTGAGACCTTCTGGTGGTACGCATCGATGATGACTTTGTTGACAAACTTGACCAGCTCGTTGTCAGCGGCGGCTGACTCCAGCGCCGATTCATCGTGCGCATCGTTGTCCAGTGGCGAGTCCATGTCGGCCAGCAGCTGGTCAATCGAGCCGCCTTCGTTGCCCGCACCAAACAACTGGCCCAGCGTTTCTTCAAATTCAGTTTGGGTCGTGACGCGATAGGCAAATTTGCTGGTGCGCGGAAACACCTGGGGCACCACGCGTGCGCCGCGTACAGCCTCGGGGTCCACACACATGACGACCAGGCCTTCGGTGGTTTCTTCAAGGGGTATCCAGCCCTGCTGCTCAATAAATTCACGCTTGAGCAGCCCGTGCAGCATTTCAGAGCGAATGCGGCCTGTATTGAAAGGCTCATAACCGACGCCGAAAAATTGGGCCAGTGATGGGCCAATCTGCGCAGGCCGAATGCCATGGTCTGCCATCAGCAAATGTTCCACAGTCTCGGATTGTTCGCGCGCTTTTTGAATACAGTTTGTCAGATCTTCCTGGGCAAGTACGCCGCTTGTGACCAGGCCGTCGTATTGGGTGGCTTTGCGCTGGCTGAAGCTGTCAGGCCGGTGGTTCACATCGGCCAGTTTCTGCATGCGCTGGCGAATGGCGATAGCGAGCGTTTTGCACAGTTGCTGGGCTCCGTCTTCATCAAGCTCGCCAAACGGCTGGTTGCTGCGGTTGTTAATCACCTGCAGGACGCCGTACAAAATGTCGCCGTCCAGCACGGGAGCCACCAGCATTTCCCTGGTGCGGTAACCAGAGCGCTTGTCAACCGCCTGCAAAAAACTAAGGCTGGGGTGAATTTTCTTGAGCGCACCAATGTCGTAAACATCTGCAATGTTGAGCAGCTGCCCAGACATGGCCACATAGCCTGCAATGCTTTGGGTGCCAACAGGCAACTTCAAATCCTGGGTGCTGTTTAAACCAGTTTTGACTTTGGACACGATGGCGCTGCGGTCGTCGTTGGTGGCATACAAAGTCAGACGGTCTGCATTGAAAAGCTTACAGATGTCGTTGCTGACATCGAGCATGATCTGATCGACATTGTCAGTCTGATGAATTTTGTTCGTGACCTGCTGAAGCTGCCTGAAAAACAGCGCCTCAAAAGTAATGCCGCGCTCTTGCGGCGCCAGCAATTGGGAGTTGTAAAAATCGTTTTCCGGGGTTTGCCCAATGGCTGCTCTCATAGCTCAAACTCTTGCCCTGCCCTGAGCCAGTGAATGTCGTGCTTTACATCATTGCCCAATGGAAAAATTTGATCAAATTGCTGGATTTCAGCCATGATCAGTTCAGTTTCAAAGGGTTTGGTGTGGGTGATGTAAATCGGATAGTTTCTGGATGTGTCGATGCAGTCAAGCTCGCCGGCCAACGCTACGGGTGACAGATGCAGGCTGCGCCTGGCCAGATCTTGCTCTTTGTTGCTGAATGCAGTTTCAATCACCAGCATGGCCACATCAAGTTCGTTCACGCGCCTCCAGAAAGCCGGATTGACTTCGGTGTCGCCCGTAAACACCCAGCTGGCCTTGCCTGCAGTTACGGCATATCCCACGGCTGGCACGGTGTGTACCGCCGGCAATACTTCAATCACTTTGCCTGCGATTGCCCGCGTTTGGCCGGTCTCCAGAGCATGAAAGGTAATAAAAGGCGCTTGTGGTGTCGGTATTTTTGAAAAATCAGGCCAGATGGTGTTGTTAAAAATGTGCGCCTTGAGCGCGTCAATGGTTGGTTGCAACGCGTGGACTTGAATGGGTGTGGTTCTTGTTGCGGCAACAGCGTCCACCATCAAAGGCAACGCGGCAATATGGTCTAAATGGGAGTGGGTCAAAAATACGTGGTCAATGCCTTGCATTTCTTCCAGCGTCAAGTCGCCCACGCCAGTGCCGGCATCAATCAACACGTCGTGGTCAATTAAAAAAGAGGTGGTTCGGCAATCCTTTGCGATAGCTCCTGAACACCCTAAAACCCTGATTTTCATACGCGTTTAAAAATTTATGGTGAATGTCGTTTTGCCTGCCGCTTGAACGGCCCCATGGGCTTACTTGGTCTGAAAGTTAGTGGCTCCGTCCCAGTCCGGGTCGAACGGCAATAACCTCATGGAGGCTACACGTTCTGCATAGACTTGGTAAAGGTATTTGTTGGCATTCAGGCGTTGTAAATGCAGGGATTGCACGTCAAACTGATTCCAGTCTTGTGCGCGGTAGGCTTTTAAGACCTGCGCCCAGGAATCAAGCTCAGCCAGTTTGTCATCATCGACTTTGCTTGAGTTTGCCAGCGGCCAGTAAATGGTGACTGCAGTGTCTTTGCCTTTGACGCGCACTTTGTCCAGTTCCTGCCATACAAAATTGTTGGCCTGCTGGCGGGTAGATTCGCTGACCACAATGTCAATTCCGTAGGTTTTTGACAGGCCTTCCAGGCGCGAACCCAAATTGACCGAATCACCAATGACGGTGTAGCTGCGCCGAACGCTCGAACCCATGTCGCCGACACACATGGTGCCGGTGTTCAGGCCAATGCCAATACCGATTTCAGGGATGCCCTGGCTGCGATGCTCCACATTCAAAGCGCGTATGGCTTCGGCCATTTCCAGCGCTGTTTTCACGGCCAGGCTGGCATGGTCTGGCGTGTCAACCGGCGCCCCCCAAAAGGCCATCACGCAGTCCCCCATGTATTTGTCAATCGTGCCTCGGTTGGCGCGGATCTGGTCTGTCAGGCGGCTGAACACGGTGTTGAGCAATGCCTGCAGCTGGGTCGGCTCCATGGTTTCGCTCATCTGGGTGAAGCCGCGCATGTCGCAAAACATCACCGTCAACTCTTTGGTGGTTGCCTTCATGTTGTAGCTGCTGGCGTCCTTGACCATTTCATCAACCAGCTCGGGCGGCACGTAGGTGCCAAACAAATTGGCCAGGTCGCGCTTGGATTTGCTTTCAACAAAGTAGCCGTAGCTCATGTTCAGGGCAAACGCCATCAGCGCCATCACCAGCGCACTGGCCAGCGGCAACACCAGGCCCAAATCCAGGTACAGCCAAAAATTAAGCCCGACCAGTGCCCCAATGACCAGAACACTGACTGCTACTGCTTTGGGAGCAGACAACAAAGGAAGGGCAATGGCCAGCACCAGGCCAGATAAGAGCAAAATGACCACCTCAAAGCCGAAAGCATAGTCAGGTTTGACGAATATCTTGCCGTCCAGCAGGCCAGAAATCACATTGGCATGTGCTTCCACGCCGGGATATGTCTCGCCAACCGGTGTCACCCGCAAGTCCAGAATCCCGGGCGCGGTGGTACCCAGCAAAATGATTTTGCCTTTTAATGTTTCGGGAGCGATGCGTTTGGCAATCAGGTCTGAGGCCGATACATAGCGAAACGATCCGCCGTTAACACCGCCTCTACCGCGGTACGGCACCAGGGTAGCAACCCGGTCATCAACGGGTATTGCCAGCGTTTTGTTGCCTTGCTTGAGCAAAATGCTTTCCAGGCCCTGGTAGCTATGGCTTAAAAACTTTTCTTGAGGAAAACCGGGCTCGACCCGGGGAGAGCCCACCAGCATCCGGAACATGGCCAAGGACAGCGACTCGTAATATTGCCCGTTAAATTCTGCCAGCAGTGGAATGGAGCGCACCACACCATCGTTTTCAGTGATGGAATTGAAAAACCCGCCAACAGGTGCTGCTGTTGCCAACTGGCTGATGTTGGCGCTGTAGCCGTCCCAACTGGTAAATGTGATCGGCCTTCCTTGCAGGAGCTGCTTGTCCATGACAGGCTTGGGCAAGACACCGTTGACCCGCCCATCCCGGTCACTCGTCATGTAGTAGCCCATGACGATGGGGCGATTTTCAAGGGATTTGGCAAACAGCAGATCGTAGTCAAGCTCGGGCTGCAGCTGGTTGAGTTTTTCAGCAAAGCCGGGTTGTTTTGCAAATTCATTCTGGGCCAGCTGCTTGAGGCGCTTCAACCCAGAGCTGTCATCAGCTTCTGCAAACACCACGTCAAAGCCGACCAAGGCTACTTTTTGTCTGTCCAGCAGTTCAGTTGTCAACTCGGCCAGCTTGTTGCGTCCCCACGGCCACCTGCCAAGCTCTGCCAGACTTTTTTCGTCGATATCGACGATTACGATTCTTTCGTCCAGGGTTTGCGGCATGGTGGCGCGCAACCGTGCATCGTAAATGATAGCGTCAAGTCGGCTTAAAACGCCTATTTGCAGCAACCCGCCAGCGTGCATCAGCGCAAACAGCAATGGCATCAACGTGATGACAAAGCGCCGCCAGTGCCTCAAAAACAATTGCATGGAATCTCTGGAACGCCGCGAAAAAAAGACAAAGCCCGGCAGTCGTTTTCCTGTCAGCTCAGTGCTGCACGAATTGCATTTGGGTGCCTGCAAGTTCCAGCAAATCGCCGTTTTTCAGCGCCGCCGGCTCACTGCCGATGGGCGTGCCGTTCAGTGAAGGTTTGCTCGCTCCTTCCACATGCGCGATCACAAATGCGTGTGGCCGCCGCGTGATGGCTGCTACTGCAACACCTGGTTTGCCAATCGTTGTCACTACTTTGACCAGTGGTACTTCCCGCCCGGCTGCAGCGCCCGACATGACCTTGATTGCAGCATTGACAGCAGCCATTGGCGCGCCAGATGGTACTGGCATTGAAGCACTTGGCGGCGCTGCAGATGGCGCTAGCCCCGCAGACCCGGGTTTGAACACCATGGTTTTATCAAACCCAGCATCTGCTGCTTCATTGGCAAATTTGATTTTGTACTTGCCGATTTCCACCACGTCATGGTTCAACAGCGTCTGTTTTTTAACAGCTTTGCCATTGACATAGGTGCCGTTGGTGCTGTTCAGGTCTTCAAGATGAACGTCATTGCCGGTCATTTGCAGCACCGCGTGCTCGCCACTCACAGCCAGATTGTCAATGACAATGTCGTTGTAAGGACGCCGTCCAAGCGTGGTACGGTCTTTGGTGAGCTGGACTTCCTTGATGACAACACCATCAATCGAAACGATCATTTTCGGCATGGTTGCCTCCTGTTTGTTTTTAAAATTTTATGCACCACGTTACTTTCCCAGAATCCGGGACAGGATCCCCCGCTTGAGGGCGGTGTGCTTTGCATGCGTCAAAATAACCGAGATATTATCCCGCCCGCCATTGTCGTTGGCGGCGTGAACCAATTGCCTGGCCTTTTGTTCCAGAGTGAAGTTACCCTGCAAAGTGGTTGCCAGCACAGCATCCCGCACCATGTCTGACAAGCCGTCAGAACACATCAGGTAAAGGTCACCGTCTTCAACGATGTGCTCTGAAACATCAAGCAAAACAGCATCTGCAACGCCGAGTGCCCGCGTGACCAGATTTTTGTTTGAAGAAGTCAAAGCCTGTTCTGGCGTCAGCAGTCCGGCTTCAATCTGCTCCTGGAGCAAAGAGTGGTCTTTGGTAATTTGCTGAAAATCATCTCCCCGCAACCGGTAACAGCGGGAGTCGCCAATATGCCCCAACACCAGGCGAGAGGCCTGAAAAACACCCACAACCAGCGTTGTGCCCATGCCCGTGAACTGCGGGTTCGAATTGGCAGCACTAAAAATGGAATGGTTTGCGTTTTCTACACAAATCTCCAGAGCACGCTTTACTTCTTTGCCGTTGGCATTTGCGCCGGCTTCAGACAGCCAGCGGCTCAATTCTGATTTGATAAAGGTGCACGCCATGGTGCTTGCAACTTCACCTGCGTTGTATCCGCCCATACCATCGGCCAAAATGCACAAACCCGTGACCGGGTCGATCGCCACCGCATCCTCGTTGTTTTCCCGAATCATCCCCGCGTCGGTATCAGTGCATATCTCGTACATAGTTTTAACTAAAATTTACGTTGCCAGCGGCGGTGTCTCCACAGGGAAAGCTGCCCGCAACTTGCAGGACAGAGGTCTTCGGCTCGGTGCCAGTTTCACGAATGACATCCGTTGTTTCTATATCTTTTGCTGTTCATCAAGGCTACGTGAGCTTCCCAAAAGCAGTTAAAAGTATTCGCCATACCGACGTTAACAGACCTCATGACGCTTCACAAGGAACTTGCGCATGCAGCGCAGGCTTTTGTTGCGGATAGATATGTGAGCACTTGAATCTCTGGCGGTGTCAAACCTTTGCTTGTGCCGCTCTTCGGCTTTGCAACAGCTTGCCAGCCAGATAGACAAAAGCAGCGCCACAAACAGCGGCAATATATGACCAGTACGCCTGGGTCGGCAAATAAGCTTTGATGGCCGGGTCTGAATAAGCCATCTGACCCGCAATCCAGCCGAGCAGCATGGCACCCAGCGTGATGATGGCGGGGAAGCGCTCCATCAGCTTGAGCACAATCTGGCTGCCCCAAACAATGATGGGAATGCTCACCAACAGGCCAAAAATAACCAGCGGCAACTGATGCTGCTGGCCGGCACCCTGAGCTGCGCCAGCAATTGCCAGCACGTTGTCTACGCTCATGACAAGATCCGCAACAATCACGGTTTTAACTGCCGACCAAAGCTTGTCGCTGGAACTGATGTTGTGATCGTCATCGCCTTCGGGCAGCAACAGCTTGACGCCAATCCAGAGCAGCAAAATAGCACCGACGATCTTGAGGTACGGCACCGCCAGCAAAGCGAGTGCAAAGGCAATCAGAATTACCCGCAAAACAATGGCACCCATGGTGCCGTAAATAATGCCTTGCGTTCTTTGCTTGGGCGGCAGGTTGCGGCATGCCAGAGCAATAACAACCGCGTTGTCACCGCCCAGCAAAATGTCGATCATGATGATCTGTCCCACCGCAAGCCAGAAGCTTGCTGTCATGAACTCTTCCATGGATACCTCTCAAAGGGAATCGAAAAGGCCGATTGTCAGACAAGACAATCGGCCAACAGTTGACCATACTCAATTTTTCTTAATTTACAGCAAAGCTTTAAGCAATTTCGCCATCTCGGACGGGTTGCGCGTCACGGTAAAGCCGCAGGCTTCCATGATCTCCAGTTTGGCATCTGCAGTGTCTGCGCCGCCAGAAATCAGCGCACCAGCATGGCCCATACGCTTGCCTGGAGGTGCTGTAACACCAGCAATAAAGCCAACAATAGGCTTTTTCATGTGGGCTTTGCACCACTCGGCGGCTTCTGCTTCATCAGGCCCGCCAATCTCGCCGATCATGATGACGGCATCAGTGTCCGGGTCGTCGTTAAAGGCACGCATCACGTCGATGTGTTTCAGGCCATTGATCGGGTCACCACCAATGCCGACAGCGCTGGATTGACCCAAACCAATTTCAGTCAGTTGTGCCACGGCCTCATAGGTCAGCGTGCCAGAGCGGCTGACCACGCCAATGCGGCCTTTGCGGTGAATGTGACCGGGCATGATGCCGATCTTGATTTCTTCAGGGGTGATCAGGCCTGGGCAGTTGGGCCCTAACAACAGCGTACGCTTGCCACCAGCAGCTTCTTTGGCTTTCATGCGGTTGCGCACTTCGAGCATGTCGCGCACCGGGATGCCTTCAGTGATGCAGATCGCCAAATCCAGATTAGCTTCGACAGCTTCCCAGATGGCTGCTGCAGCGCCAGCTGGTGGCACGTAAATCACTGATACCGTCGCGCCAGTGGCCTTTGCAGCCTCAGTCACGTTGGCAAAAATCGGAATGCCTTCAAAGTCTTCGCCCGCTTTTTTCGGGTTCACGCCAGCCACAAAGGCTTCCTTGCCATTGGCATAGTCGCGGCACATGCGGGTGTGAAACTGGCCGGTTTTGCCGGTGATGCCCTGGGTAATGACTTTGGTGTTTTTGTTGATGTAGATAGACATATTGGTTTCCTGTTTACGCTACAGCGGCAACGATTTTCGAAGCGGCATCGGCCATGGTGTCCGCAGCAATGATGGGCAAGCCTGATTCGGCCAGCATCTTTTTGCCCAGGTCTTCGTTGGTGCCCTTCATGCGTACCACCAGCGGAACCGAGAGGTTGGTGGCTTTGCAGGCCGTGATCACACCTTCAGCAATCGTGTCGCACTTCATGATGCCGCCAAAAATGTTGACCAGAATGCCTTTGACCTTGGTGTTTTTCAGCATGATCTTGAAGGCTTCAGTCACCTTCTCGGCCGTTGCGCCACCGCCCACGTCCAAAAAGTTCGCTGGCTCGCCGCCAAACAGCTTGATGGTGTCCATGGTTGCCATCGCCAGGCCAGCGCCATTGACCAGGCAACCAATGTTGCCGTCCAGGCTGATGTAGGCCAGGTCAAACTTGCTGGCTTCCACTTCAGCTGCGTCTTCTTCGTCCAAGTCGCGGTAGGCGACGATGTCTGCATGGCGGAACAGCGCATTCGGGTCAAAGTTGAATTTGGCATCGAGTGCCATCACTTCGCCCTTGCTGTTGCGATTCAGCGGGTTAATTTCCACCAGTGAAGCGTCGGTGTCCATGTAGCACTTGTAAAGCTTTTGCAGAATGTCGACCGTCTGCGTCACTGAATCGGCAGGCATGCCAATACCAGCAGCAAGCTCTTTGCCCTGTGCGTCCGTCAGGCCCACCAGTGGGTCAACAAACAGCTTGATGATTTTTTCTGGCCGACTGTGTGCGACTTCTTCAATGTCCATGCCGCCTTCAGACGAGGCGATGAAAGCAATTTTTTGCGTGGCGCGGTCAGTGACGCAAGACACGTAATATTCTTGTTGAATGTCAGCGCCGTCTTCAATGTACAAGCGACGTACTTTTTGGCCAACCGGGCCGGTTTGGTGCGTGACAAGCTGCATGCCCAAAATCTCGCCTGCTATGCGCTTGACATCTTCAATTGTTTTGGCCACTTTCACGCCGCCGCCCTTACCGCGCCCACCCGCATGGATCTGCGCCTTGACCACCCACACCGGACCGCCCAGTTTTTGTGCGGCTTCTACTGCCTCTTGTACCGTGAATGCAGCAATACCGCGCGGAACTGGCACACCAAATTTGCGCAAGATTTCCTTGCCTTGGTACTCGTGAATTTTCATAAAAAAACTTTCAAACGACTGCTGTCGTATGGTAATGCCATGCGGGTTTGTGCTGTTTGCAAACAGCCCTAAACTGTATCATGGTGCGGTGCATCAAACTTATTGAACGCTTACCAAAAGACTGACCGGGACGATTCATGCCAAAAATTTTTATTGACGGTGAAGCTGGCACCACAGGCCTGCAAATTCGTGAGCGTTTGCAATCCATGGCAGACATTGAACTGGTCAGCATTGCGCCCGAATTGCGCAAAGACGCTGCCGCCAAACGCGCGCTGATGGCCACGGTAGATATGGTGATTTTGTGCCTGCATGACGACGCTGCGCGTGAGTCAGTTGCCATGATCGACAGCCTGCCGGGCAAAAAGCCCAAAATCATCGACGCATCGACCGCGCACCGCACAACGCCGGGTTGGGTTTACGGCTTTCCTGAACTGACCCAAGGCCAGCAAGCACTGGTGGCCGCAGCGGATCGGGTGGGCAACCCCGGCTGCTACGCCACGGGTGCGATTGCATTGATCCGGCCGTTGGTCGATGCCGGTTTTATTGCGTCAGATTTCGCTTTGACGTTGCCCGCTGTAAGTGGTTACTCCGGCGGCGGACGGCAAATGATCGAGGCCTACCAGGCAGGTCTTGCGCCTTTGTCTGAACTGTACGGCCTGGGTCTGGCGCACAAGCACCTGGCTGAGATCATGAAATACACCGGCTTGACACGCCGCCCGGTGTTTATCCCATCTGTTGGCAACTTTGAGCAGGGCATGTTGGTTCAACTGCCGCTGCACCTTGATTTGCTGGCTGGCAAACCGACAGCGGCGCAACTGGAAGGCGCACTGGCCAAGCACTATGCGGGCAGCGAGTGGGTGACGGTAGAGGCAGCGCCCGAGTCAGGCAAGCTGGACGCGCTGGCCTTGAATGGCACTAACAAAATGGAGCTGCGCGTGTTTGGCAACGAAACTTACCGCCACGCGGTGCTGGTGGCCCGGCTGGACAACCTGGGCAAGGGCGCATCGGGCGCTGCGGTGCAAAATTTGAAGTTGATGCTGGGGTTGTAGGGCGCGTTGCACGCTATTAATTTAGTAGCTGCTTGCGCGCACTTTACGTGGGCTAGCAGCCTAAAACACAACAAGAAACGCCTTAGAACGGTGTGTGTTTTCTCTTCCCTGATAGACAAAAGATCAATCAGCCTCTTGTTTTTGACTTGTCCGCGTTTGACGGGCAGCCAAGCTCGCTGGCTCATGCGCCTCTACGTAAGAGTCCAGCAAACGCCGAATCATTCGCTGGTACTGGGTCTGGTGTTTTGACGCTTCAAGCTTGAAAAAATCAACGCTGCTTTTACTCAATGCCAGCGTGACCTTCACTCCCTCTTCGCGAAAAGCCAGTTCAGAAGGAGGAGGCAAGAAGTCTCGAATCACCTCAACGTCGCCCAAAGGCTCATTCGTGTAAGTTGTTTTCTTTGTCATAAATCTGTTTTCCTTTCCGCCAGAAGCCTGCTCCGAAAATTCGGAGCAGGCTGTTTCAATAGGTGAATCGGACTGTCAGTACACCACCTTCAACTTTTCCAAAGCAATAGAAACGCTCTTGTGTTTCGCTGTGGCCACGGTCACGAGCAAACACGCGATTTAAAGTAACTACTCAGGTCGCCCAAAACTGTTTGATGCCATTGCTCCCTCTCCCTTTGTGGGGAGAGGGTTGGGGTGAGGGTGAGCGCTGCTAACGATACTTAACGCTTTAACTATCGCCCCTGACCCCTCACCCCCGCCCTCTCCCCGCAAGGGGCGAGG